>JBLNAZ010000084.1:0-3835 GCA_050259615.1 Syntrophomonadaceae bacterium | reverse complement strand
CAGCCTGACCGAATACTGTATGGGCACTGCCTTCTTTATGAAAGAACGGGAAGTCGGCCTGCCGGACATTAACGGGTCTTTTATCTTCAGATAAGTTAAAGCTTATTACCGAGCTGCCCGTAAGGTCGAATCCCATAGCGTCGCCGGCAGTTGTTGTAACAACCCTGAGTGCAAAGACGTGTATTGTATCCTGAAGTTTAACTCCGTCCATAAGCCAGTAGTATTCGCCGGGCTTTGAGTTTGGAGTATTCGGAACGAACATTGAAGAAGGGTTTGAGCTTCCCTGGTTATTCCACATAAAGCTGATGCTGTCGCTTACGGGGCGGTTACCCTTAAGATAAGCGAGCGTATTATTGACCATCTTTGTATTTATTCTCTTGCCTGTTGAATCCACCTGTCCGATAAACGTATCGCTAAATAAAATCAGGTGATCCTGCCCTTCGGGTTTTTCAGACATATTCATCGGGATGGAATAGATGCCGTCGGAGCCCGTCCAGCCGGAATTTCTATCCAAAAGGCCTGTCCAGTCTTCTGCCTTTTCCGCCTTAAATTTACTTTCGCACACGCTTCCCAAAGGAAGGGATATTTTATTAGGGTATGAAAAAGGCGCCCATGCAGCCTGCCCCGAAGAAATAAGTCCCGGAGAAGCTTTTGTTACAAGGTATCCCAGATCAAAGCATCCTTCAGTCAGGCCCGTAATTAAATTTAATTCTATATCAACATCAACTGCGGACTGATACGTATAGCCCTTGTCTGAAATAAGAGCGGCCCATTTCATATCTCCGGGAAATTTTGCCGCAGGGTAAACGGCTTCAATTGAATCTGCCCAGTCGTCGCTTATATATAACTCACCTGAACCCAGCGACGATTTATAAGATCCGCCCTGAATCTGCCAGTCCTTAGGCATCAGAATTCCCACAAGTCCCTTATGTGCATTATTCTCAGGCACCAGGTTATCGGTTACGGAAATACTTATTGTTATTCCGGAATTCTTATCTGCCGAAACCGGCTGTGTGATTTTAGTTATCTTACAGCCGCTGAATGCAACATACATAAGCAATAGCACTATAGTTGATATTTTTTTCATTTAATTAAAAGCTGAAACCGACGGAGATTCTATGAATATCCTGGAAAACAACTTCTGACCTGACGAACGAATAATCGAATTTAAGATTCATTCCGCTTACTTCGGGTGAAACTATGCCGAAGCCGAGTGACATTTTTCCCTCATCTGTATTTACCCTGTAGCCCCCGCGCAGGAATATCATCTGGTAGAGTTTTAATTCCGTTCCGATATTAACCACCTCAACGTTGTCTGTTGAATGAACCAGTTCGAAGGCAGCGGTCCAGCTTACATTTGAAAAGTCAACAATTTCATCTGTGGCATTTACGCGGAAAAGCAGCGGAGTTCTAAAACTCTGGTTTACCAGTTTCATATCGGGGCCGAAGTGCTGAAGCACAAAGCCGAGTCTTAAGTTTCTGAAGCCGGTTGTATACATGGCTCCGACGTCGAATAAGACGTTGCCGATGCTGTATTCATCGAGTTTTTCGCGCACATATTTAATTTGTGCTCCTATGGACAGGCGGTCAGTAAACCTGCGCGCCGCGGCAACTCCAATCAGCATATCGCCTGCACTAACCATTCTGCCCGTGCCGTCGGGATTTGTGACCGTTGTTTCCTCAAATTCATTCACCGCAAAACTTTCTGCACTTACTGCCAGGCTGAATAAACCCATTGGGACTGCAACTGAAGCTGCAATCTGCCTGCTGTCCACGAGCCAGTTATTGTGCGAAAAAGCCGCCTGGTAGTTATCTATATAGGCCAGGCCAGCGGGGTTCCAGAATGCAGCGTTTGCGTCCTTAACTGAAGCCGCTACAGCTTCACCCATGGCGCTTTCACGTGCTCCAACGCCAATCTTTAAGAATTGAAGGCCCGCTGAACCGGTCTTTGAAAAATCGAAGCCATAGTCGTACTGCCCGTATGTAAGGCCGGCAGATAACATGACTGTAAGTACAATTGCTTTTAGTTTCATAATATTATTCTATTTTATTATAACTAATGTTCCTTTAGTAGAGCCGACGGGAGATTCCACGGTCCAGAAGTAGATTCCAGGTGCTGTTCTCTGCCTTGCGTCAGTCAGCTGGTTCCAGATCTCCTCACCTGAATTCACGCTATTATGTTCCATGGTTCTTATGAGCTCGCCGTTACTGGTATATATTCTTATTTTGCACTCTGATGGAAGATTCGTCCATACGATTGAATTTTCAGCTCCCGATACCGGGAAGCCCGAAACCTTCTTGAATGGATTAGGAAAAACTTTAACGTTCGAAATCTGGTCTGCGGGTTTTCTTGTTGCGTAGACCGGTTCGGTATTCCTGTTGGTCATAAAGCTTTCGTTTCCATCCTTATCAACTGAAGTTACCGCGTAGTAGTATCCCGCGCCAAGGCTTATTGTTCTGTCCTCAACAACCCATTTGTTTTTCTTTGCGTCATAGAACCTTGTAACATCTGCCGAACGGGATGGAGTTACCGATCTTAAAAGCTGGAACGGACCGTTAAAGGAAATGCTGCTTCTGTAGAGCCTGTACTCCTGAAAATCCGTACTGTCTGTTAATGGGTCTTTCCAGGTTTTTTCAACCGGGCTCCAGTTAACAGTAATCGACTGGTTTTCAGGCACCGGGATAATGTCGACTGCGGGTGAAGCAGGGGGCAGATTTACTGCTTTATAATTATTCTGGTAAAGCGTCTTTGCGTTCTGGATTGAGGACTTAAGCATATTTTCACCCTGTGGAAGCAATGACTGCGCAGAAATTCCCTGAAGTGCTTCCTCCTCCGGAATTCCGTTTACAGCTTCAACAACAACGACCTTAATTTTTCCTCCCTTTTCAATGTCGTAGGGTCCTGCAGTAAGCATCATAAAAGGTGAAAGCCTGTCGGTTTCTTTTGCCTGGAGCGACTTGTCCTCTCCGGTCAGGATTTTGTACATTGCTTCAGGCGAGCTGCTGGTAAGGGTAAGATAGCGTTCATTGTTTAATATCTGTGCATAAAATACGTTTGAAGGCTGTGTCAGGTTATTTTTTGCCGGGCTTGCATAAAGCATTGCAAATCCTGCGTAGCCTGTAGTTCTCAGCTCATTTCTGGCAGCCAGGTAGTTGCCTACGTCTGTAGGAAGGCTGAAGTTTGGAGTATCGTCGTATGAAAACAGCAGGTTATTTTCAGCGTCGTATTTTACAATATCATCTGTACGGTTAAAGTCGTCTCCCCATCCGTTATGCACCACAAAGTCCTGGTAGCTGGGCCTTATGAGATAAGGGAATCCGAAACAAACATCCTTTAGTGCAGCAGCACTTTTGTTTGTAAATTCATATTCCACGAGTATGAAATTATTAAGGCCTGAATAGCTCCACTGGCGGCTTGTTCTTACGACTTCAATGTTTTCCGACGTAGTAAACATAGCCTTTATGGTCTGTTCTGCCTCATTGGGATTGAAGTCGGGGCTTTCAATAAAGTTATTTATTTTCTCAGGGACTGAGAAAGTGCCTTTATCTACATTTATAAAAGGGCCGTTTTCAGTAAAGAAAACTTTTCCTGTCTGATCTTTTCCGCCTATCCACAGGCCAGCGCCAAGCATATAAGAGCGCTGGTCGTCCTTCTGCATTTTTTCAGGCCCCCCGGGCCAGTCCATGCTCGGATAGTACTCAAATCTGTTTAATGGATCAGGAGCGCCTATTGTGCCGTCGTCCTTCATAGTTTCCCAGAGCATTCCTCTGTCATGTATCCTGAACTCTGCTTTACGTGCCTGGGAAAAAAGCACAACGGGTGTTAGAATTGTTA
>JBLNAZ010000083.1:0-4816 GCA_050259615.1 Syntrophomonadaceae bacterium | reverse complement strand
AGTATATGGAGGCTTCACAGGCTTACTGACAGTCCTAAGGCTAGAAGCCGCCTACACCTCAAATAAAATTTTCGTCCTCCGCACCGGCTTCAATATAAGTTTATAAATAAAGAGGGGTGGTTATGAAATCTTTAAGTATTCTATTTCTTTTCATACTGATATTTATTTTTTCAGGCTGCGCAGAAAAACAAGCAATTCAAATTGAGCAAAAGGCAATGTGTGAACAAGAAAAGTTTGGTTTTGACAAACTAAAACAAGTTACTCATTGTAATACTGACACATGTATTACATCCCCAGAGATTCGTATATGGGATAAGCCATTTCAAACAGGAGATACGATTGTTATTTCTGTATCTGCTAAGTTTACCAGTTTTGATGAACCATTAATTTATGGTAAACCCGTTTATGTCTCGGTTAAAAGTGGGAGCGGCGACCAGGAAACATTTTTATTAGATGGGAAACTTCTACCCGGGGAAACCAGAGTACCCGAGATAGAAATTTTCAGAAGTATAATCCCTTATAGTGTTGACCATTCCAATTCTCCGGTTTTGGGGAATAATCTGCTTGAAATTAGACCAAATGGCGATACTCTAATAGCATCGTATAGATCGTACTGTACTAATGCCGTTATTGAAGATACGGCAGTTATTATCCCAAAATAATTTCAATTAACAAGAGGTGTCCCTATTCAAAAGTACATCCGACCCGGGTTTAAGTTCTAAAATCCTTTACTTCGCAAGAAGAATGCTTCAGGTTTGTTCGGAATTAAACTAAACTCGTATGGACGGAGTTTTGACTAGGTTCAACCTGAATTTACCCGATACGAAATGCCTTAAATTTATGCAGGCCTGAATAATTGCGCCTGACAGCAGAGATAAGTATGTTAATGAAGATATGAAAATCAAATTAGTCTAAATTGAAATTAAGTAATTTACTAATGGGTAATTATATGCGTGATCTTTTAATAAATACAGCCGAAAGGGCTATCCGGTATCTTGAGGGGTTAGATCAAAGAAAGGTTATTCCTGATAAAAATGCTGTTGAGCGCCTTTCAGTTCTGAATTTTCCACTCCCTGATGAATCTTTAACTCCGGAGGCAGTCTTAGAAAAACTGGATGAATTTTGTTCACCGGCAACAATGGCAATGGCAGGACCGCGTTTCTTCGGATTTGTTATCGGCGGCTCACTTCCTGCCGCATTGTCGGCAAATTGGCTCGCCTCTGCATGGGATCAGAATAGTGCATTTAATAACACAACTCCGGCAACTGCTCTGCTTGAGCAAATTGCTCTTAAATGGATGTTGGATGTTTTGAAATTACCTTCTGAAAGCGGCGGTGCCTTCGTAACTGGAGCAACAGTTGCAAATTTTACTGCACTTGCTGCCGCCCGGCATGAAGTTCTTGCTGGTGCAGGCTGGAATGTCGAAGCTGATGGACTCTTTGGCGCCCCGCCAATTACAGTCATTGCAGGCGAGGAAGCACATCCTTCACTTCTTAAATCATTAGGTATGCTTGGATTAGGACGCAGCCGGATCTTAAAAGTACCTGTAGATGACCAGGGGCGTATGAAACCTGATACATTACCCGCAATAAAGGGGCCTGCAATTGTTTGTCTCCAGGCAGGAAATGTAAATACCGGAGCATTTGATCCAATAAAGGAGATCTCCCGGTATGCTCATGAAAATGGAGCATGGGTTCATGTCGATGGCGCCTTCGGGCTCTGGGCACGGGTCGCTCCTTCAAGAGCTTTTTTAGTAGATGGTCTGGAAGAAGCAGATTCATGGGCAACTGACCTTCATAAATGGCTGAATGTCCCATATGACAGCGGTATTGCATTTGTGCGCAATAAAGAATCCTTAAGCGCAGCTATGGCAATTACAGCTGAATACCTTCCGACAGAAAGTCAGCATCGTAATCCTTCTGACTATACACCTGAACTCTCCAGACGTGCCCGTGGAGTTGAGGTCTGGGCAGCTTTGCTTTCATTAGGACGCAGCGGTCTTTCTGATATGATCGAAAGAACCTGCCGCCACGCCAGACGTTTTGCTGGAGCTTTTAGCAATGCAGGATTTAAGATTCTAAATGAGGTCGTGCTTAATCAGGTGTTGGTTTCATTTGGATCCTCTGAAATTACAAATAGTGTTGTCTCTGATATTCAGAATGATGGCACTTGCTGGTGCGGCCCCACCGTCTGGCAGGAAAAAGCTGCTATGAGGATCAGTGTTTGCTCATGGGCTACAACTGATTCGGACGTTGAAAAAAGTCTTAAGGCAATGCTGAATATTGCTAAAAAATACCATAGTAGAACAGCTTGATAAATATCCTGTCATGATATATATTATTTTAAATCATGCTGGAATTTTCTCAATCTTCCCTGCCCTCTCGACCGGTCTTCCTTCAGGAGAATCCTTGTTGACTCCAAGTGGTAAGATCCTTTATCATTCTATTAAAATATAGAAAACTAACTGCATTTTTTAACAAAGTAGACAATCCATTTTTTATATGATACATTATTTTAGTAAAACTTTTTGCCTGTTTTTTATTTGCATATTAATGACATCTTTGTCTGCACAATCCGGAAGTTACCAGCCTCAAAAGATTTCGCCCGCTGCATTAAAAAGCGACTTCTTATCATTAAGAGACACTCTGCAAAAAATTCATCCCGGCATGTACAGGTATAACGGCAAAGCATCGCTCGATAAAACCTTAGACAGCTGTTATAATGCTATAAGTGATAGTATGAGTCTGAAAGATTTTTATTTATTAGTCAGTTTTGCAACAGCAGCTATTAAAGACGGACATACCAACTGCAATCTGCCCAGAGATATGACATTAAGTTATATAAGCAGTGTAAACGTATTTCCGGCAATGGTCCTGTTTTTAAACAACAGGGCATTTATCTTTTGCTGTAAACAAAATAATGAATTAGCCGGAGCTGAGCTGTTAACAATAAACAATATTCCACTAAGTGAAATAGTAAAAAAGCTGTTTAATTATATACCTTCAGACGGCAGTATTCTCTCCCGCAAAAACTGGGAGATGGCTGAAAAGTTTCATCTGCTGTACAGTTTTATATATGGACCACAAAGCAGCTTTGATATTACATATAAAACAAAGGCAAACGAGATCAAGTCTGCCAGACTGCAGGCTGATTTAATAAAGGACATCATATGTGCCAGGCCATTTCCAAAACCGGCCAGGTATTTACAATTAAGCTATGATGAGTATAATACAGCAATACTTACTGTAAGGACCTTTTCTAATGACATCCTGGAGAAGAACGGTGAATATTTCAGCAGGTTTTTAGATTCAGCATTTACTGAAATTAAAGAGAAAAAAATAAGCAGGCTGCTAATCGATATTCGCGGCAACCAAGGGGGAAATGATGGAAACGGAGCCTTACTTTATTCCTATTTAACCCAAAAATCTTTTATGTATTATGCACGTCAGGAAACTACCAATGAAATATTTTCAGAGAAAGGACATCCGAACTTAGCTTTACAGTACCCTCAAAAAAATAATTTTAACGGAAAGGCATATTTTCTTATAGACGGACGCAGCTTTTCGGCAAGTGCGGAGTTTGCTGCTATTGCCAGAAGCAATAACAGGGGTTTGTTCATAGGAGAAGAGACCGGTGGAGGTTATTATGGCAATACTTCAGGTGACGAGGCAATAGTAACTTTGCCTAATAGCAAAATTACCTGCCGAATACCCAAGGTAAAGTATACAATGGCGGTAAGAGAAATTCCTCAAAAAGACAGAGGTGTGATCCCGGATCTGCCTGTCTATCCGGTGATAGATGACCTTATTGAAAATAAAGACAGACAGCTGGAATTTGCCCTTACATTTATCAGACAGGACAAATAGCCGGGAAAGAAACGAAAAGAATGCTTCTGAATGATTAGAATTTTAACTAAATTCGCATAAACGAAGTGCAAAGCAGGGATTTCTGTACATTTTATTTGTAAAATATATAAACTCCGGAAAGTTGTAATTATATGCGAGACAGATTACGAGCTATTGACGGTGAACGCCAGACTTTCTTTGCAGAGTTTGTCCGCTTTGGTGTAAAAAGCGGTTACAAGGGTACAGAAGAAACGGTTTTACTTAAGAAAATTCACGACAGCTCCGGGAAATTTATAACAGATCACCTTTGGTTCAACTTAACAAGAGGTTTTGAGAAGTTAAATCTAAAAGAAGGTGACAGAGTTCAGTTTGATGCAAGAGTGAAAAGCTATACAAAGGGCTATAAGGGAAGACTCGCCAAAATCCTGAATCCATCGAAGTCAATTGCGAACAAAGACCTTAAGCTAAGCCATCCAACCAGAATACTGAAACTTATTTCATAGAATTATAATGAAAGAAAAAACACAGGAGGAACTCTCAAATGCCAGAGCTTAAAACCGACAGAGCACTGATCCATTATATTGAAAAGGGGACAGGCGGAGTAACTTTACTTTTTATTCATGGCTGGGGAATTAACAGCAGTTACTGGAATGATCAGTTAGAATATTTTTCTAAGGAATATAGGGTAATTGCAATTGATCTCCCGGGCTTTGGAAAATCAAAGTCTGATAGAAATCAGTGGACAAGACAGAACTATGGGCAGGATATAATTGATTTAATTGATAAGCTTAGCCTAAAGAATGTTATACTTATCGGCCATTCAATGAGCGGCGACGTAATACTGGAAGCTGCACTTACAAACCACAATGAGATTAAAGGAATAATTGGAATTGATAATTTCAAGATGCTTGACGTTTCCTTTACACCCGAACAGATTGAAGAGATAACCTCAATGTCAAAGGCAATTGTAA
>JBLNAZ010000082.1:0-87857 GCA_050259615.1 Syntrophomonadaceae bacterium | reverse complement strand
GCCCATCGGGACCCTGTCGGCGGGAGTTTCCACTTTCGGATTTTCACTGTACAGAAAAAATAATTTTGTACTGGCCTATGCAGTTAAAGTTCCGGGCATGTCGCTCGGTCTTTGCCTGAACCTCCATAACCTCACTATCCGGAATTACGGTTCAGACAACTCGCTTGTTTTAAATCCGGGCATTCTTATTCCGCTCATAAGAGAACTCAACTGGGGATTTTCCGTGCAAAATATTCTAAATGCCTCGATTGGCCAGGAAAGCGGTCAGATTCCCCGCGTTATCTTCTCAGGCTTCAGCTATAAACCTTACAGGACAATTATGCTGAATGCGGCGGTTGAAAAAGTTACCGGCAGTCCCTTGTCCGTAAGAGCCGGCATTGAATATGACATTATAAAATATATTTCACTCCGGGTGGGAATTTCCACCGAGCCCGACAGGTTCTCAGCCGGAGCAGGTATAAATTATTCTTTCCTGAAATTTGATTATGCAGTATTCACTCACCAGGACCTCGGCCTTACGCACCAGATTGGAACAGTCCTGAGTTTCAGCGCAAATGATTAAAGCCCGGACTTACCCGGATCAAAAGAGATTTACCTGACGGCTGGCCATGAAATTTCTGTCACTTATACTAACAGGATTTTTACTCCTGAACAGTTTAATTTTCCCGCAGGGTGATTCATCCGTTTTTAACATTGAACGCTTCTGGAACAATGCGCTTGAAGATAACCTGACGGATGTCAATGACAGTGAACTTTCTGATGATCTTGAAAACCTTTCAGCGCGCCCGGTTGATATAAATTCAGCCCAGCTGGAAGACCTTCTCCGAATACCGTTTCTTAATTACCAGGACGCAAAATCCATTATAGAGTACCGTAATAAATCGGGTAAGTTCTTTTCTGTTTATGAGCTCCGGCAGATAAAAGGATTATCTAACTTGCTTATAAATAACATTTTACCCTATATCGATGCAGGCTCTTTAGAGGTGATTCCCGCAAGTGCAAATACTTTAATGGCAAAACCGGATCTCAGCACTATCCCAAAGGTGGATTTGCGCATCAGAATATTAAGCAACTCCTTATATAATAAGGGTGTTACAGCCGCGACTTATACCGGCACTCCAATTAAGCTTTATAACCGCCTTAAAGTCTGCAGCAAAGACCGATATCAGATGGGATTAACTCTTGAAAAAGATGCCGGTGAAACTTCCTTTGCGGATTTCAATTCATTCCACCTGATGGTAAACTCACTTAAGCCATTTGAGACTGTTCTTATAGGCGACTACAGTGTAGAGTTCGGGCAGGGGCTTGCCCTCTGGAGCCCGTATGGGTATCTGAAAGATGGCAATGCGGTGAGTTCCAGACACAGGCAGAAAAAGGATATTAAGCCTTACACTAGCACTGATGAAAACAGCTTTTTAAGAGGCGGGGCTGTAACATTTTCTTTCAATGGTTTTAAGGCTTCAGCTTTCTATTCAGGCAGCCGGAGGGATGCAAACCTCGACAGCGCTTCAGGCAGCGTTACCTCCTTTTATACTTCAGGCTACCACAGGACCCTGAGGGAAAGTCAGAAAAAGGACAAAGTAAAAGAAGTTCTTTTCGGGGCCGGGGCTGAATTAGCTATAGAGGAATTGCTTGAAGCCGGGATACTTTTTTACCGTTCTGAATTCAGCCATCCGTTCCTTGAAACCTCCGCTTTAAGTCTTTCCGGGAAAAGGTTTGATGTATTTTCCCTTTCATGTAAACTTTTCCTTAACAGGCTGTATTTTTCCGGCGAGGCAGCACTGGGAAACAAAAAACCGGCATTTAACAGCTCTCTGGAATTTATAATAACCGAAGAGATAAACGCGCTTATATCCTTCAGGCATTACCCATCAGGCTTTCCTTCCATGCACTCATTCTCCTCGGGCAGCAGTTCCGGGTGTGCGAGGCAGGAAACCGGGATCTACGGGGGTATAAATATCAGGAGCTTCCTCGGCACGATTGACCTATTCTATGACCAGTTTAAGAAGCAAAAAACAGGCAGCATGCTGCCTGTAAACGGGAACAAGTTCGGCCTGAGCTATACCTGTTCCCCGTTCAGAAAGCTGAAGTTAAACTTAAGATACAGAAACGGAGATGAAGAGATATGCGACCTCAGGGATCCTTTTTCCGGAACGTTCCTGAGGCAAAGCCGCACATTTAAGGGGGAGCTGAGCCTGGGCTTTACGGGATCTTTATATGTAAAACTGCACGGCAGTATCGACAGATACCTTAATCCAAAGTCCGGGAAAAAGGAAAGCGGCTTAGTACTTTACGAGGAAACCGGAATTTCAAGGAGCGTGTTTTCCCTCTCGGCGAGAATAGCATATTTCAGGACAGATTCCTATTACTCTAGAATTTTTCAGCTGGAGTACGATACACCGGGCAGCCTTGTAAACTCTTCCCTTTTTGGGAGCGGGGTTAAATGGTTTATAAATATTCAGGGGAGGATATTTTCAAAACTCTCGGCTTCCATGAAATATTCTGAGACATACAGATCCGGAGGTTCAAATCCGGCCGAAGAGGAAAACAATTATCTGAGTTTTCAGCTGGACATAAAATTATAAGGGCAGGCTGTTGTGCCTGCCCCGCAAAGATGTTCAGATGGTAATTATGACCAGGTGCCCTGGTGGCGGATGTTCCCGGAGGAGTCGTATGTCCACCACTGCCCAGTGCCATCTGAGAGCCAGGAGGCCTTAAACGAGAGACTGGTGTAAAAATATACAAGCACCTGTCCTGAATTGTCCGCCTTATCCGTAGCTTCTATTCTCGTACGGATGGTGCCGCTGGCGTTATAATCTCTTATAGTTGCGGTAATTGAGCTGTCAGCATTTTTCTGCCAGCTGTAGTCACCGGTAAGGAGATTTGTATTCTGATGGAACAGTTTCCATGTTCCCGACTTCCCGTCGGCACTTGAGACGCCCTCCAGGGCGAGCCAGTTATTATATGTAACGCTGTCCGTAGTGCCGTTCAAAATCAGTTTCCAGCTGATGGACCCGTCGGCAAGCCTGGTTGAAGTCAGTGTGGCTGTAATAGATCCGTTCAGAAATTTTCTTACCCAGCCGGTGTCTGAATAAACGGCCTGTACATTTCGGAACATGTCTGAATAATATGTGAAGGTGCCAAGGCTGTTAAAATAGCTTTTGGCCAGTAAAAAGAACGGATCGTTTGAAGTTGAAGAGGGGCCCTTTATACCAACGTTCGGGACTTCAGGGGGCGTACCGGGATTAGTAACAACTGCCGGAGCTGCGGGGTTATCGTCTTTTTTGGAACAGCCCGCTGCAAGGAAAGCCAATATCAAAAAAGACAGAACTAAAAAGCTAAATGATCTTTTCATATGAACTTCTCCCTTCTCTTATTTTAACAAGACTTTTATCGTCAATTCCTGACCGTATAAAAACGCGGCAATGTAAAGTAACAATCTTCTTGCGTTACAATATGATATGAAATCTTTTTTTACTTAGCAGTGCCTTTTTGGAGGGACTTACCTTATTTGCCGAAGGCCTGGATGTGTGAAGGCCGTTGAACGTGAAAGGCGGGTTTTTAGGCCCATGGGGGAAGGGAAAAAAGCCCCTTCCGGAGAATGAAAGGGGCTTAAATAATATTATTACCAGCTTCCGCTTGCTGTTTCCAGACCGTTCGTATATGACTTCCAGTCGCCGCTGCCATTTGTTTTCCAGCTCGACTGGAATGTTATCAGGCTATTTTCATCGTAAACCGTCAGTTCACCCGATTTATCCGGCCTGTTTATTATTTCCTTTTTACCTGTCACAAGTGAGAAAGAATATTTTGCCACTGTGCCAGAAATAACTCCGCTCTCATCAGAAGTCCAGGAAAGCCTGGATACCAGGATGGTTGTATTTTGGTCATAAATGTTCCAGTTTCCCTTTTTTTCGTCTGCGCTTGTGGTGCCGTCCATAATTTTCCTGTTGCTGTAGTTTTGACCATAAATGTTTCCATTGAGAATCAATTCCCAGGAAATGCTGCCGTCAGTATTCTTTAACCCCGTCAAGGTTTCGGTTGCTCCCCCTCCGGCCTGCCAGACCCAGGTCCATGTGTTCCCGTTCTTACTTGGTGAAATATGGACAAATGCAGAACTGATGATCTGAGCGTAATCATTAGCTGAAGAAATCTGCTCCTTTGTTTTTGTGGCATACTGGTCTTTTGAGGCAGTATTAGGTGCCTTAAAAGAAAAAGTAGGAAGTGAAACAGCATCCTGATTTTCTGCGCCCGCGGGATTATCCTTTTGGGAACATGAAGTAATTAAAACGGGAAAAAGTAACAGAAGAACAAAGGAGTGCCATTTTTTCATTTTAGAGTCCCTTTTTAAGTCTATAGTTATTTGAATTCTGTCAGAGCCCTGAATTTGCAGCGGTTAAGTTAAATATTTTTTTGCTGAAACCAAACCTGTAAGCTTAAGTTATGGAAAGTAAAAAAAAGCCCCTTCCAATGATGAAAGGGGCTGAAAAAAGTAAATTGTATCTGTTTAAGGCTTACTGCCAGTTCCCGTTGGTCTTCTCCACGCCGTTGTCGTAAGAATGCCAGGTACCGGTGCCATCGGCTTTCCAGGTGGAAAGGAATTCCAGGACATTAGTTTCGCCATAGACCTTAAGTGAACCTGAATTATCCGGATTATTTACTACTTCAATTTTTCCGGAAGCAACTCCGTTATTGTAACTTAACATTGTGCCTGAAAGAATTCCGCCTGAATTGGTGCTCCAGTTAAATTCTCCCACAAGGATTGTAGTGTTATCGTCAAATATTTTCCAGTTTCCATTTTTTCCGTCTGCACTGGTTGTCCCTTCTAGAGCTTTCCAGTTATTGTAGCTGTTGTTATCAATTGTCCCGTTTAAGATCAGCTTCCATGTAAAGCTGCCGTCCGAGTTCTTCGAAGCAGTAAATGTCTCTGTAGCCGTACCGCCAGGCTTAACTACCCATTGCCACTTTCCATCGCTGTTACTTGGCGGAATTGATGCAAACACACCGTAAAAAAGCATCGGGTATGCATTCATTGATTCAACAGATGATTTTGTCAAAAGTGCAAACTGATCAGTTGAATTGGTATTAGGCCCTTTAAAGGTTACGGTGGGAATTCCGGGTGCTGTATCATTGGTTCCCGGACCATTTGGGTTATCATCTTTTTTTGAGCAGGAAGCAATTAAAAAAGACATGAGCAAGAGGACAACTAAAGTGTACAACTTTTTCATTTGGGATCCCTCTAAGGTTAATAATTATTTATTTTACAGAACACTCTACACAGGCGAAAAATAGATTAAGAGTTAAATTATTGAATTTTTAACAAAAAGCAACAAAATAAATCAAAGTTCCTATTGCCTCCGGCTCTTCTTTTGCACCTCTTTATCTTTCTGCCATTTTTCTTGCTAACATAAAAGGAATTCTATAATTTAGATATCGACATTTCAACAATTCACAAATAAGGACTTATATATGCGCACAATTGTATCAATGCCTGGCGACGGTATAGGCAAAACAGTTCTTCCTGAAGCAATCAGAGTTTTAGATGCAGTAGGTTTTGAAGCAAACTATGTCCATGGTGATATTGGATGGGATTTCTGGATAAAAGAGGGAAATGCATTACCCCAAAGAACGATAGATCTTCTTTCTGAGCACAAAACAGGCCTTTTTGGTGCAATAACAAGCAAGCCCAAAGACGCCGCTGCCAGGGAACTGGATCCGTCGCTCCGCGATAAAGGTTATGTTTATTTCAGCCCGATTGTCGGCTTAAGACAGCATTTCAACCTTGATATCTGCATCCGTCCATGCCTTTCATTTAAGGGCAATCCGCTCAATTTTATACGCAGAACTTCTGATGGCTTTGAAGAGCCGATGGTGGATACTGTAATCTTCAGGCAGAATACCGAAGGTCTCTATGCCGGAGTTGAATGGACAAATCCCCCGAAACAGGTCCGCGATGCTCTTGAAACACACCCCAAGATGAAGTTCTTTAAGGATACACCGAGTGAAGATCTGGCTGTTTCAACGCGTATAGTTACGAGAAACGCCTCAAGAAGAATCCTTACGGCGGCCTTCGAGTATGCAAAAAAATACGGGTATAAGAACCTCACCCTGTGCGAAAAACCAAACGTATTAAGGGAAACTTCAGGTATGATGTTCAAGGAAGCAAAGGAAATTGCAAAGAACTACCCCGGAATTGAGCTCTGGGATACAAACATCGACGCACAGATGATGTGGCTTACAAAGAACCCTGAATCTTACGGCGTTATAGTTGCAGAAAATATGTTCGGCGACATAATAAGCGACGGCTTTGCAGGCCTCGTTGGCGGACTGGGCTTTGCATGCAGCGCTAACATTGGACAGGAAGTTGCTGTGTTCGAACCCACACACGGTTCTGCACCAAAGTACCAGGAATTGAACCCCTCAATTGTAAACCCAATTGCCATGATATTAAGCGCATGCATGATGCTCGACCATATAGGTGAAAATGAAAAGGCCGGAAAGATCCGCCGCGCAATTTCACAGGTAATTGAAGAAGGCAGCGTTAAAACATACGACATGATGAAGCTTAAAGGCGGTCCCGACGTATTTAAGCATGGTGCCTGTACAACACAGGAAATGACAGATGCAATAATAGCCAAACTGTGAGGGGATAATAATGCGCGATAAAGTACTTAAGATATGGCCCGAGATCAACTGGATTAAAAATGAGGATCTCAGGAATAAGGTAACCGACTGCTGGGTTTATGCAATTGAAAACAGCGTTCTTGCTGCAGAAGATCTTGAAAAGATCCCATTTTCACTTCTCTTAAAGGACTGCAGGATCACTTTCATGAACCATAAGCGCACCTGCGTGAAACTCGCAGTTGATATGGCAAAAACAATGACGGAAAACTTCGGAAGCGAAATTAAAATAGACATGGATACACTTATTGCAGGCGCTATTTTAATTGACGTTGGAAAGCTTCTTGAGTATGAAATAAAGGATGGAAAACTTACAACCAGCTTTGCCGGAAAACTCCTCAGGCACCCTTTCAGCGGCATTGGCATAGTGGACCGCTTCGGCATCCCGCCTGAAGTTCAGCACATAATTGCAACACACTCCAAAGAGGGCGACCTTGGGATGAGGACTGTTGAATCCATTATAGTTCATCATGCAGATTTTGTGAGTTTCGATCCGTTCAAGGCTTAATTGAGTTTAAGGCAGGGGGACCCATAATCCCCCTGCCCTGCTAAAATTGTATTGTAAACTTCTAAAGCACGTAAATGAACTCTTTTCAGGAGATAAAACGATGTCGCAGACATTAATAGAAAAAATTGCACAGAGATTTGCCGTGGGGCTTGCAGCCTCACAGCAGGTTCACGCCAGGGATTATATTTCGATCAGACCCGCCTATGTAATGACACACGATAATACGGGAGCCGTAATTCCAAAATTCAAAAGCATCGGAGCAACAAAACTCCAGAACCCGAATCAGGTTGTAAATACACTTGACCATAACGTACAGGATAAAAGCGAAAAGAACCTCGAGAAGTATAAAAAGATAGAGGCGTTCTCAAAAAGCATGGGAGCCGATTTTTATCCTGCAGGCCGTGGTATCGGGCATCAGATCATGTGCGAGGAGGGCTATGCCTTTCCGGGCACAATGGTAGTTGCTTCAGACAGCCATTCTAATATGTATGGCGGCCTGGGATGCCTTGGCACCCCTATAGTCAGAACCGATGCTGCAGCCATCTGGGCTACAGGCAGAACATGGTGGCAGGTGCCCCCTATAGCTAAAGTTGAACTAAAGGGAAAACTTCAGCCCGGGGTTACAGGTAAGGACGTAATCATAGCCCTCTGCGGTTTCTTCAACCACGATGAGGTGCTTAACCATGCAATTGAATTTACAGGTGAAGGAGTAAAGTATCTTTCAGTTGATGAAAGGCTTTCCATTGCCAATATGACAACCGAATGGGGCGCCCTTGCAGGCGTATTCCCTATTGATGAGGTAACAATAAACTGGCTTAAAACCAGAGAAATGTTCCTTTCAAAAAGAGGTCCTGCCGGGGTTAACTCAGACTCGAATGGCTATAACACACGCATAAATAAAGAAAGAATTGACACACTTGAAAAAGAATCGCTGAAGGCTGATACTGACGCGTTCTATGAAAAGGAAATTGAACTGGACCTCTCTTCAGTGGAGCCTTACGTTTCAGGGCCTAATACGGTTAAGGTAATGACGCCTGTTTCTGAAATTAAGGATAAGGACGTGAAAATCCATAAGGCGTATCTTGTTTCCTGCGTCAACAGCCGTGTGGATGATCTTTCTGAAGCAGCAAAGATTGTTAAGGGAAAGAAAGTACACGAAGGCGTCAAGTTCTACATTGCAGCAGCCTCAAGCGAAGTTCAGGCTGAAAGCGAAAAGCGCGGCGACTGGCAGGCGTTACTGGATGCCGGGGCAATACCGCTTCCTCCTGGCTGCGGACCATGCATAGGACTTGGAACAGGACTCCTGGAAGACGGTGAAGTGGGCATTTCCGCCACAAACAGAAACTTCAAGGGAAGAATGGGTTCTCCCAATGCACAGGCTTACCTGGCCTCCCCTGCCGTTGTGGCCTCAAGCGCACTTTCAGGTAAGATTACCTTCGACTGGACCGGCAAGACAGCAAAACTTACGGGCACGATAAAAGAAGCAAAGAATAATTCCTCCGTTGATGAAGAAATTAAAATCATTGAAGGCTTTGCTGAAAAAGTTATAGGTGAACTTATCTTCTGCCACCAGGATAATATGAATACTGACGGAATTTATCCCGGCAAGTATACGTATAACGACGACATGACTCCCGATGAACAGGCTCAGGTTGTTATGGAAAACTATGATCCTGAATTCGGAAAGATTGTAAATAAGGGCGACATACTTGCAGGCGGCTTCAACTTCGGAACCGGAAGCTCAAGGGAGCAGGCGGCAACAGCCCTTAAGTACAGGGGCATTCAGCTTGTTGTGGCCGGATCGTTTAACGAAACCTATAAGAGAAACGCGCTTAATAACGGATTCCTGCTTATAGAGGCCCCTGAACTGATTAAAGAACTGAAGAACAAATTCGGGCAGGACACGCTTACTGTTAAAACCGGCATTACGGCTGAAATTGATTTCAGGCGTTCAGTTCTTTCGGCAGAAGGAAAACAATATAAGATAAGTCCCGTTGGAGCTGCAGCACAAGAGCTCATAGTTTTCGGCGGACTTGAAAACTGGGTTAAAAACAATTTGTAAGATTTATAAAACTTTGGAAGGCGGCTCGGCTTTTAATGGGCTGTCTTCCAGTAAAATTTTATCAGAGGTATTATGGAAAAGTCATTTTCACGTCAGATTGCTGAATTTGCAGTTAACCTTAAATATGAGGACCTTCCAAAGGAAGTAGTCAATGAAGTCAAAAGATACCTGTACGATTCTGTGGGATGCGCCTACGGAGGCTACCACACCAAAGACGTTAACATTCTTAGGGATATTTATAAAGAAATGGGCGGAAACAGCCAGGCAGCACTGATCGGTTTCGGCGACAAGATGCCTGCTGTTAACGCAGCCCTTGTTAACTCACTCATGATTCGCGCACTGGATTTTAACGACATATACTGGAAAGAAGATCCTTCACATCCTTCGGATTTAATTCCCGCTGCACTTTCGGCTGCAGAACTTTCGGGAGCTTCAATGAAGGACGTAATTACGGCAATTGTGCTTGCATATGAATTTGAGCAGCGCCTGTGCGAGTTTGCAGTCCCGGGAGTGCGTGAGCGCAAGTGGCATCATGCAACTTTAACACAGTTTGTTTCTCCTATTGTTGCCGGAAAAGTTCTGGGACTTACGGTTGACCAGATGGTTCACGCTATTGGTATTAACGGCTCCCATAACCACACCATAGGCTGCCCCACTGCTGGAAAGCTTACGATGATGAAAAATACGGTTGACCCCATGGCTGTTCAGGCAGGCGTCTTTGCAGCTCTTATGGCCCAGAAAGGCTACACGGGTACAGAAGCCGTATTTGAAGGAAAAGAGGGATTCATGGATGTATTCGGTCCCAAATGGGACAATGATAAGCTCCTCTGCGATCTCGGGCAGAAGTTTAAGATTATGGAATGCAGCATGAAGGCATTCCCCACTGAAGCCCTTACGCATACGCACATTACATGCACGCTGAAAGTGGTAACAAAAAATAATATCAGCTATAAGGATATAGATTCAGTTACTGTTACAACAATTGCAAGGGCATGCGACATACTGTTCGACCCTCACAAGTACCGTCCTGAATCAAGGGAGACTGCAGACCATTCACTCCCCTACTGCATTGCCGCGGCACTGGTTGACCATAAGATTACTACAAACTCCTTCTCTGAAGAAAAGATGAAAGATCCCGCAATCTGGGAAGTAATAGATAAGATAAAGGGCGAGGCATCTTTAGAGTTTGAAAAAATGTTCCCGGCCAAGCAGCCTTCAAGGGTTAAGATCAGAACAGTAGACGGACGTGAATTTACCGAATACCTGGAATTCCCCAAAGGTGATCCGAGAGAACCGATGACAATGGAAGACCTTGAAAATAAATTCAATGCGCTTTCATCAAAGCTCCTTTCAGCTGAAAGACAGAAGGCGGTAAAAGAGACCATATTCAGCTGTGAAAACATGACAGCAAAAGAATTTATGGCCAGCCTTGTAGTTTAGAAAATACGGATGTTTACGGCATTAAGACCTCTGGCCTTAATGCCGGAATTAACTTTAATTAACTCAAGAGAAACATATGGAACAATTAAAGAAAACTTCTGCCGGAAAGCAGGGAGACAAAGTCCGTTCGGACTGCTACTTTGAAATAGAGCTGAAGTCCTCCGGCGGAATTGAACTGGAAATTAAGAGCAAGGTTGAGACTATGTACGGAGAGTCCATCCGTAAGCTTATCCTTGACATGTGCGAATATTTTGAAATTGCAAATGCGCACGTCCTCCTGGAGGACAGCGGTGCACTCCCCTTTGTGCTTGCAGCAAGGTTTGAGCTTGCAGTAAACAGGCTATTCCCAGAGAATAAAAAACAATACCTTCTTCCGATGAATAAGAGAAACACTTATGCAACAACAAAGGAAAAGTTAAGAAGAAGCAGGCTTTACCTTCCGGGCAACGAACCAAAGTTCTTCCCGAATGCTGGACTTCATGAGCCTGACGGAATAATACTTGATCTTGAGGACAGCGTTGCTCCTGTAGAAAAAGAGGCCGCACAGCTTATGGTCAGAAACGCTCTGCGCACGGTTGACTTCTACGGCGTGGAAAGAATGGTAAGGATCAACCAGCTTCCGCTTGGTAAAAGCGATCTTAATTTTATTGTGCCTCACAACGTTCACGTAATTTTAATTCCCAAGTGCGAAAGCGCCGAGCAGGTATACGACGTGGATAACGAGGTGCTGCGCCTTAAGAAAGAATACAATATTACAAATGAAATTTACTACATGCCGATAATTGAAAGCGCGCTCGGAATAATGAGAGCTTACGAAATTGCCTCGGCAAGCGAAAATGTATGTTCGCTTGCAATAGGACTTGAGGATTATACGGCAGACCTTGGCACTCAGAGGACAGACGAAGGAAAAGAAAGCTTCTTTGCGCGTTCCATGCTGGTAAATGCCGCAAAGGCTGCGGGCATACAGGCAATAGACACCGTATTTTCGGATGTAAGCGATATGGAAGGCCTGCGTAAAAGCGTCCTTGAAGCAAAGTCGTTAGGCTTTGAAGGCAAAGGCTGCATACACCCGAGGCAGATTAAGGTCATCAATGAAGCCTTTGCCCCGGGTGAAGCTGAAATAGAGAAGGCAAAGAAAATTGTGCTTGCCTTTGAAGACGCTGAAAGAAAAGGCATAGGCGTGGTTTCCCTGGGAAGCAAAATGATTGATGCGCCTGTAGTAAAAAGGGCACGCAACACTATTCATCTGGCACTGTTAAATAAACTTATTCCAGAAGACTGGAGGATGAGCTGAAAATGAAACTACTGAAAAATGCTGCCGGAAGACTTGTTCCGGATGAAATAAACGGAGAGCCCCAGATCCCCTTCCAGGGAGTAAATAAATATAAACCCGAGGGCTGCAAGGCGAAGCCGCAGATAAGAAGCTGCATAGATTATCCTGAAGACGGCAATAAACTGGCTGGCAGCCTTAAGGAAGCTTTAGTAAAGGCGGGCATTAAAGACGGCATGACCATCTCAACGCATCACCATTTAAGAAACGGCGACGTACTTACAAATATGCTCTTTGACGTAATTCATGAAATGGGCATTAAGAACATTCGCTGGTTCCCGAGTGCATCTTTTCCCTGCCATGAGCACCTGATCCCATACCTTGAAGACGGCACAATAAGCCACATTGAAGGAAGCATGAACGGTCCTTTAGGCCGCTATACCACACAGGGGAAAATGAAGGGCGTAGGTGTTCTCCGTTCACACGGCGGTCGCTACCAGGCGATACAGGATGGTGAGGTTCATATTGATATTGCAGTAATTGCTTCACCGACGGCTGACGCCTTCGGCAATGCAAACGGCGTCAACGGTAAGTCGGCAAGCGGTCTTATTGGCTTTGCACTTGGCGACTCTGAGTATGCCGACCGTGTAATTGTTGTAACAGACAACCTTGTTCCCTTCCCCTGCGTTCCTTGGCAGATACAGGGAAACAACGTGGATTATGTAGTTCAGATAGATTCACTTGGAGACGCTTCCAAAATTGTTTCAGGAACAACGGAAGTAACTAAGAGCCCCGACAGGCTTCTTATTGCTGAATACGTCGCACAGTTTATTGAAGAAGCAGGTATCATGAAAGACGGATTTTCCTTCCAGGCAGGTGCAGGAGGAACTAATCTGGCATTCGTTTTATACCTGAAAGAAAAGATGAAAGCAAAGGGAGTAAAGGCCCGTTTTGTAAGAGGCGGCAGCACGAAGTACCTTGTGCAGCTTCTGGAAGAAGGACTTACAGATTACATATTAGACGGACAGACATTCGATCTTGAAGGCGTACGCTCGATGAGAGAAAACCCCAATCACGTTAACACGAGTCCCTTTACCAGCTATAACTTCCACGGCAAGGGCAACTTTGCCTCCATTATCGATACCGCAGTCCTTGGGGCTACCGAAGTGGATGTAAACTTTAATGCAAACGTTGTAACGCATTCAGACGGATACCTTCTACACGGAATAGGCGGCTGGCAGAACTGTCTCTACTCAAAATGCACCATTCTTGCAATTCCCTCTTTCCGCGACAGAATACCTGTAATTGTGGATGAAGTCACCACACTCTGCGGGCCCGGCGAGCTGATAGACGTCATTATAACTGAACGCGGCATTGCAATAAACCCTAAGAGGCAGGACCTCTTAAAGGCGGTTGAGAATTCAAGCCTTCCAATTAAGCCGATTGAGCAGATACGCGACGAGGTTTTCGAGATCTGCGGCGGCGCCCCGGCTAAGCCGAAAATCAATAAGGACAAAGTTGTGGCTGTAGTCAAATGGGTGGACGGGACAGTGCTCGATTCAGTGTTCCAGGTTACCGAATAATACCCAAATTATATATTTGGTTCGTGTTATATTTAGAGCGGAATATTTTCCGCTCTAACTGTTTTCTGACAACATATAAGGAGTAATTCTCTGTGCATAACTTAAAGATCAATCCCGGCATTCTTCATACTCTTTTATTTTTCTTCTTATTCCATAGCCTCATGGCCCAGAGTCCGTGCCAGACTTTCAGGGGAAACCTTCAGCATACTGGCGTCTGCAGTTCATCTTCGTTCAGCGATTCAGGAAAATTCAAATGGAAGTTTAAGACAGATGGAATGGTAAGAAGCACTCCGGCAGTTTATGACGGAATGGTATTTTTCGGAAGCAGGGATAAACATTTTTATGCCCTGGATAAGGCATCAGGCAAAATGCTGTGGAAATATGGGACAGCAGATGAAATATCATCCTCCCCTGCTCTTTCAGAAGGCACGGTTTATTTTTTAAGCCATGATAATTATTTCTATGCGCTTGAAGCAAAGACAGGAAAGCTCCTCTGGAAATTTGAAACGGGTGAAGAGTTAAATCAGCCGAGGGGCAGTTATAAAAACGGAGGCTGGGATTACTTTTTGTCGTCTCCTGCAGTTGATAAGGGAACAGTTTTCTTCGGTGCCGGTGACGGAAATGTCTATGCATTAAATGCAAAGGACGGAAGTCTCAGTTGGAAATTCAGGACCGAGGGCATTGTGCGCTCTTCCCCGGCAATTAAAGACGGCGTTGTATATTTCGGAAGCCACGACGGCAATCTTTTCGCACTCGATGCATCCTCAGGCAAGGCGGTCTGGAAATTCAAGACAAAAGGAAACAAATATTTTCCCAAAGGAGAAGTGCAGTCTAGTCCTGCAGTAACAGACAGCATGGTATTTTTCGGCAGCCGCGACGGGATGCTTTATGCGCTTGATATTAAAACGGGAGAAAAGAAGTGGACGTTTGATCATGAAGGCTCATGGGTTATTACATCTCCTGCCGTTGTAAACGGACTTGTATATTCAGGCAGTTCCGACGCGCAGTTTTTCAATGCAGTGGATATGAAAACGGGAAAAGAAAAGTGGAGAGTAAAAACTCAGGCAAATGTTTTCTCCTCACCAGTAGTTGCAGGCAATATGGTATATTTCGGGTGCTGGAACGGAGTTATATATGGAGTAAATGCATTAACAGGCGAAGAGAAGTGGGGAGTATATTTAGAAGGCCCAGTCCAGTCGTCTCCCGTAATTGACAATGGCGTAATGTATATCGGCTGCGACGATGGATATCTGTACGCGTTTGAGTAGAGATGAAAATGAATTGTGTAAGCCAATTCATTGTCAAACCGTGTTTTTTGTGAATTAATAAGAAATATTTGAACTCTTTTCTGTAGATTTAGGGATATAAATTTTTTATTAAAAGGTTCATATGAATTGGGAACGTTTACTTTCTAACAGACGCCTCGGTGAAATAGGTAAGGCGGCCCTTCCGCTTTCTAATGACGGACGCAGCGAGTTCCAGCGCGACTTCGACAGAATTGTGTTTTCTTCTGCCTTCAGACGCCTGCAGGATAAGACTCAGGTATTCCCTCTGCCCGAAAGTGACTTTGTGCATAACCGCCTTACTCACTCCCTTGAAGTCTCGTGCATCGGACGATCACTCGGCAACCTCGTCGGCGAAAGAATTCTTGAAAGACACTCAGATCTTAAAGATAAATTTACAAAATTCCACTTCGGCGAAATTGTGGCCGCAGCTTGCCTGGCACACGACATCGGCAACCCGCCCTTTGGACACTCCGGCGAAGACGCAATTTCGGAGTACTTCAAACACGGCAACGGAAGTCAGTTTGAAAAAAAGCTTAAAGACAAAAAGAAATGGAACGACTTCATAAAATTTGAAGGTAACGCCCAGGGATTCAGAATTATAACCAAGCTTCAGAACCCTACTATATTCGGAGGCCTCTGCCTTACAGCAGCAACTCTTTCTGCACTTACAAAATACCCTCAGGAATCATTTGTACCCGGTGAATCTGTGATCCTCAGGGGCAAGGCTCATAAAAAATACGGCTTCTTTCAGTCGGAAAAAGAACTCTTCAGGGAAGTTGCTAAAGAAGTGGGACTTCTGAAAAACTGCGAAGATGAAAACTGCTTCTTCTGGAGCCGGCACCCGCTGTCATTCCTCGTTGAAGCTGCAGATGATATCACATACAGGATCATGGACCTTGAGGACGGATTCCATCTTGGACTTGAATCTTTCAGCAGGACTGAAGAAATGCTTAGAGCGCTTATTGATGAAAGCACACTGAAGTCCTACGAAGGACGCGACAATAACGATAAGATCGGTTATCTCAGAGCCAAGGCGATGAGTTCTTTGGTTTATCAGCTTTCTGAAGTCTTCTCAGATGAGGAGGAGAACATCATGGAAGGCAGACTTACCGAGGACCTGATAAATATAATCCCTTCGGCTAAAGTCCTGAAAGAAATTAAAAGGGTTTCCAAGGAAGAGATTTATTCCTATAAGAGCGTGATTGAAAGAGAGACTGCGGGCTATGAGGTCTTAGGCGGACTGCTGGACATTTTTATTACTGCCGTCAATGCCGCCTCGGACGGCAATGCAAGCCATAAGAATTCAAAGGTGCTTCAGCTTTTGCCCAAACAGTTCTTAAATTCCGGAGGCATTCCGGAGAAAGATCTGTACTTAAGACTGCTCAGGATTACGGATTATGTATCGGGGATGACAGATACATACGCCATTTCTTTATTCAGAAGGGTAAAAGGTATTTCGCTGGCAAGCATATGAAAAGCCCGCCCTCCACGGAGGACTATGGTGTCAGGAAGTGGTTCCTGACACCACAGAAAAGATTATTCTTCGAGCGTGGAAATGTTTCCGGGATCCTGCCCCAGGGCCTGAGCCTTTAGGACGCGGCGCATTATTTTTCCGCTCCTGGTTTTTGGAAGCGTATCCACAAATTCCACTTTTTCGGGTTTTGCAATTGGACCCATTTCATGGCCCACGTGCTGGCGCAGCTCTTCGGCAAGCTGGTCGCTTTTTTCAAATCCCGATTTCAGTATCACATAAGAATAAATTGCATTTCCCTTTACATCGTGCGGCAGTCCTATTGCAGCAGCCTCGGCAACGGCCGGGTGGCTTACCAGGGCGCTTTCAATTTCAGCTGTTCCCAGGCGGTAGCCTGAAACTTTAAGTACATCATCAACCCTGCCTATTATCCAGAAGTAGCCGTCCTCGTCCTTACGCGCAGAGTCGCCTGTCATATACATCCCCGGGAATCGGCTCCAGTACTGGTTTACATATCTGTCGGGATCCTTATAAATAGTTCTTATCATTGCGGGCCATGGAGTTTTGATAACGAGGTATCCTTCTTCATTGGGAGCTGCCGGCACTCCATCCTCGTTTACCACATCCATCTGAAGTCCTGCAAAAGGTCTTGTACCCGAGCCCGGTTTAAGGGGCATGGTGGGAACAGGCGTAACCATGAACATCCCTGTTTCAGTCTGCCACCACGTATCCATTATCGGGCAGCGTTCCTTTCCGATAGTCCTGTAGTACCATTTCCATGCTTCGGGATTTATCGGTTCGCCAACGGAACCGAGTATGCGGAGTGATGAGAGGTCGTACCTGTTAGGCCAGGCCTCGCCGTAACGCATAAGTCCCCTGATGGCAGTAGGTGCCGTATAGAGAAGATTAATGCCGTACTTTTCAATCATCTGCCACCAGCGGTTCGGGAACGGGTGCGTCGGGGCGCCCTCATACATAAAAGATGTGGTGCCGTTCAGAAGGGGTCCGTAAACGATATAGCTGTGGCCAGTGATCCAGCCCGGATCGGCGCTGCACCAGTAGCGGTCTTCCTCATGTATATCAAACACATATTTAAGAGTTGAATAAACACCCACCATGTAGCCGCCGTGCGTGTGTACGATAGCCTTGGGTTTTCCGGTAGTACCTGAGGTATAAAGAATAAAAAGCGGATCCTCGGCATCCATTACTTCAATGTGGCAGGCTGAGCCGGCAATAGGAAGGTTCATCAGCTCGTGGTACCACATGTCGCGCCCGGCTTCCATGTTTACTTCCTCGCCCGTACGTTTTACAACCAGCACGCTTTCAACTGTTGCAGCTCTTTGAAGTGCCTCATCGGCAATCTGCTTCAGGTGTACAGTTTTCCCTCTCTGGTAGCTTCCGTCGGCTACAACAAGAACTTTCGACTGGCTGTCCTCAAGTCTTTCGTGAAGGGCTTCCACGGAAAAGCCTCCGTAAACCACGGAGTGTATGGCTCCTATTCTTGCACATGCAAGCATTGCTATTACAAGTTCGGGTATTCTTCCCATGTAGAGTGTTACCCTGTCTCCTTTTTGTACACCGAGACTTTTCAGAATGCTGGCAAAGCGGCATGTATCGCGCCTGAGTGCAAAATATGAAAAGCTGCGGAATTCCCCGCTCTCCCCTTCCCAGATGAGTGCAAGCTTGTTCCTGCGGAAAGTCTGTGTATGACGGTCGAGGCAGTTATAGACAATGTTAGTCTTTGCCCCTGTAAACCATTTATAAAAAGGTTTCTGGCTGTCGTCCAAAACCTTATCCCATTTCTTAAACCAATGGAGTTCCTCTGCCTCACTAGCCCAGAAGCCCTCCAGATCCTCTTCTGCTTCTTTGCAGATTTTATCCCAGTCCTTTGCATGCGCCTTATTAATAACGGCTTCAGAAGGATAGAAAACCTCGCCATGGAGTTTGTTTTCTTCAGACATTATACCTCTCCTTTAATGACTTTTTTAAGTTGCCCTTTTCTTATCCGGATACCCGGCTGTCAAAGGATAATGTAAGTACTATCATTATATTGTGAAGAATAAACCGGTTAAAAACAAGTTAGCTTTTGGTATTCTGAAAAGCAATAGGACCAGATAATGTATCGGGGTAAAAAAATAAAAGTCTGATTTTTTAAGGAGGGTCTACCTGCAGGCAGAGCAGACTAACTGCCCTGCCTGACAAAAATGAGAAACGGAAATGATAAAATACGGATTCAGGAAATTTACTTTAACTCTTTTTTAAGATATTCTCCCGTAAGGCTCTTCGGATTATCCGCAACTTCCTCGGGCGTGCCGTAGGCTACAATTTCGCCGCCGTACTCGCCGCCTCCGGGACCTAAATCTATTACATGATCGGCAACTTTTATTACGTCCAGGTTGTGCTCAACAACTACAACAGTGTTGCCTTTTTCCACCAGCTTGTTCAATACTCCAAGCAGAATCCGTACGTCTTCAAAATGCAGCCCGGTTGTGGGTTCATCAAGAACGTAAATTGTTTTACCTGTACCAACCTTACTGAGCTCTGTTGCAAGCTTTACCCTCTGGGCTTCTCCGCCGGATAAGGTGGTTGCCTGCTGGCCTAAGGTTATGTATCCCAGACCGACGTCGTAGATCGACTGGATTTTTCTTTTTATTCTCGGCAGGTCCTCAAAGAATGTTAAAGCTTCTTCAACTGTCATTGCCAGCACGTCGGCAATCGACTTGGTTTTATAGAGAACTTCAAGTGTTTCCCTGTTGTAGCGCTTGCCGTGGCAGACGTCGCATTCAACGTAAACGTCGGGCAGAAAATTCATTTCAATTTTCTTTAAGCCGTCGCCCTGGCACTCCTCGCACCTGCCGCCTGAGACGTTAAAGCTGAAGCGCCCCACAGCATAGCCCCTCATCTTGCTTTCAGGAAGCTGTGCAAAAAGATCCCTGATATGTGTAAACACGCCCGTGTATGTTGCGGGGTTCGACCTCGGGGTTCTTCCAATTGGAGACTGGTCTATTTCAATCACCTTGTCTATGTTTTCAAGACCCAGCACATCCTGGTGCGGAAGCGGAATGATCTTTGATTTATAGATCTTCTTCATCAGTATTCTGACGAGCGTTTCATTTATAAGTGAGGATTTGCCAGACCCGCTGACGCCCGATATTGCTGTAAAAGTGCCAAGAGGAATTTTAAGATCAACCTCTTTAAGGTTATTGCCCGCAGCCTTTCTTATTTCAAGATAATGCCCGTTGCCATTCCTTCTTACCTCAGGAATTTCAATTCTGATTTCATCTTTCAGGTACTTTAAGGTAAGCGACTCAAAACCGTTTTTTGAATTAACGATCTTTTTAGTTTCACCTGAAAGGCAGACTTCTCCTCCGTGAACGCCGGCTCTGGGGCCAAGGTCGACTATATAGTCCGAACTTTCCATGGTCTCCCTGTCGTGTTCAACCACAACTACCGTATTGCCCAGGTTTCTCAGGTTTTTCAGCGAATTGATCAGCTTTATGTTATCGCTCTGATGAAGTCCTATTGAGGGTTCATCCAGAACGTAGAGCACTCCGGCAAGCTGGCTTCCGATCTGGGTTGCCAGGCGGATGCGCTGCGTCTCCCCGCCTGAGAGCGTTCGGGCTGAGCGGTCTAAAGTAAGGTAATCCAGCCCAACGTTTAACAGGAACTGCAGGCGCGATGTAATTTCCTTTAAGATCTGATGGGCAATAATCCCTTCGCGGCCTTTGAGATTAACATTGTTAAAGAAATCGAGCGCTTTTCTGATTGAAAGAGAAGTCACCTGGCTGATATTCATATCCTTAAATGTAACAGAAAGCGATTCTTTCTTCAGCCTTCCGCCGTTACACGTACGGCACGGAAGCGTGTTCATAAATGACTCGGCCCATTCCCTTATCTTAGGAGACGTTGTGGTATCGTAGTAGTGCTTTACATAATTTACCACGCCCGAGTACTTATGGACATAAGTTACAGTTCTTCCGCCGCCGAAAGTGTAGGTAAAAGGCACCTTATCTTTTGTCCCGTACAAAAGAACATCTTTCTGAGGCTGGGTAAGGTCTTTGAGTTTTGTGTCGTAATTGAAGCCGTAAAGGTCGGCTACACCCTTAACCTGATTATAGAACCATATCTGGCGCGGTTTTCCCAATGGCGCCAGACCCTCCTCGTTAATTGATTTATCCCAGTCCGGGACTATCATATCGATATCCAGCTCTTTTTTCTCCCCGAGGCCGTCGCAGTCGGGGCAGTATCCATAAGGAGAGTTAAAAGAGAATGAATTAGGAGCAAGCTCCTGGAAGCTGAGTCCGCAGTGCAGACAGGCAAGGTTTCGGCTGAAGATAAAGTCTTCCGCCCCGTCATTAACAATAACGCTGCCCGAGCCGTAATTAAGCGCAACTTCCACGGATTCTGCCACCCTGGCTCTCGACTTGCTGTCTACTTTCAGGCGGTCTATTAGAATTTCGATGTTGTGAAGTTTATAACGGTCTACCTGGAAGCCCTTGGTAATTTCAAAGAGTTCGCCGTCAACCCTCACCCTAAGGAATCCGTCGGCTGCAATTTCTTCAAAAAGCTCTCTGTAATGGCCTTTTCTACCCCTTACAACGGGTGCAAGCACCTGTATTTTCTTTCCGTCCTGCCCCTCAAGAATTGAATCCACCATCTGCTCGGCTGACTGTTTTGTAACCGGGCGCCCGCAGTTATAGCAGTGCGGAATGCCAAGCCTTGCAAAAAGAAGCCTTAAGTAGTCATAAATTTCTGTAACTGTGCCAACGGTACTTCTGGGGCTTCCGGAAGTTGCCTTCTGCTCAATTGAAATTGCCGGGCTCAGGCCTTCAATTAGGTCCACGTCAGGTTTTTCGAGCTGGTCTAAAAATTGTCTGGCGTAAGATGAAAGAGATTCAATATATCTTCTCTGCCCTTCAGCATAAATTGTGTCAAAAGCGAGACTGGACTTGCCGGAACCCGAAAGTCCGGTAATAACCACGAAGGAATCACGAGGGAATTCTAAGTCGATATTTTTTAAGTTATGTTCTCTGGCACCCTTTATTATAATCTTATTCTGAAAATCCATTTTCTATTCTTTGGTTCAAATTTTTTAATTTAAAATGTTATATTAAGTATCGCTTTATTGAAAATCAAATTTATTTAGTGCATAAATCAGGTACAAACGATGCAGTTCCCTGAAGAATTCTTAACAATAAAAGAGTTTTCAGAGTCGAAATTCAAAGAAAAAGGCTCCCTTTTTATAGGACAATGCTATCCTGCAGGCAGTGAGGATGAAGCCATGGCACATCTTGAGGCCACCCGGAAGAAATATTACGATGCCACGCACCACTGCTATGCTTACAGCCTTGCAAACAGCGAAACCAAATATTCCGATGCCGGGGAACCCACAGGCACCGCCGGAATAAGAATTCTGAACGCTATACAGCATTTTTCGCTTAATAACCTCATCGTCGTAAGCATCCGGTATTTCGGAGGCACAAAGCTCGGGGTAGGTCCTTTAGGTAAAGCTTACTACAACTCTGCTTTTACAGCCCTTGAAAATGCCCAGGTTATTAAAAAAACGTGCTATAAAAAGATACTCATTACGTCCGATTTCCAGCTAATCAGCCATGTTCACCATGCTTTGTCGAAAGTAACCTCAAAAATACTTAACACTTACTACGAGGATAAAGTAAGCCTTGAATGCCTGGTGACGCCCATCGGCCTGCCCCGCTTAATTAACTTCTTCAACGAAACACTCAGCGGAAAAGTTCAAATACTGGATAAAAACGAATATATCTACCTTTAGTTAAATGTTGAATTTATAGGCATTTGAGAAAATATTCTTATCATTTTTAGGAATAATTTCACGCAAAAGTAAATAATTTCAACATTTTCCAAAATAAGCCCCATGGTATAATTATTGTTGCATGCAGTTAGTTTCTCCGATTCTTTGAAATAATGAAATGAGAAAGTTGACAAAATGTATTTTTATATCTAATTTTATTCCGGACATTGAGATCTATTTTAACCACTCATTTATCATTCAAAAATTTGGGGAAACTTTATGATTTACACAAAAACGGGTGAGTATGCTATCCGTGCTATTCTTTTTCTAGCCAGGCAGCCTAAAGAAAGTCTGATTATGTCTTCGGAAATAGCCAAAAGCGAGGACATTCCGGCACATTATCTGGCAAAAATTCTGCAGAGAATGGCAAAATATGGTTACGTCGATTCTTTTAAGGGAAGAGGCGGCGGATTCCAGATTACTGATTTAGCTATGAAAAGTTCTATCCTTGAAATTGTTGAAAGAGTTGAAGGGCCTGTTATTAACCTTAAATGCGTTACAGGGCTCAAGGAATGCTCAGAAGAAAACCCATGCCCTTTACATGAAGAATGGGCTCAGGTCAGGGACAGGATTTATCAGTTGGTTTCAAGCAAATCAGTACAGGAGGTAGCAGAAAAATATGCCGAGACATTGAACAAAAACAAATAATCCCTTTTCAGGAGTGGTTACTTATGAGGCTTTTTCTAGCTCTGTTCCTTGCCCTATCCAGTTCCTTTGCCGTGGCTCAGACAAAAACTCCATGTATTGACTGCCATAGCGATAAAGAATTAACAACAGAGAGAAACGGGAAAGCAGTTTCTCTTTATGTTGACAACGATGGTTTTAAGAAATCCGTTCACGCTGATATTGAATGTACCGACTGCCATGCCGGCTTTGATGCTGATAATATTCCTCATAAAGAAGGCAAGGACATTGCGAAAGTTGATTGTGCACAATGCCACGATACTCAGGTCTTTTCTAAAAGCATTCACGCCCAGAAAAATGTTGAATGCTACAGCTGCCATACAAAACATCAGATAACGAGCGCTGCAAGTGTAAAAAAATCAGAAGCGGATTTGTGCATTAAATGTCATAAATCTGCTTCTGTTGCCTCTTACAAAAAAAGCGTTCATTACCAGAAATTCTTAGCCAAAACAAAGGCTCCAATCTGTACCGACTGCCATAACAAGTCGGCGCACCAGATCCAGGCTGCAAAATTCGATAAAAACAGCGAAGAGAAGCTGTGTGCAACCTGTCATCAGCAGATTCAGGGAGAATTTGCAAAGAGCATTCACAAGCTGGCTAAAGATTCCAATACTCCGGGCTGTGTCAGCTGCCACGGTGCTCACGAAGTTTATAACAGCAAATACTCAATTTCTTCACAGGCGTGCCTTAAATGCCACCTGAACACCTCAAAGTTCGCTTCTGCAGGCAAAACAGAGTTAGTCGGTTTTGTTAAGAACTACGTAACAAGCATTCACTCCAAGGGTACTAAAGGCAAGGAAGCTGCCACATGCATCGATTGCCACGGCGATCATATGATCATGGGAACGAATGCTTCAAAAGCACTTACATCGCGCGAGAATATTCCTAGCACGTGCGGAAAGTGCCATGCCGATATACTGAAAGATTATAAAAAGTCGGCTCACGGAATGGCTTTTGCAAAGGGTCTTGCTGTTGCACCAAGCTGCGTTGACTGCCATGGTGAACATACCATCCACTCAATTCAGGATAAGGACAACAAGCTGGGCAAAGTAACTGAAAAGGACGTATGCTACAACTGCCACGTTAAGAATCCCGAAGTTGTTAAACTGACAGGAAGACCTTCAACTGACGTTATGGCATATGAAAAGTCAGCTCACTATATCGCTCTTAAAAACGGTAACGACAAGGCGCCTACATGCTCCAACTGCCATGGCGGCCACCTGATGCAGAATGCATCAATGGCTAGTTCAAAAACCAACAAGATGAACATTGCCAAAAACTGCGGAAGCAGCCCTGAATGCCACGCTTCAATTGCAAGCGTTTATAACCAGAGCGTGCACGGAGTGGCTGTCAGCAAAGGCGTTAAGGAAGCCCCTACTTGCATTAACTGCCACGGTAACCACCAGATATTCGACAAGGATAATCCCTTAAGCAAGGTTAACCACGGTAAGCAGGTTGTTATTCTCTGCTCAAGCTGCCACGGAGACGTTAAGCTTAATAAGAAGTTCGGCCTTCCCACAGCACAGGCTTCAAGCTATATGGATAGCTACCATGGGCTTGCCGTTCGGGGCGGATCAAAGTATGCTGCCGACTGTTCAAGCTGCCACGGCTCACACAATATAAAGCCGAGCAGTGATCCTACTTCAAATATTAATGATAAAAATCTTTCTGAAACATGCGGAAAGTGCCATCCCGGCGCAAACCTGACTGCTGAATTCAAGCAGGTTCACCTGAAAGGTACAGAAAGTGAATCCCCTATCCTCTTCTGGCTTTCAAAGGGCTACCTGGTCATGATCATTGTGATCATTGGAGGAATGCTCGTTCACAACATTCTGGATCTTATCAGGAAACGCCAGGAAAAGAAAAAACACCACAAAGAAATTGAAAAGCTGAAAAAAGAAGGTAAGGTTTACTTAAGAATGAGCGTAAACGAGCGCATTCAGCACTTTATCATGCTTACAAGCTTTATTACTCTGGTATTCTCAGGATTTGCCCTGAAATATCCTGAAAGCTGGTGGGCAACTGTAGTAAGAACAATTTTAGGTGAAAACGCCTTTGAGATCAGAAGCCTCACGCACCGTTTCTTCGGTATTGCAATGGTATCCGTCTCTTTGTATCACACATATTACCTTGCATTCACAAGAAGAGGCAGACGCATGTTCATGGACATGCTGCCGAATCTCCAGGATGCAAAGGATGTTTTGATTAACGTGAAGTTCCTTTTAGGAATAAGCAAAGAGAAACCATTCTTCGGACGCTTCTCATATATGGAGAAAGCCGAATACTGGGCTCTCGTCTGGGGCGTAATTGTAATGAGCGCAACAGGAGCACTGCTCATGTTCAACACTTATTTCCTTAAAATTGCGCCAAAGTTCCTGCTTGACATTGCAACCCTTGTTCACCTTTATGAAGCATGGCTTGCAACACTTGCAATTGTAGTATGGCATTTTTACTACATCATCTTCAACCCTGAGGTCTATCCTTTAAACAAGGCCTTTATCAAGGGAACCCTGACAGAGGAAGAAATGGAAAGTGAACATCCGCGTGAACTTGAAAGAATAAGAAACGAAGAACTCGCCAACATTCAGGAAAGCGAGCCGGAAAGTGTAAAATAAGTTAAAGTTTTCAGCCTCCCTCCCCCCCAGGTGCTGAAGCTTTTAATACATATGTTCTTTTTAAATATAAAACATTCCAAAATACAGGCGATCTTCTATCGCCTGTATTGCTATTATGCAAAGAATTTCCACTATATTTTGTTCTGAAATTTGATAATAATATTTAAGGATTCCATTATCATTTTATTGCTTCTTTAACCGTTATTTGAATATATTGTAGCTCATTTTTTTACGATTTGACTCATCTGTGACATAATTGGGGAACACTAAATAAATCATATATGCTCATCATTAATTAATTGGAGGTTATAATGTTACACAGACTATTAGCTGGTACAGTCCTTCTGGGATCGATAGGCCTGTTTGCAGTTACTGCAAATGCCCAGGACAAGGACACCAGCGCAAAGAAATTTGGATACGTTGGTGTGGAAAAGTGCGGTATGTGCCACAAGACAGAAAAGCAGGGCAAACAGTTATCAATATGGCAGAGCTCAAAACACGCAGAAGCTTATAAAACTCTTCAGACAGAAAAAGCCGATAAGATAGCAAAAGAAAAGGGCTTTACCACTAAAGCTGCCGAGACAAAAGAATGCCTTCAGTGCCATGCAAGCGGATACGATGTTGATGCTTCTTTAAAGGGTGCCAAATTCAAAGTTGAAGACGGCGTTCAGTGCGAAACCTGCCACGGCGCCGGTTCGGAATACCAGAAGGTAATGAAGAATCAGGAAGAAGCCATGGCAAAAGGCCTGGTAGTTCACAAGGACAAGGAAAAATTCTGCACAGGCTGCCATAACTCAAAGAGCCCGACGTTCACAGGCTTTGAATATGACAAATTCTGGGCGAAAATAAGTCACATGGTTCCAAAAGAAACTAAATAATTTAAATGGGAAGGCAATGAATAAATTTATATCATTCTGTATATTGCTTCTCGGTTTGCCTGTTTTGATTTCTGCACAAAATATAAATGGAAGACTTTCGTCTTCCATTTATACGTTTGAGCGATTCGACACAACCGATGTTTCTAATACTAATGTCCGCTCATATCAAATGCTCAATTTGAATATCAACAAAGGACAGTTTTCTATACGCTCTTACATGAATCTCGAATCCGATCTTTCAAAGAAACAGGATTATGACCCGAGATTCAGGCTTTATAATTTATATCTGGAAGGAAGAAACTTATTTGATATTGCTACTATAAAGATTGGACGCCAGCCGATATTCAACTCAATTGCCGGCGGCGGCGTATTCGACGGCGTTGACATGGATTTAAGATACAGCGGCTTTAAGCTTTCGGGATATTACGGGGGAAATACTCCTGCGTATCAGAAGTTTGAAACCACGAAGAACTGGAAAGACGACTATATACTTGGCGGCAAATTCACCGCTAATTTTATTAAGAATACTCAGATCGGTTTAAGTTATATAAACAAGAACTTCAAGCCTCTGGATTATTATGCCACACGTTTCGATGCCAACATGAATCCGATGCAGGTACTGATTGAAAACAATTCAAATCAGTACAAATTTGCTTCAGCTGATGTATCCTACCGCCAGGAGAATATGTTCAGCCTCGACACCAGGTATGACTACGACCTGAACTACAAGACGACTTCGAAGTTTGAAGTTTCAGGAAGATACGAACAGATTGAAAATCTTGGAGTTGATTTATATTACAACTATAGAGAACCAAGGGTCAGATATAACTCAATTTTCTCTGTTTTCGATTTCGGAAATACTCAGGAAATCGAGGGCGGATTGGATTACAGGTTCTTTAATCAGTATACAGTTTTCGGAAAGTTTGCAAACGTTACCTATAAAGATGACAATTCGCAGAGAATCACTGTCGGTGTGAACACCAATTACGCCAGCCTCAGCTACCGCAAGAATTTAGGCTATGCAGGTGAGATGGACGCAGTTTCTTTATACGGCGCCTATACAATGATGGACGGATTCCTTACCCCGTCATTAGGCCTGGCATATACTTCATACAAACTTTCTAAGGATGATCCGAAGAACAACCTGACCTCGGTCCTGGCAGGATTCAACCTGCGCCCGTGGAAGGCGCTTTCTTTTGACCTCCAGGGACAGTACCTGAACAACCGTATTTACAAAGACGATCTCAGGCTTTTCTTCAAAATTAACTATTGGTTTAACACTAACTTAAAGCTGATTTGATATGAAACCAAAATACATTTATTTAATACTGACATTAGCCGTTACCGGATTTCTGGCATTTAATGCCTTCACATCCGGGCAGGAGGCTGCTCCGAAAGGAACCGGCAATGAGAAGATTATAAAATTTTCTCACAAACTTCATGCTGAAGTGACAGACTGTCAGGGATGCCATTCCAAAGCTGCCGAAAGCACAGAAATCGGAAAGGATTTATATCCCAATCACGAGAATTGCGGCGCCTGTCACGACGTGGAAGATACTAACAACTGCAAGATGTGCCATTTCGATGAGAACTTTGAGCCTCTGCAGTACAGAAAATCAGGGCTCAATTTTAATCACAAGTTCCATATTTCAGAGCAGAAGCTCGAGTGCCTGGGCTGCCACAAAGGCATCGACCAGGTTGAATACGGATTTCAGGCTACACCTGAACCCTATCCCCCGATGAGTCTTTGCAACACATGCCACAACAATAACAAAGACATTGCTACAAACGAATGCGACGTCTGCCACCAGTCGACGGCTGATCTAAGACCTGTAAGCCACCAGACAGGAAACTTCAAAAAGACGCATAAGTTTGATGCACTGCAGGCAGATGCAAACTGCGCCATGTGCCACGATAACACTTCCTGCCAGGAGTGCCACGTAGGAAACAACATGCTGACAGAAAAGAACACTCCAGCAAATGCCTATGCTCCTTATACTCCGGTCAACTCTTTTGACAGCAAGGCTCAGAAGCAGCAGATTACACGTGTTCACGACCTGAATTATGTGTATAATCACGGAATTGATCTTAAAGGCGGCACAATGGAATGCCAGACCTGCCATCAGATTGAAACCTTCTGCGCTGAATGCCATCAGAATGCCGGGCAGCGTGACTTTTCAATACCGGGAGTTATGCCTTCTTCACACAGACAGCCTAACTTTATAACTGCTGCAGTCGGTTCAGGCGGCGGCCTGCATGCCGTTGATGCCAAGCGCGACATTGAAAGCTGCGCTTCATGCCACGACGTACAGGGCGGAGATCCAGCATGCTTAAGGTGCCATACTGATCCAGATGGTATTAAGGGTACCAATCCGAAGACACATGCTTCTAACTATATGCACGATACACACGGCGACTGGCATGACACACAGGCCTCGCTTTGCTATAATTGCCATACCAGTGCCTCACCTAACTCCCCTGCCGGAGTAGGATTCTGCGGCTACTGCCATAATACTAAATAGACAAATTGAAGAGAAAAAAATGAAATACATAATCACATATCTTTCATTCATCTTAATAGCCGGGCTTTTTGCAGCCGGCTGCAGCGAAATTAAGAAAGATCTTCCGGTTCAGGCAACCTCAGCTTCAGTTGTCCACGGAGAGGGTTTCGCACAGTTTGGACATCCAAACTTCCACGGAAACCATCTCAAGAAAAGCAATTGGGACATCAAGCAGTGCCAGGGCTGCCATACGGGCTACAATGCCGGCGGCACAGGCGTCAGCTGTAAAACGTGCCATACACAGGCTGCGGGACCTGAGGCATGCAACACATGCCACGGCGATTTCACAAATCCTAACTACATCGCTCCGCCGGAAGATACAAACGACAGTTCAAAAACAACTATGCGCGGTGTGGGAGCTCACTGGAGCCACCTTTATACAAACCAGATCGGAAAGACTGTTGAATGCTCCGAATGCCATTTGGTTCCAACTTCTGTCTGGCAGGCAGGACACATAGACGGCAAGCCTGCTGAGGTAAGATTCGGTACATTCACAGGAAACAAATCACCAAATGCAACATACAGTCCGTCTGATAATCCGACCTGCGCAAATACATACTGCCATGGCAACTTCGCCTTCTCGGCAGATTCAGCAGCGGCACAGGACAAGTACATCTTTGTAACTGATCCTGCCACAGGCAAACCAATGCAGATCACGGGTAACAACTTTACAGCCACCTGGACAGACCTTATAATCTCAAAGGCTGCAAATCAGGCTCAGAAATGCGGATCGTGCCATGACCTGCCTCCAAAGGGGCACTTAGGACACGGAACCTTTGGAATTCAGAGCTGTGCCGGATGCCACAATGGAGTTGTTGACGAGCAGGGTAATATTCTTGACAAAAACAAACACATAAACGGTACTGTGAACGTCAGAGGATTGTAAAATCCATTTGAAGTATATAAAGGCCGCCTTTTCAGGCGGCCTTTTTTGTTTTAAAACGCACAATTGCCATTAGGTATTTTCATACAAAAATTATTTATATCCTCCGGTTTTGATTTGAAATATTTTGCAATATTATTAATTTTCTGAACCCGTTCTTTAATTAATATTTTGCTAAAAAATCATTCTGGACAAAATGAAAACTAAACTCCTTATACTCCCTTTTCTTTTCATGGGCATTATATTTTCGGCTCATTCTATTTTTGCTCAGGCAGATAATTACAAGGTACTTTATTCCGACGGTGAAATGGTAATTAAGGAAATTGATGCTGAAGCTTTTCTTGTAACGCATACATTCCCCTGGCCTGCCAATTCGCTGGTGTTAAAGTTTAAGAAAAATAATTTCCTTCTTATTGATACTCCATATACCGATGAGGCAACGGAAAGGCTTGTAGAGTTTCTTAAGAAGAATACCCGCGGGAAAATTAAAATAAGTGCCATAAACACGCACTTCCATGTGGATAACCTGGGCGGAAACGGCTATTTAAGAAAGATCCATGCTGGAGTTTACGGAAGTGATCTTACGGTAAAACTCCTCAAGGAACGGGGTCTTGGTAAGGGCATGCTTGAATCCATGAAGAATTTACCAAATGACAGATATTATACATATTATAAAAACAAAGAGCTCACAGCACCCAGAAAGGTTTTCCCCGTTGAAAAAGGGCTTAAACTTACTTTTGGAAAGGATACTGTGGAAGTCTGGTATCCGGGAGCAGGTCATACTCCCGATAACGTGGTTGTTTATTACCCGGAAAAGAAGATACTTTTCGGCGGATGCATACTGAAAGCCATGGAAAGCTCTTCAAAGGGAAACCTGGGGGATGCGGATGTACATGCCTGGAAGGGATCGGTTGAAAAGCTTCTTGAAAAGTACCCTGAGGCAAAACTTGTTATACCTGGTCACGGCTCCATGGGCGGCATTGAAATAATCAGGCACACGATAGATATAGTTTCGAAATAACTAAAAGAGATTAAGCTGCTGAAAAGGTTTGCTGTCGGCTTTAGTTCTGAGGATTTCATTTGCCCTGTTCCTATGCGTAAGGTAGAGTCTTGTGGATATAAGTCCGTTGCTGTTAAGGACCTCCTGCGCTGAGTCAAGGGCCAGATGGGGCAGGTTGCACTGCTGACTTATGTGGGCAAGTATTACAGCCTCAGGAAGCTTCGTGGAGCCTTTTATTACTTTGTCGAGGAGTTCGGCGCACTGAAAGTTTGACAGGTGGCCGATCTCCCTGATTCTTTGCTTCAGGTACTCCGGACGGCCTGAATTATCCAGCATATCAGGATCGTGATTGGATTCAACGATGATTATATCGGAATCAAGAAACCTGCTGATAATCTCATCATGAAAAAAACCTATATCCGTAGCCACGGTAATTTTTTTCATCTCAGAGGCGGTTTCCTTTAGAATATTATATCCGAAGCAGCCGCCCGTAGAATCATGCGGGACTTCAAAGCTTGTGATCCTGAAATTTCCAATCTGTATCTCTTCATCTGTAAATACCTTAAGGAGCCCCGGTTTGTGGCCGTGTCCCATTGAAACGAACTTCTGAGTCAGGTCACGCCTGATATTGTAATGGCAAAATACAGGAATGCCCGCCTTATTGAACTCCTTCATCATTGTACGGTTAACATGGTCACCGTGAGTATGTGTAATAACTACACCTGAGATAAAAGAAAGATCCATATCAAGCAGTTCCAGGTTTGCCAGTATATACTTCGGATTAAAACCGCAGTCGATCATGAGAGCGCTCTCATTATCCCATACTAAAGTACAATTTCCCGCACTTGAACTGCCTAAGACTCTTATATTTAATTCCATCTGAAGAGGACCATCCCTATAAATACTAAAAATACTCTACTCAGGGCGTTAAAATAGTAAAAAAAATGGTAAGATTTTCCATTTCTGCCGGAAAGGGAAAAATTTTGGCCATGGATAAGAAGTTCCATGTGGCATTTTAACTATTTTTATACTATCTTTTTGGGTGCCCGGCCATAAAACCGGTGCTGTTACCTATGAATTTTAGTCCGGAGATGCTTTTTTCTGCAGACTAAAAAAGGAGCCTGCCTTTGAGGCTGATATCTTGCTTATAAGAAGTGATTTGTTCTGAAAAGTTACATAGTTCCAGGAGACTTTGTACCGGCAATTACTTTGCAGTTAAGTTTATATCATAGAGGCATTCATTGGAAAATCCGGTTATCTTTATCTGCAACGGGAAAGAGATACGCACTTTCTTAAGCCCCGCCATGACTTTGCTTGATTTTATCAGGGGTGAACTTTATTTAACCGGAACAAAGGAAGGATGCCGCGAGGGTGACTGCGGGGCATGCACGGTGCTTATAGGCGAATATAAAGGGGGCAAAACCACCTATAGTACACAGAACTCGTGCCTTTTGCCTATAGGATCTGTTCACGGCAAACACGTTGTTACAATTGAAGGTATCAACCAGAAGGCTCTTACACCTTTCCAGGAGGCCCTGGTAAGTGAAGGAGCCATTCAGTGCGGATTCTGCACCCCCGGAATGGTCATGTCCTTGACGGGCTTCCTCCTTTCCGGTAAATTCCTCAGCCTGGAAAATGCAGTTGATTTTATGGCAGGCAACTTATGCCGCTGCACAGGCTATCAGTCAATTAAAAGAGCAGTTCAGTACTTCTTAACCGATTTTGAAATAAACCCTCAGCCGGACAACAGACGGCTTGAATGGCTTGTTGAAAGAGGCTATCTCCCCTATTATTTTATTGATATTCCCGATTTACTTAAAGATATACCCGAACCTGAAAGAATGGACACCCCCGGAATTTATATTGCCGGAGGGACAGACGTTATGCTGCAGAAGCGTGATATAATTCCGGATATAAGTCTTAAGTTCCAGAAGGAAAGTAAAGAAGAGGAAATATGCCTGGAAGACGGCTTTATAATTCTGGATGCCGGAGTGACTATTTCCCGCATAATGGATTCAGAAATTCTGAAAAGCTATTTCCCCGATATTAGTAATTACGCAAGGCTCTTCGGATCGCAGCAGATAAGAAACCGGGCTACGCTTGGCGGAAATATTGTAAACGCCTCCCCTGCTGCCGACATGGTAAATATTCTTCTAGCTCTTGACAGCACCCTTGCAATTCAGGGCAGTCAGTTAAGAGAAACAGCCTTAAAAGATTTTTACCTGGGATATAAGAACCTTGAGAAAGAAGAAGACGAGCTGATAGTAAAAGTAAAATTTCCCCTGCCTGAAAAGGGATCCTTTTTTAACTATGAAAAAATCTCGCGAAGGACACACCTGGACATTGCCAGCGTTAATTCGTCTTTCTTAATGAAAGCGGAGGACGGGTTTATTAAAACCATTCACATTTCCGCCGGGGGTGTTGCACCGGTTCCTTTATACCTGAAAGAAACAGTTTCCTTCTTAACCGGCAGAGAAATTACTTTTGAAAACGTACGGAATGCTGCTTTAATTGCGCAGAATGAAATAAGCCCCATCAGCGACATAAGGGGCTCTAAAGAGTATAAAAGTCTTCTCCTCAGGCAGATCATATTTGCCCATTTTCTGAAATTTTCTCATGAACTCGTTGAAAGTCCTGAAATGCTCTTTAGTGAATAGTAGATTTTTTTCAGCAGAAGCGGCAATATTTTTTCAGTAACCGGAGATAGTCTGAAGTTATATGAAAAACAGCGACAACAATTTTCACGCCTGCGGTGAGTCGAAGTTTATTGACGACATAAGTCTTCCTGGTGACGCGCTCTATGCTTCCATATTTTACTCTTCACAGGCTCACGCCAGAATACTGAGCATTAATTTGGCAGATGCGTATTCTGTACCGGGAGTTAAAGCAGTTTTTACCTCAGTGCATATTCCGGGGGAAAACCAGATTGGTGGCATTATTGATGATGAGCCTTTGCTTGCAGAGGATTTTGTGCACTACGCAGGGCAGTCAATTGCAGTTGCTGTTGCTGAAAGCCAGGATGCAGCAAGAAAAGCCGCGGGGAAAATAAAAATTGAATTTGAGGAGCTGCCTGTAGTTACAGATCCGCGTGAAGCTTTCAAAAACGGGGACTTTATCCTACCTCCAAGGGTGTTTACCATGGGAGATACTTCCCTTGTTTGGGACAGGTGCCCTGTAATTGTAGAAGGCACAGCTGAAACAGGCGCTCAGGAACACCTTTACCTTGAAACACAGGGCTCAATTGCTTATCCGTCAGACTCAGGGGGCATAAAGATCATCTCAGCAACGCAGGCTCCAACAGCAGTCCAGAGGGCCGTGTCAAAGGTTACGGGTCTCCCGATGAACAAAATTGAAGTTGAAGTTCCACGCCTGGGCGGCGGCTTTGGAGGCAAGGAGGATCAGGCTAACGCATTTGCCGCAATGGCAGCGCTGGCCGCATTAAAATTAAAACGTCCCATAAAACTTGTTTTACCGAGGCATGAGGATATAAAAGTTACGGGCAAAAGGCATCCTTATTCATCGGACTTCAGGATGGGTCTTGACCTGGACGGGAAAATACTTGCCTATGAGGTGACATTTTACCAGAACGCCGGGGCTTCAGCTGACCTGTCGCCTGCCATACTCGACAGAACGCTTTTTCACTCTACGAACAGCTACTATATTCCAAACGTAAAGGCAACCGCTTACAGCTTAAGGACAAACCTCCCTCCAAATACTGCATTCCGCGGCTTCGGGGCACCGCAGGGGATGTTTGTAATTGAAAGCGCAATTTACAGGGCTGCAGAAAAAATGGGAGTTGAAGCAAGACTGATTCAGGAAAAAAATCTCCTAAAGGAAGGAGACACATTCCCGTATGGCCAGAAAGCCGAAAGCTGCAATGCTTTAAGAAGCTGGAAATCTGCAGTAAATACTTTTAATTTAAGCCATATGGAAGAGAGCATCAGAAAGTTTAACCGCGAGAATATGTTCTTAAAAAAGGGCTTTGCAATGATGCCCATATGCTTTGGAATATCATTTACAAATACTTTTATGAATCAGGCAGGCGCCCTTGTACACATCTATTCAGACGGCACTATAGGAATAAGCACTGCAGCTGTTGAAATGGGCCAGGGTGTGAATATGAAGCTGAGGCAGATTGCGGCAAAAATATTTTCAGTTGATATAGGCAATGTAAAAACTGAGGCTGCAAATACAACGCGCGTAGCAAACACCTCGCCAACTGCAGCAAGCTCGGCTGCCGATATGAACGGAAAGGCTCTGGAAATAGCCTGCCAGGAGCTGCTGGAGCGCTTAATAAAAATTGCTGCGCTGGAGCTGGATACTAAAGAAGTCTCAGAGGTGACAATTGAAAATGAAGAAGTTCTCATGAAAGGAGAATTAGCCGGTATTAGCTGGAAGGATCTTGTACTAAAGGCATTCAGGAGGAGAACAGACCTTTCCGCGCATGCTCATTATGCCACGCCTGGAATTTATTTCGACCGGGATCTGAATCAGGGACGCCCGTTCAACTATCACGTCTATGGAACCGCAATAATCGAAGTGACACTTAACTGTATTAAAGGAACGTATGAAATTGATTCTGTTAAAGCCGTGCACGATTTCGGCAATTCATTAAATCCGACAATTGACCGCGGACAGGCCGAAGGCGCCATTCTTCAGGGTCTTGGATGGCTGACACTGGAAGAAGTAGTTTATGATAAAGCAGGCAAGCTTAAGAGTGACGCGCTTTCAAGTTATAAGGTGCCTGATATATATTTTTCGCCCAGGGAGCTTAAGGTGGAAAATCTGGAGAATTCATTTAACGAGCGCGGCGTCTTCAACTCAAAGGCTGTTGGCGAGCCTCCATTCATGTATGGGATAGGGGTTTTCTTTGCAATTCTTAATGCCATGAAGGAGTTCAGACCTGAAAAAAGGTTTGAGCTAAAAGCCCCGCTTACAAACGAGAGGGTGCTGCTTTTGCTATATGAAGAAGAAAAGCATTCCGTACCGGCTTGAGAAAATTAACTTATAAATAAAAACAGGTTTCAAATGCTGCTGCTTAAAAATTGTGCTTATATAGCACAGCCTGACCAGGACAGGATAATTACAAACTCCGACATACTAATTGACGACAACCGTATAAAACGGATCGGGAAGGATATTGAGGCCGATTTAATTACTGATAAGATACTCGACTGCTCCGGATGCATTGTTATACCGGGGCTTGTAAATACGCATCATCATTTCTTTCAGACGCTTACACGGAATCTGAAAGAAGTGCAGAATGCAAAACTTTTCGACTGGCTTAAATATCTTTATCAGGTATGGAAAAATATTGATGAAGAGGCTGTTTATTATTCTTCCATGATGGCAATTGGCGAGCTTTTGAAAACAGGCTGCACGCTGACAACCGACCACCATTACCTTTATCCCGAAGGATTTAAGGGAGATCTGATGGGGATCCAGTTTTCAGCCGCCTGTCAGCTTGGCATCCGGTTCTCCCCTTCACGCGGCTCCATGTCGCTTGGGGAAAAGCTCGGCGGGCTGCCTCCGGATTCCGTGGTGCAGAATGAAGATAGAATTCTTGAAGACAGCGAGCGTGTAATAGAAACCTATCACGACCCTGAAGAAGACTCGATGCGGAAAATAGTCCTGGCACCATGCTCACCATTTTCAGTTACAAAAGAAAATATGAAGAAAACGGCCGAGCTTGCAAGAAAGCATAACGTGCGGCTCCATACTCATTTAGCCGAAACAATGGATGAAGAAGTTTTCTGCAATAATATGTTCGGTAAAAATCCACTTGCCGTAATGGAAGAGGTGGACTTCCTCGGCAGCGATGTTTTCTTTGCGCACGGAGTTTTCTTTAACGACGAGGAGCTGGAAGTTCTTGCACGTACAAACACATCAATTGCACACTGCCCTACTTCAAATATGCGCCTCGGCTCAGGAGTGGCAAGAATAAAGGATATGCTTAAGCTTGGAATAAACGTGGGGCTTGCCGTTGACGGTTCGGCTTCAAACGACAGTTCAGACATGCTGGGCGAGCTGAGAAATGCGCTGCTTCTGCAAAGGGTAAAATACGGCGCGGAGGCCTTGAAATGTGAAGATGTCTTTAAGATGGCAACTGAAAACGGAGCAAGAATACTGAACTACAATAATACGGGCAAAATAAGGGAAGGATTCCTGGCTGACCTGGCTGTCTTTAATTTAAATAAACTGGAGTATGCGGGAAGCCTGTCGGATCCTCTTGCTGCACTTATCTTTGCAGGTATCAGCCACGAAACAAAATACACCGTTGTAAACGGAAAAGTTATGGTTGAAAACGGATACCTCGTTGGAGAGGATGAGGAATATTTAATTAAAAAAGGGAATGAAATCTCCCGGAGGCTTTTGAGCAGGCTTAACTAACAAATTATTTACAAAACATAAAAAGGCAAACAATATGCTTCCAGAAAATTTAGAGTGGGAATTCCCCTCCTCAGTTGAAAAGGCGGCGCAATTACTAAAGCGCCCCGGAGCAATACTTCATGCCGGAGGAACAAGAATACTTAAAACCTGCCCCAAATCGGTAAAACTTCTTATAGACGTGGGCTCTCTGGGCCTCAATTATATCAACTACATCGACAATGCTTTCTATATAGGCTCGGCTGTTACGTTCGCTGAACTAGTAAAATTTTCAAAGAAAGAAAACAAGCTCCATATTCTGGGTGAGGCACTTTCACATGCAGCTTCAACTCCCTTAAGAAACAGAATTACACTTGGAGGCTCCCTGAAGGATTTTCCGGTCTGGTCGAGCCTTTATGCGCCTCTTATCGCCTTAAATGCCAGAATTGAAATCTTAAGGGGGAAATCTGAAATCCATACGGTTGAAGACTATGTTACTAAAGGAATAATAAAAAACAAACACGTAATAAAGCATGTTATAATTGATGATGAGAATAATTTAGTTTCAGGGGTAAAGAGGTTTTCGCAGCTGGCATTTGAATATCCGTTATTTACAATTGCAGCAGGCCTCAGGCTAAACGGCGGCATTATAGAAGATGCCCGACTCGTAATTACAGGAGTAAGGGGAAGATTTAAGAGATTCCTGAAAGCAGAGAAAATGCTTTCAGGAAGAACAATGGATGATATGCCTCTGGAGAATGTGCTAAAGCATATTAATCCGGGGTTTATTTCCGACTATAAGTTCAGCGCCGGCTATAAGGATAAAACGGCGCGCATATACTTCATGGACCTATTAAACGAACTTAAGGGAGGCGCAAGATGAAAATTCCCTTTAGCATAAACTCCCGGACAAAAGAGCTGGAAGTAAAGCCGAATGAAACGCTTCTTGCAGTTTTAAGAAATAACGATTATACAGAAGTAAAATGCGGCTGCAATGAAGGCGAATGCGGCGCCTGCCTGGTGCTTCTGGATGACTGGCCGGTAAACTCGTGCCAGGTTCTTGCAATGAGCGTGAGGGATAAAAAAATCAAAACCGTAAAAGGCATTGGGACAATTCACCTCCCGCACATGATACAGAAAGCTTTTGTTGAAGCCGGAGCCGACCAGTGCGGCTTCTGTTCACCGGGAATGGTCGTTGCCTCATACAGCATTCTGAAGCAAACAAACAACAAACCCAGTAAAGAGGACATAAAACGCGGACTTGACGGAAATCTCTGCCGCTGCACGGGATATGTTAAAATTGTGGAAGCCGTAGAAAACGCGGCAAAAGCTTCTCTTATAGAAGAAACAAATAAACCGGAGGCAGTATGTTCAGATATGTAAACCACCCAATAGAAAAAACTGACGGCATGGCTCTGGTTACGGGCGAGGAACAATATACCGACGACTTTAAGTACAAGGACATGCTTTACGTTGCAATTCTGCACTCCGGCTATGCCCACGCAAAAATAGAAGATATTGACGACTCGGAAGCCCGCAAAATGGACGGCGTTGTTGAAGTCCTTTCATATAAAAACATAAAAAAAATTCTTTATACCACTGCAGGGCAGGGATACCCGGAGCCTTCACCATATGATACCTGCCTCTTCAACGATGTTATGCGCTTTGTTGGGGATAATGTGTGTGCCGTTGCGGCAGAAAGCAAAGAAATTGCAGAAGCCGCATTAAGCAAAATAAAAGTAAAATTTAATGTTCTAAATGCAGTGCTCGATTTTGAAAAGGCCGAGGGTTCTGATATTGTAATTCATGATAACGACGGCTCCCATGCAAAAATACCTGTTTACTACAACGCTCCTGAAAACATTGCAGCAAAAGTGGAAGCCTCGGTAGGCGACTTTGAGGAGGCATATGAAAGCTCGCCAAAAAAACTGGAGTGCACATTCCATGCGCCATATGCTTCACATTGCGCAATTGAGCCGCATGCTGCTATTTCATACCTCGACAGCCGCGGGCGCCTTGTAATCCGCTCCACAACACAGGTGCCGTTTCATGTAAGAAGAATTGTTTCTTCTGTATGTGAAATTCCAATTTCACAGATCAGGGTAATAAAACCCAGGGTTGGCGGAGGTTTCGGGGGCAAGCAGGAAGTTTTACTTGAACCCGTCGCGGCTTTAATTACCTGGCGCACAAAGCGCCCTGCAAAACTCACCTATTCAAGAAAAGAGGTCTTCAGGTCCTCACGCACACGCCATCAGTACAGAACAATTTTTAAGGCCGGGTATGACCCTGACGGCAGAATTAATGCCCTGCACCTCGACGCTCTTGAAAACTCCGGCGGCTACGGCTCACACGCCCTTACGGTGCTTTCAAACGCGGGAAGCAAGACTCTTCCGTTACTCAATAAAATTGAACACCTGAAGTTTACAGGCAAGGGGGTCTATACAAATCTCCCATGCGGCGGGGCCTACAGGGGCTACGGGGCAACTGAAGCATATTTCGGCTTTGGACAAATAGTTGATATGATCTGCGAGGATACAGGTACAGACATAATTGAATTCTATAAAAAATGGACGATCAGGTCAGGCGAAACCTCCCCGATTTTCCAGGCCTTGGGAGAAGGAAAAGAAGGCGTTGCAATGACAATAGGATCTTCTTCTCTTGAAGAATGCATCACTATTGGCGCAAAGGAGTCCGGCTGGTACGAAAAAAGAAAACTCTACGGCAAAGACTCCCCTTTTAACTCGGGCAGAATTAAAAGAGGAATAGGAATGAGCGTTATGATGCAGGGAAGTGCCATTCCTGAAATTGATATGGCCTCAGCCTATATGAAAATGAATGACGACGGATCTTTCAACCTCCTTATTGGAGCAACTGACCTTGGAACAGGCTCCGATACCATTCTGGCACAGATAGCCTCCGAAGTGCTGGACACACCGGTTAGTAAGATGATTGTTAATTCATCCGACACAGACCATACGCCGTTTGATAAAGGAGCTTACGCTTCATCAACTACTTATTTATCTGGGCAGGCAGTAATAAAATGTGCCGGGGAAATCAGAAACCAGATACTAAAGACCGGCGCCGAGATCTTAAATCTTGAAGAAAGCAAAGTGGAATTAAAAGACAGCTCGGTTATTTCGAAAGACGGCATGTCAGGAGTTTCTTTTGAAGAAATATGCCGCTATAGTTTTTACGGAAAAAACCAGTACCAGATACAGGCCACTGCCTCACATATGTCCCCCAAGTCGCCGCCCCCGTTTGCGGCGCATTTTGCGGAAATTGAGGTTGACAGCCTGACGGGAACTATAAAAGTGCTGAACTATGTGGCTGCTGTTGACTGTGGAATACCTATTAATCCTGTGCTGGCTGAAGGGCAGGCGCAGGGTGCGATTGTAAGCGGCCTTGCTTATGCTCTTTTTGAGGACTATTACTTCTCAGAAAAAGGGAAGCTTCTTAATGATACATTCGGAAAGTACGGAGTAATGACGGCACCCGACGTTCCCCCGGTTGAAGTATTTTTAGTAAATTCATACGAGGAAACCGGCCCGTTCGGCGCAAAGTCAATTTCTGAAATAAACATAAACGGGGCTCTGCCTTCAGTGGCAAATGCTTTTTATAATGCTACGGGCAAAAGGCTTTTCTCTGCGCCGTTTACGCCTGAAAAAGTACTCCGTGCATTTGAAAATTCAATTTCGGAAAAGCTGACTTTGTAATAATATGAATAATTATCTAAACAGAAATTATTATGATACTAAAAAACTGCTATATATACGATGAAGTCACACAGAGCCAAAGAACTGTTGATTTTCTTTTTACCGACAAGATAACGGGCTATGAAGAAAACCTGGCACTCATAATGCCCGAAGGCTCAGCAAAGACTTACAGGTTAAAAGAACTGACAAAGGAAGATATAAAGGTTATCAACAGTGAACCTGAAAAATCCATCATTGATGCCGAAGGGATAATTGCCGTTCCGGGAGGTATAGACCCTCATGTGCACTTTGATACTCCGGGCTTTACAGAAAGGGAGGATTTTTACCATGGCAGCATGTCTTCTGCTGCCGGCGGTGTTACCACGGTAATAGATATGCCGTGCACATCTATCCCCCCGGTAGTAAACGGGAACAGTTTTGACGTTAAACTGGATGCAGTGAAATTGGGTTCGTGCGTGGATTTCGCCCTCTTCGGTGGCATTGATGCGGGTAATTTTGAAAGTTACTGCAGGAATATGTGTGAACTTGCAGAGCGCGGCGTAAAAGGCTTTAAGACCTATTTTACATCTGGCATGGCGTCATATCCCAGGGTAAGCAAATATCAGTTTTTCAAGATAATGCAGAAAGCCAAAGAACTCTCAATGCCTGTTCTTCTTCACGCCGAGGAATACGATCTGATCAGAGAACTGGAGGCAGTCTTAAAGGACAGGGCTGATGATTACTACAGGTACTATTTATCGAGGCCGGCCCTTGCCGAAATACTGGCCGTTGCAAATGCCGTTGAAATAACAAGAGCCGTCCAGGGAAGCCTGCATATTGTTCACGTGGGAAGTTCGGCTGCAGCCAGAATAATAAATGACGTAAAGGATAAACTGGACGTAACTTATGAGACGTGCCCTCATTACCTTTGGTTTACGTACAAGGATTATGAAGCAAAAGGTTCATCCTTAAAGACCATGCCAGGCGTGAAGGATAAAATTGACAGGGAGGGCCTATGGCAGTATCTGAAGGACGGCAGCTGCTCATTTGCAGCATCGGACCATGCCCCTGCAAGCCTGAAGGAAAAAAGCTCAGGCTCATTCGCATTGGATTACGGAGGAATTCCGGGAACGCAGACGCTTATGACGTCTGTCTTTTCAGAGGGTTATATGAAAGGCCGCATTGACCTGAAAAGATTTATTGAAGTTACTTCAAAAAATGCAGCATTGAGATACAACATTTATCCCCAAAAGGGGTGCATCCTTAAGGGTTCAGATGCCGACCTGACTCTTATAGATAAAGATGCCGCCTGGACATTCCGGAAAGAAGACCTCCTGTCGAAAGGTGAAACTTCCCCGTTTTTCGGCGAAACATTCAATGGTAAAGTTCTTCTTACAATTTTAAGGGGCAGAATTATTTACGGCAGCAAGGCAGGGATAACTGTTAACAAGGGATACGGGAAATATTTGTTCAATTAAAAATTTAGAAAAAAATCCCGGCCGAAAGGGGCCGGGATTTTCATTAAAGCATTCTTTTTTCAGAATTACTTCTTTTCAATCGTAAGAGCTGAGTTAACAACCTTCCAGCTGCCACCTACTTTCATCAAAGTGACATATTCAACCTGTTTTAATCTGGCGTCTGTAAGCTCAACTTTAGCTATTGCTAAGTTGTCGTTAACGTCAACTGAGCTGATTGTCATGTTTCTTTCCCATCCGCCTATTTTACCGGATTTTACAGAGTTGATGTAATCTGCAGCAGCAAACTGGGTAAAGTTGTTGTTAATCTTATTAAGGGTTGAGATGCTGGCATTAGCAGCCAGAAGCTGCTGGAGATTGGAAACATTTTTGGTATCAATAGCTTTTTCGAAACTTGTAACTGCCTGTTTAACTTCATCTTCCCCCTGAACGGCTGCTTTAAGGCTGAATGATAAGCATAAAACAGCAGCAGCAACCAATAAATAACGCTGGATCCTCATAATAACTCCAATAATTAATTTGTTTGATTTGTAAGAGAGGATCTGATAATTCCGGATTTTGCAGAAAATGGCTTAAGGAGACTAATGAAATTCATTAAAAGCAACTGGAGAACCGGCCACAGGAAAAAGCTGCTCCTAAGTCTATTAAGTAATATTAATTTAACTGATTAATTAAATATTTACTTTCAGCACAAAATTCGGGATAACAGAATACCTCATTTCCCTTTTTTATCAATAATTAAGACGATTAGTAAATAGATTTTGTTCCGTTAAATTATACAAATTTCCTGAAAATTTATAATAATTATTTATAAAATTTTATTGTAATCCAGGCGCAGGTGTTTTAACTCTTTACCGTATCTGAGAGCCTGAATCTCGGAAAGGATGCTTAAGGCAATTTCATCCGGAGTATTGCCCCCGAGGTCCGCTCCAATGGGGGCATAAAGATTCTGAAAATTCAGATTTCCACCCAATTCCCTGTTCACAATGCCCAGGGCCTCTTTAACCTTGCGTACGGATCCTATTAAACCTATATATTTCATTTCGGGATAATTCTTATACAAAAAATGGAGAACGTTCATGTCATTTAAATGGTTATGTGTAAGAATTATCGCAAAGCCCTGTACATTAACGTCAATAGGGCTCTTCGCCTCAGAAACAAGTTTCGGGAAATCGGCATAATGCTTTTCATTATAATAATTAAGAGGAATTCCGCTTAATACATCTTCCCTGTTATCAATCATAACAACATTATAGTTGAGTATTTTACCCATACGGGCTACAGCCTGCCCCACGTGTCCGGCACCGAATATGTATAATAAATCTGCTTTGCCGAAGACTTCATAGAAGAGCGTAACTTCGCCTCCGCAAAGCGAGGGAATTTCAATTTTGCCGTCTTCCCTTTTCCCTTCCTTAGCCGCTTCTTCGGAGGACTCTCTTAAGACCAGAGTCTCAGTTATGTTATTAATGCCTGAGGCCAGCAGCTCTTTACTTCTCGAAATGGCGTAGAACTCCGGTCCCCCGCCGCCCACAGTTCCTAATATTCTGCCCTCTTCGCCAACAAGCATCTTAAAGCCGGGCTTTCCGGGAGAGCTTCCCTTTGAGCTGATTATTGTAACAAGAACCGAAGCCTTATTTCCTTTTACTCTGTTTTGAAGTTCTTCAAAAACCTCCATCATATGCAGCTAACCTCTTTGTTAAAATCTTCAATCAGACGGTCAATTTCACCAGCCTGTTTTCTAATTCCATTCCAGTATTCAGGATCGTACCACTGGGCATTAAGCTCATCTACGCTCTTGTTCTGCTGCTCTACCCAGGTGAAATATTTTAAGTTGTGAATTCTTTTTTTCTCGTAATAATCAAGCTCTTTAAGGTGCGAGATGTCCGTTGAGGGCATTAAATACCTGTCGAAAGCCTTGGAAGCCTCTCTTAAGGTAAACTCCCCGTCTGAGCCTCTCAGTTCCTGAATCCTGGAATTGTACATATCGCTTGAATCGGTAAGAACAGTAAAAATAACGTCATTTTCGGTTAGCTCATAATATCTTGCCATTTTAACTGCAGAAAGCAGGTTTGCAATTCCCGAAATTCCCGCAAGGTGAAGTTTCAGGACGACATCTGCAGGAATGCCCTCCCTTATCATGAATTCACGCCCCAGTGGCTCGTTAAAGAGCCTGAGAAGGCTTATGCAGGCATTATCATCAATATCCGTCACAACGTCCGTATTGCGCACGTTATGGATCCAGGGAACATGTTTATCCCCAATTCCCTCAATTCTGTGGCTTCCGAAGCCGTTTTCGAGGAGTGTAGGGCACTGCAGGGCTTCTGAAGCTGCAATCTTCATAAAGGGATATTTTTCCTTCAGGTTGTCGCCTGCGGCTATTGTGCCTGCAGAGCCGGTTGAAGAAACAAAACCTGCCATACTCAGCCGGGCGTTTCTTTTTCTAAGGGCTTCAAAGAGTTCAGAAATGGCGCTTCCCGTCACCTCATAGTGCCAGAGGTAATTGCCGGGCTCGTCAAACTGGTTGAATATAACAACATCCGGCCTTTCCGACTTCAGCTCTTTGCACTTATCAAAAATCTCCTTAACGTTACTTTCACTTCCGGGCGTGGCAATAACTTCTCCGGAAAGGCTTTTCAGCCATTCAAATCTCTCCCTGCTCATTCCTTCGGGCAGTATTGCAATTGAGCTGCAGCCAAGCAGTGCAGAGTTAAAGGCGCCGCCGCGGCAGTAATTTCCCGTTGAAGGCCATACAGCTTTCTGCCACGTGGAATCGAAGTTTCCTGTAACCAGCTGAGGGACGAGGCATCCGAAAGCTGCCCCCACTTTATGAGCCCCGATGGGAAACCATTTACCTAAAAGGGCTATTATCCTGGCCTTTACGCCTGTAAGTTCTTCAGGAAGCTCAAGATAATTAACGCCCGAAAAAAGCCCGCCTTTGTCTTTGGGCTCATTTTTCCACGTGATGCGGAACAGATTGACAGGGTCAATGTCTTTCATTCCGGTCTGCTTCAGACATTCCTTAACATTGCCGGGAACAGTATCGGGATTTTTCATCTGGGCGAATGAAGGGATTATAATATTTTTTTCCCTGCACCTCTGAACGTTATTCTTGCGGGCTTTCTCATTGATTTCAAGGCTGATCATGGCAATTTCCCTTTTATTAAGAAACACTTATTTAGGAATAGCTTATTTAGGAAAAAATTTATTTCAAGAATAATTGTATCTGTTTTCCATATACGACAGTGCTTTTTCAAGGTCCGTTTCATCATCAATATCAAAGCAGATCCCATCGTCGGTAACAGGGCAGAGCTCATAACTAAACGGCTTCAGTACATCGCGGAAGACAGCTTCATTTTCATTCTGAATGATCAGGTCCTTTACTCTTTTTCTCAAAAGGACAGGATGCCCTTTCTTCCAGCGCTTCCCGCCATCGGCCGAAGCCACGAGAGCAGCCGGAAAAATAATATCCTTATTATTTTCAGAATCCAGTAAATCCGCTAGCTTCCTATATGTATCAAGATTCACAAAAGGCATATCTCCAGGCATAATAAAAATGCCATCAGAATCAGTATTAACTTCCCGAAGCCCGCTTCTTACAGAAGAGAACATTCCTTTCCGGAAGTCACTGTTATTAACGAGCCTGACATTCTCCTTCTCAAACCCTTCCGTTCTGCAAACTGATTCAATCAGTTCAGAGAGCCTTTCAATGCTGTATCCGCCTACAACGATAATCTCTGTGCACACTTCCAGCATCGGTCTTAATGTATAATACAGCAGAGGGCGTCCTTTTATACTAAGTTCCATCTTCCACGTATTCATTCTGGATGAAAATCCGGCCGCAAGTACTATGCCCGAAAACCTTTTCTTCTCAAATCCTGAAGTCATTTGCTGATCAGACTTTCCTTTAATTCAAGCTTTTTAATTATATACTTAATATCAGGTTCAAAAGCCTGAGGAAATTTAAGCTTTTTTGAGGAAACTTCAATATCCTTCAGGCCGTGTCCGGTAAGAAGAATAACCGCGTTAGAAGGCTGAGGCATCTCCTCTTTCATTTTAACGAATCCCGCAAATGCAGCTGCTGAAGAGGGCTCGCAGAATATGCCTGAAAGTTCAGAAACAGTTTTCTGAGCTTCGAGTATATCATTGTCGCTTACAAGAACCATTTTGCCATTTACATGCTGAAGGTCCCTTACGGCAGTGTAGGCATTACGGGCTGCATTGACTGAAATTGAATCAGCCTGTGTGCAGGCTGAATAGTGGAGGTCATAAACATTCTCATTAAAAGCCTTAAAAAGAAAAGAGCTTCCCTCGGCCTGAACTCCTACAATCTGAGGAATTTCCTCAATAAGCCCCAGGAATCTTAAATCCATAAATCCTTTAATAATGCCGCTTAATATTACGCCGTCGCCAACAGGCAGGAACAGGTGGCTTATACCCGTTCCCTTCATCTGCCTTAGAATTTCAAAGGCGGCAGTTTTCTTTCCTTCGAGCGTCATAGGATTATAGGCCGTATTTCTGTTCAGGATGCCTGTCAAATCTGAAAATTCCAGCGACAGGTCAAATGCATCATCGTAAGTACCGTTTACAGGAATAAGAGTGGCGCCATACTGAAGGCACTGCACGAGCTTTGCCCTGGGAGCTTTAGAAGGCATAAAGACAAATACTTTCTGGCCTGCCGAGGCAGCAATGCCCGACATCGAGGAGGCTGCATTACCGGTTGATGCTATAGCGATATTATTTTCATTCCACTTAATTGCCAAAGCAGAAACAAGATAAGAAGCCCTGTCCTTATATGAAGCCGTAGGGTTGGTGCCGTCAAATTTCAGGTAAATATTATTAAACCCGATTTTTTTTTCAAGGTTATGAGCTTGTATAAGAGGCGTATTGCCGACGGGAATTGGCGGGAAAAATTCCTTTTCCACGGGCAGATAGTCAAAAATGTCATAAGTCTCACCCGGCTTTTTAGAATTCCTCAGGCGCTGTGGAAGCATAACCTTAAGAACGCCTTTAAGGGGCTTTCCCTTCAGGTCCCTTTCGCGGCATCCGGGGCATAGCATTAAATCTTTTGATATGGGATACGCCCTGCCGCAGGAGCTGCATAAATAATAAAATTCATCTTTCATCATACAACTCATTTCTGATAAAAATCTTTGTTACATCGTCAAAGACATAATGGCCTTGGCTGTATGGAGGCGGTTTTCGGCCTCATCATACACAATTGATATTTCAGGGTTATCAAGAATTTCATCTGTAACCTCATGCCCCCTGTCGGCCGGAAGTGCATGCATAAGCTTTACATTTTTATCAGCCAGTCTGATTCTTCTTTCATCACATATCCAGCTTTTATATTTAATAATGTTAGCTCTCATTTCCTTTTTGCATTCATCCTCATTACTAAGATAATCCTCCATGCTGTAGAAGCCGAAGCCGCCCCAGTTTTTAGGGATTACAATCTGGGCTCCTTCAAATGCCTCATCCATATTATTTGTAAACCTGAGGCTTCCGCCTCCGGATATGGCATTCTTGCACGCCTTTTCCATAATATTTTTGCTTAGCGGAAATTCCGCCGGGTGTGCTACTGTTACATCTATTCCGTACCTCGGGAAAAGAAGGATCTGAGTCTGAGGCACAGAAAGGGGTTTGGAATGCGTATCGGCAAAAGCCCATGAGACTGTAACTTTAAGTCCTTTAGTATTACGCCCGAAGTGTTCAAATATCGTCATCAGGTCGGCTAGTCCCTGGAAGGGGTGATAAACGTCATCCTGAAGCGACATAACAGGCACTGTGGCGTACCTGGCCATTTCGTCGAGGTACTTTTTTCCTGTTCCGTAAAAGCAGTTTCTGCATGCGATGCCGTGGCCCATTCGGGACAAAATAATTGCTGTATCCTTTGCCGACTCGCCGTGCGAGATCTGCATCTTGTCTGCCGTCAGGTCGTGCGCATGGCCGCCGAGCTGCGTCATACCCGCTTCCATTGAATTTCTTGTGCGTGTTGACTGCTCAAAGAAGATATTAAAAAGTGTTTTATCCTGAAGAAGCCTGTGCGACTCACCGCGGGCAAACATTTTCTTCAGGTCGAATGCAGTTTCAAAAGCGGTATCAAGCTCCTGCCTCGTCCAGTCGTCATCGCTCAGGAAGTGCTTCCTGTAAAGATTGGAAACCATAAATACTCCCGGTTTACTTTATTAAATTTATAAATGACTTACACTTTACTGCACAGATAAGCATAGAATGCAGACGCCTTAAAAAGATGCTCAACAGGAACCTTTTCATCAGGAGCATGCGCAAGAATCTCATCTCCGGGTCCAAATCCCAGGACAGGAATTCCATAGGTCCCTTTTATGACCACCCCATTTGTAGAGAAAGTCCATTTATCAATAAAGGCATCAGTATTAAAGAGTTCTTCAAAGGTTTCTTTTCCTGCGCGGATTAAGGGATCATTTTCTTCAAGCTTCCAGGTGGGGTAGTATTTCTCCATACCGTATTCAAGGCCGGTGTAGGCTTTCCCGCTATAGGTAAGTACTTCGGCTTTTGCATTCAAATCGAGTATAACATTCTGTACCTCGCGGAGTGCCGTTTCCCTGTCTTCACCCCAGGTGAGCCTGCGGTCGAGGTGTATTCTGCTGTAATCAGCAACAGCGCATAAAGAAGGGCTTGAGGAGACGAACTCTGTAACTGTAACAGAGCCTTTTCCGAGAAAAGCGTCATCTGCAAGGCATTCATTGAGCGATTTTATTTTCAGGGCGGTTCCTGATCCCATGTAGATTGCGTTTATTCCCCTTTCAGGGGCGCTTCCATGGGATGACACGCCGTGAAACGCAATTTCAATTTCCATGCGGCCCCTATGCCCGCGGTAGATATTAAGGTTGGTAGGCTCTGTAACAACAACAAAGCCTGGTCTGATCCTGTCTTCCTCAATTATGTATTTCCAGCAGAGTCCGTCGCAGTCCTCCTCCATAACTGAGCCGATGAAGTAAATTGTTTTACCTTCTGAAAGTCCCAGCTCCTTTATGATTTTTCCGGCGGTGACAAATGCTGCGGCACCTCCCTTCTGGTCTACTGAGCCGCGCCCATGAACAAATCCGTCTTGAATTTCGCCGCCGAAGGGATCAAAGTGCCAGTTCTCCAAATTGCCCGCGTCAACAGTATCTATATGGGCATCAAATGCAATTACTTTACTGCCTGAGCCTATTCTTCCTATTACATTGCCGAGGCCGTCTATTACAACTTCATCAAAGCCTGCCTTTGTCATAATATCCTTTAGTTCAAGGGCAGCACTTTCTTCCTTCGTGCTTAAAGATTTACACCTTACTAATTTTGAAAGGTTCTCTGCGGTATATTGCTGATATCCCAGTGCGCATTCTAAAATCCTCTTTGCAAGTTCCATATATCATCCTTTTATGGTTTTTATAATGAACGGCATTTATTGAAAGAAGTATTCCTGAAAGAGCTGCTTTATTAAAAATATTTGGAGCCAGCGATATCATTTTGCTGAAAATACCATGTATTAATTTAGACGTACCCTGCAAAATATAAGTTTTTTCTTTAATATCAACTTTTGACAAATAAAATTTGTATTGGGATTATTTTAAAAATTCTTTTTATATTGTCTTTAATTTTCCGTTCTGACCAAAGATTTTCGCCGGCTTTTCAGTTACTAAATGCTCTTTACGTAACAATTTTAGGGAGCCTGTATATGTCCGAATGCATGAGGCCCGTAGCCATAAAGGACCTTCTTGAATGGATTCTAAGCGAATTCATTTATCAAAAGTCTATTTTCGGTATTCCTGAAGAAAAGTTTTTCTACAAGAGAAAGCATGATGCAGCCAGCATTTTCGGCCAGAGGCTCGACCTTCCGCTTGGTCCTGCTGCGGGCCCGCACACCCAGATGTCGCAGAACATTGTAACAGCCTTTCTTTGCGGCGCAAGATTCTTCGAATTAAAAACCGTGCAGAAGCTGGATGATATAAAAGTTGCCAGACCCTGTATTGATGCTGAGGATGAAGCTTACAATGTGGAATGGTCGCAGGAGTTATCACTTAAGGATTCATACCGGGAATATTTGAAAGCGTGGTTTTTAATTCATTTCTTAAATGCTGCATTCGGATTTTCAGATAATTCCACGAGGTCATTTGTTTTCAATATGAGTGTGGGTTATGATCTTGACGGAATAAGGCATGAAACAATGGATAATTTCATTGAAGGTTTGAAAGACGCTTCAAAAAACGACCTGTTTGACGAATACCGGCATACGGTTCTTTCCTTCACTCAGGGCAAACTGTTCCGCATATTCAGAGACTCACTTGAAAATAAAGGTTCCGGGAAATTGACTGAAAGAGTAATCGCTCAGCTGGAAAGCATTTCACCCGCGGTGTCCAATTCTGTTACGCTCTCTACTATGCACGGCTGCCCCCCGGGGGAGATTGAGAAAATTGCAGAATATCTCTTAAAGGAAAAAGAGCTTAATACTTTTGTTAAGTTGAATCCTACCCTTCTCGGGTATGACCGGATTGAAAATATCCTTAATTCCACGTCACGTAATTTCTCTTTGGATGAAAGTTCTTTTCGGCATGACATAAAAATGGATGAGGCCGTGAGCTTAATTAAGAACTTACAAACTTTTTCTGAAGGTCTTAAAAAATCATTCGGCATAAAACTTTCCAATACACTGCCGGTAAATAACATTAGACACAGATTTGCTGAAAGTCAGATGTACATGTCGGGAAGAACTCTTTTCCCTCTGACAGTTAATCTTGCATACCACCTGGCAGAAGAGTTTGCGGGTAAAATCAATATATCTTTTTCTGGCGGAGCCGTTTCAGGCAACATCCTATCCATACTAGAAACAGGAATATATCCTGTAACGCTTGTAACGGACCTCTTAAAGCCGGGCGGTTACATGCGCTTAAAGCAGATGGCAGACCTTATAGAAGAAAGCATCATACTGGCTGATTCTCCAAAGGAAATACTTGATATTGAAAAACTAAAACAGCTGGCAGAGGATTCTCTTACAAACGCAGACTACAGTAAGTCGAAAAAAAATGTAACTGCCCCAAAAGTTACATCAAAGCTGAAAATGTTCGACTGCTGCATTTCCCCGTGTGTTGAAGCCTGCCCGATACATCAGGATATTCCGGAATACATAAGTTTTATAAAAGAAGGCAATTATAGTAAAGCTTTTGACCTCATTGTCCAAAAAAACCCGCTTCCTAATATTACGGGCTACATTTGCGACCACAACTGCATGCGGAATTGTCAAAGGCGTGAATATGATGAGCCCGTTCAGATACGTGAGCTGAAGAAATCAGCAGCAGAAAACGGGTTCGTTCAATATATGAGGGAAAACAGGGATAGTTTAACACTTAAGCCCGGAAGCCCGAAGGCGGCAATAATAGGCGGCGGACCGGCAGGACTTACGGCAGCATATTTTCTTGCAAAGGCAGGCTTTGATGTTACGGTCTTCGAAACCCAGTCCAAAGCCGGGGGAACTGTCAGACATTCAATACCTAACTTCAGAATTCCTCAAAGTGCAATTGACCGCGACGTTGAATTCATTGAGAAACACGGCGTAAAATTCATTTACAATATTGATAGAAATTTCTCCGTTCAGAAATTAAAGGAAGACGGCTATAAATATATTTATGTTGCCATTGGCGCCTCAGAGTCAACAGAACCAGGATTAAGCGGAACCGGCAGGATATATAATGCAATTGAATTCTTAAGATCGTTTAATTCCGGCAGTAAACTTTCTTTAGGGAAATATGTAGCCGTAATAGGCGGAGGCAATTCTGCAATGGACTCGGCAAGAGCCGCCGGAAGAATTGAAGGCGTGGAACAGGTGTATATAATTTACCGGAGGACTATTAAATACATGCCGGCCGATAAAGAGGAACTTGAGGCAGCAATAAGTGAAGGAATAAATATTAAAGAGCTCCTTCTGCCTTTTAGCTTTAAGGATAACACACTTAAATGCCAGGTAATGGAGCTCGCGGCTCCTGAGGCCGATGGACGCATGGGCATAAGAGCTGTAAATGGCTCATTTGAAGAGATTGAAATTGATACGGTAATTTCTGCAATAGGCGAACACACAGATTATCAGTTATTAAGAAATAATAATTTAACAGGAGATGAGGCCGTTAGCCCAAGGGTAAATATAAATTCAAACGAAACAGTGCTGGATAATGTATTTATTGGCGGAGACGCTCTCAGGGGGCCTTCAAGCGTATTAAATGCAATTTCAGACGGAAAGAAAACAGCAGAATATATAATTGCAAAGGAAGGAATTGTGCCCGGAGAAAACGGCACATCAGATAATAAAAAAAGAGACCTTTCCGGAATTGTAAGCCTGAAGGGAAATGTAATTAAAGATATTTCTAATTCCGATCAGACCCGCGCTGGGGCATGCCTGAACTGCAATCTGCTTTGCAATATCTGTGTCGAGGTTTGCCCGAACCGCGCCAACATTGCAGTTTCAACTGAAGACTGCGACCTCTTCAGTGACAGATTTCAGATACTCCACATCGACAGTCTTTGCAACAGCTGCGGCAACTGCGAAACTTTCTGTCCCCACGAGGGTTCCCCGTTTAAGGATAAACTCACGCTATTCTACGATGAAAAATCCTTTTACGGGAGCAGCAATAACGGTTTTTTAATGGATAAAGGATCCGCAGAAACTTCTATCCTGGCAAGATACGAAGATGAGACAGGACTAATAATGCTGGACAGATTCGGAGAAGTCATAACTACATCGTTCGAAGCAAGCCTTCAGGATGAATCCTTTCATCAGTTCATTAAAACCATTGTGCTGGTTCTCAAGAATTACAGGTATCTCATACCGGGCAGTTCAGTTAAAGAATTATACCATGGAGGGAGGCAGTTATGATATTACTTAAAAATGCAAACGTAATCAGTTTCTATCCCCCTTCGGTTAAAAACAATATTGATGTCTTAATTGAAGGAAGTGAAATAACTGCTGCGGGCAGCAATATCGCGCCGGATAACAGCCAGGCCAGGGTAATTGACTGCACGGGCAAGTACGTCTCACCCGGTCTCGTATGCTCGCATAATCATTTTTATTCAGTGCTTGCAAGAGGCATAATGGCGGGAATTAAGCCATCCAGGGATTTTATCGGAATATTAAAGAACCTATGGTGGCGGCTGGATAGAGCACTTGATGAAGAATCTCTTTATTACAGCGGAGTTATTGGTGCTCTTGAAGCTATAAAATGCGGCACCACTTCTGTAATAGATCATAATGCATCGCCTTCATTTATTAAAGGCTCCCTCGACACGCTGAAAGAATCATTTCTAAAGGCAGGACTCCGCGGCATTCTGTGCTATGAGGTTACGGACAGAAACGGAAAGACAGGAACTCTTGAAGGCATTGAGGAATCGGTTGAGTTTATTGGTAAACTGAAATGCTTAAAACAAGAAGAGGAAAGATCCAGGTTAATTGAAGGCGCAATAGGAGCTCATGCCCTGTTCACTTTAAGCGACAGGAGCTTAAGGATGCTCTCTGAAACAGTACGCGAAACCGCAAGAGGCATTCACATACACGCTGCCGAGGACAGATACGACGTAGCTTATTCACATCATTACCATGATCTTGACATTGCAGAGCGGCTGGAAAACTCGGGCCTTCTGAATGAAAAGGCAATTCTGGCCCACGGAGTGCATCTTGGCCTAAATGATATTGATCTTATAAACCGCAGCGGGTCTTTTCTTGTGCATAACCCGCGCTCAAACATGAACAATTCTGTCGGATATTCAGACAAGCTGAAATCCGTTGATAACCTCGCCCTGGGCACTGACGGCATTGGGTCCGACATGCTGGAAGAACTGAAAACGGCTTTCTACAAAAGTTCAGATGCCGGAGCGGACTTTTCATTGGATGGCCTGCTTAAAGCCCTGCAGAATGGAAACCTGATTCTTAATAAATACTTTGAAAGAAATTTCGGAAAGATCGAGAAAGGTTTTGCAGCTGACCTTGTTGTGTTTAATTACCAATCCCCTACGCCTTTATTATCTGAGAACCTTGGAGGACATATTATTTTCGGATTATCTTCAAAGAATGTTGAAACGGTAATAATTAACGGCAGGATTGTTCTCGAAGAAGGAAGTTTTCCTTTTGATACCAGTCCGTTTTACGAAAAGGCAAGACTTCAGGCAGAAAGGCTCTGGAAGAAAATCAGAGAGATAAATTAAAGCTTAAAAGAGTCCCTTTTCAGGTCATCCATTTTCTTTTATATTTCGCAAAGTATTGCTAAATTCACTTTTCAAAATTAGAAATTTTATAAATGGGTGACATTTCCAAGTTAAGAGATGCAGCTGACCTGCTGTTCAGCATGGATAGGTATGAAGAGGCTTTCGACGTTTACGATGAAGTCTATTCCCAGATCTGGAGCGCTTTAGCTTCAGTTCAGAGCGGGCTGTCTGATTTCTCATTCAGTTATCTTACGCACAATATACGTCAGGCAATAGAGTTTAAGAATCATTTCTGGACTCCTGCGGTCAACACCATATTTCTTAAATGGTTTAACCTCGATATTGATCAGACGCTGAACGAATTTATCTTTTCCGCCTCCGGCCGCCTTCAGTGCATCTGCCTTTCCAGCTCTTTAATTGAAAAGCAGCCCGCAGGCAATGTTATTACAGATTATTTAATCCTTTATAACCTTATACTGCACGCAGCAGAGGACAAATGGATTACTCATATCTTTAAGATTGCAACTCCGGTTGCAGACAGTTACCGTCTAAAGAAAATCAGGCTCAATCTTGCCCCGGTTTCTGCCGATAAACTGCTCATACAGTCGGCTGAAAAGTTGAGGTACACGGACTGGAATAATCTTAATCTCACCATGCTTGATTACCTGGATAAAACTACCGGTAAAAACGAGCTTTACCGCTCCATTTTCAGCGTTTCGGACCAAAGCAGGGAAAAGTGGAAAAAGCACAGCAGCAGCCAAAAAAGAAAAGAAAAATCGGAAAGACATGAAAAACACGGCAAAGCCGGGCCTTCGGGGAAAGACAATTCTTCCGACTATAGAAAAGAAGAATACCAGTTCAGTTTTTCCGATTCATCAGATGAAGAAAAAACAAGGTATTTTGGCGTCATTCTGGGTTTAAGGGGAAAAGTAACCAAATCCGAAATAAGAAAAAGATATATTGATGAAATGGCCAAGTACCATCCCGATAAAGTAGCAAGCCTGGGTGAGGAACTGATTGAGCTGGCAGAAAGGAAAACCAAAGAGATCAACGCCGCGTATGAATGGCTGAGAATGAAGTTTAAATTATAGAATTCAGCTGAAAACTATTGATACCCTTCGCAATATTTAAAACAAGAAAGCCTCAGCAGATATTTCTATCGGCCGAGGCTTTAATTAACTTTTAGCTTCAGTTTTACTTCACAAGCATCATTTTTTTATTCTGAACGAAGTTGTTAGTCTTCAGTTCATAGACGTACATACCGCTTGTAAGATTTGCTCCGTCGAAAGTTACCTCATAGCTGCCCGGCGCCTTCTGCTCATTGACCAGTGTTGCCACTTCCTTACCCAGCATGTCAAATACTTTCAGTGATACCATTGAGTTCTGCGGAATGGTATAGCTGATCTTTGTCGAAGGATTAAACGGATTAGGATAGTTCTGATCCAGCTTGTAATCCCCTGGAGCTGTTGATTTTACAGTCTCAACTGCGGTAGTTGTTGTACCCTGAAGATTGAGGATCTGGTCTATGATCTGGCTTCTTGTCTGGTCCATATCCTGGGTGGGATCTATGCTGTTTACAAAAGCTTCAGCAGTAGAAACGTCCTTGCCTGCTTTTTTCAGTGAATCGATTTTGTTTAAGAGTGTTGAGAGGTATCTTACGTCATCAACACCTTCACGGAAACCGTCCCATTCAATTGTGCCTAAGATGCCATTGCTTGTAGCATATGTAAAAGTTTCTTCGCGGTAGCGTGAGTTATCGAAATCGTTCCACTCACTGTTATAGAATTTCTGATATGCGTAGTTCATAGCGCCATCATAACCGGCTTTCCAGAGCGCAAGACCGTAGTTTCTTCTGTAGAGTTCAGGGTTTTCCTGCCCAACCTGAGGGTTGGAGTAAGAGAATATCTTGTTGCCTTTTGAGTGATACTTCTGAGCCTGGTCGGGACGGAGGTCCTGCTGAATGTTTGCTACGTCAAGTATGTCACCCATTGAATCAAATGTTTCATAGTAGCCGGCAACGAACACCTTGGCACCTGCATCGTGGACTGCGGTCCATGCGGCTCTCTGGCTTGTAAGCTGTGTACCGCGGGCTTCATCAATACCATATACATAAAGTTCTTTACCGCCGTACTGTGCAATCTTATCTTTCCACTGCTGAACCTGTGACTTAAGGTTGTTCAGATCTGAAGTAGAAGTGGAATTACCCGTTCCAAGACCGAGTGTGAAGAGTTTATCCATAGGAAGACCGACTTCTTTCCTGATCTGGAGGTCCAGGTCGAGGTTATTAAGGATCTGGTAAGTTGTCGGATAGAGAACGCCGTGATCCTTAAGATCCTGCATTTCTTTTCTGTACTCATCAAGGTTTTTCGTGTTGTAATTGAAAGGCACATCAACCCATTTATCAGCATAGCCATGGTAATAAATGCTGTATGTCAGGCGTGACTGATCGAGATTGAAAGGCAAAACTTCAATTTCGATCGGGAAAGATGTTACTGTTCCCTGGTCGCTTGTAACTGTCATTGTTGTTGTATACTTGCCAGCCTGGGCATTGTCAGGAACGTGAACTGTCATCCAGATCTGTCTGTTTGTTGTACCATCTAGTGAGAAGGGCTGAAGAGTATCGGCATCCTTTACAGTTACATCATTTGTCGGGAAGGTTCCATTAGGATCGCTGATATTCTGATAGTACTGTGTACCGTCTGACTTTTTTGTACAAAGAAGTAAGTTGGTCTGTGCAGAGTAGTCAACTTTAATCAGGTTGTCATTTTTTACAAGAACTTCCTGTGTCAGGTGTTTAATTACGCCGGTTTCGGCGATATCTGATTTGTAGCCCGACTGGTACCAAACCTTAACTATTGAAACATCCATGCGGTTTGCAGGAATAGTCATTGAACCGTTTTTGAAGTCTGTCCAGTTAAACTTAATGTTGTTTATCTGGGCTTTGGGCTGAATAAACAGCGAAAGTGATTCAAACTCGCCTCTTGCTACGCGGACTGACATCTTTGAAATCGGAGTAATTGTAGCCGGGGTATTCTTTCCTGTCAGTTCCTGGTGCAGTGTAGCGGGCATTGAGTAAACATCTAACAAAGCTGCAGCAGCGTTAGCTGATGTAGATTTGTTATTACTCTGCGCAAAAATCTGCAGAGTAAACAAGCTGAGGAGCAGTGTTGTAACCAGGCCTCGAGTCGTAATACTAGTCATCATTTCATTCCTTATATAATTGATCGTGCCTAGGATAAGACAACTCGGGTGCCACATGTGGGTTCTTTAATTTCAGGCTGTAATCAAACTATTATGCCGGTGCCAGGCATGAAATGTTGGCTAATATTAAACATCTGAGCACTCCCGATGGGGACGAAAAAATGCCCTAACCCTTTATTTCCAATGTACTTACATTGTTTCCGTTCTTATTTATTAAGGTGGGGATGCAGGGGGGAAAAAAGAGGCGCCTTAAAATAGCGCCTCTGCAGAATTCATAAGGAATGAATATTTTATGCTAGATTCTTACGTTATTGCCGGGAACATTACTCAATTGCGGAACCTTCACTAAAGAGTAAATAGAAACAGGTTCGGTTTTGCCTTTAACCAGAATTCTTCTGTCAAAAAGGAATCCTTTGCTGTCCTGCAGTCGGGAGAGTGTGGATTCAGTTATAAAAACTGTATTTGGTGTTGCCAGCTTTTCGATGCGGACGGTTGTATTTACAACGTCTCCGATTACGGTGAGTTCTTTTCTTGCAGGGGTGCCGATTTCGGCCTGAACCACATTGCCGCTGTTTAATGCAATTCTGACGTTAATTACCTCCCTGCCCTCCATAACATAACGCCTGTTAAGTGAAACAAGTGAAACAAGAATTTTTTCAGCTGCTTTAACGGCGTCGTTGGCATCAACAAATTCAGCCATCAGGGCATCCCCTATGAACTTGTCGATATCCCCGTAAAATTCTTTAATAACTGCTTCACATATTCCGAAGACCTCGTTAAGCCTCTGCGCCACCTCTTCAGGCGGATACTTCTCAGATAGGGCGGTAAACTGCACAAGGTCCAGATAGAGGATCGTAAGATCACTTTTTCTTGATTTGGAATCCTTGCCCGAGAGAACCTGGGCCATTACCCTTTCAACTGTAGCATAAGAGACGTAGCGTTTAATCATATTATTAAATTTCTCCTGCAGAATGCGCAGGTCTTCTTCTTTTGAGATATCGCGGAACACCTCCACGGCGGCAATTATTTCATCATCTTTATTTCTAATTGGAGAGATATGGGCCATAACGGGGAATCGTTTACCGTTTTTGTGCTGCGGATAGATTTTAATCTTGGTTGATTTGCCCTGCGACAGTGCCAATTCGAGCGGGCAGGTTTCAAGTCCCAGCGGCTCGCCGTTTTCATCGATATGTTTTAATATGTCCTCGCTGCACCTGTAGCCCAGGACCTCTTCTGACCTATAGCCGGTGAGATTTTCAGCGCCCTCATTCCAGAAAATAATTTTTCTTTTAGCATCTACAATATAGACACCGTCTGCTATTCCGTTCAGTACTACATCTAGCACCGTATTCTTTCTACTGATGTACTCTACAGAAATATCATCCATCGTATTGTCTCCCTCTCTCTGATTGGCAGGTGATTCTGAAGAATTATATGACAAACTTATCGCTCGAACACCTTAAAGAAGGTCACTATTTTCGCCCTATTTTTATGATATGAAGATTATTAAATAATAGCAACGAATAAGAGTGAAATAAAAAAATATTTTTTATTTTTTTGAAATATTTTTTCAAAGAAGCTATACAGCGGCAGAACATGAGGCCGTTTAAAATCAAAAAAGCCCCGCGGCACAATGCTGCAGGGCAAATTCTTAAATAGTATTTTATACTCGAGCCATCTGCCGGAATCGAACCGGCGACCTACGCATTACGAATGCGTTGCTCTACCAGCTGAGCTAAGATGGCCTGACCTGTATAAGATGCTAAATGGAAGACATTGGCTTTGCAACTTCAATCTTCCATTTTTCACCAGTATACTATCTTAATTTTTTCTTATGTCTGTTCTTCCTAAGTCTTTTTTTACGCTTGTGCGTTGCCATTTTATGGCGTTTACGTTTTTTACCGCAGGGCATTTAAACCTCCTTCTTTCATTTATGTGAATCTATTAATTCTTTTGCTTTCTTTCCAATCTCTGAAGTTGGATCTATTGTAACAGCCTTGTTCCACCAGATTTTTGCCGAGTCAATGCTTCCGGCGCCAAGGTTGACAATTCCCATATTAAAATTAGCTATCTGATGCCTTGGATTCAATGCAAGTCCCTTTCTCATTCTGGCTTTGGCCATATCAAACTGCTGCATCTCGTAATAAACCACTCCTAAATCCACCTGAACGTCGGCATTTTTTGGGTTCGCCCTTAAATACATCTGATAATAAGGAACCGACCTTTCTTTCAAGCCGGAATCGTTTAACAGGTGAGCCAGTTCCAAAACTGTTGTAAGATTTGTTGAGTCTCTATTAACCGCAGATTCAAGCTCGTTTATCCTTTGTACATTCTCCAGGTTCACAGACGGATTTACTGACTGCTGCGGCTGCTCTACTGAGCGCTGCTGCTCTGAATCAGTAGTATGTCCTCCTCCGAACACCCCGGCTCCCCACATTATTAAAACACCAACAGCCAAAAATCCCGCTATCATTACTCCCAGCTGTATTGGACTCAACTTTTTACCTGAGCCCGCGGGAATCTGCTGAGGAGCTTTTTTAGGTGCAGCTTTTTTCTGAGCTGCCGCCTGGGGCTTGCTATTCTGAGGCTTTTGAACCGCAGCTTTTTCTTTCGAAACAGGCTTTTTTTCTACAGCCGGCTGCTTCTCAGAGGGCTTTTCCACCCTTTTTTCAACAGTCTTTTCGTTTCCTGTTATCTTAGCTCCGCATGAGCCGCATAACTGCGAACCTTCAGGAACTTCCTCACCGCATACATCACAAATAATATACTTCTTTAATTCCTCAATTTCATCTATTCCGGAATTATTCTCCTGAATGCTCTTTAAGTCAAATCCGCATGAAGGGCAGAAATTATATTCCTTATCAAGAGAATTATTACAATTCGGGCAGTTTCTCATTTATTGACAGCCAGCTTTGTTTCTTCTTTTAAACCTTTATCAACAATTGCCTTAAAGTCCTTGGAGAACTTAAAGCTCGGTACATAATGCTCATCGACGAATACTTTTTCTCCGGTTTTGGGGTTCCTGGCCAAACGGGCTTTTTTCTTTCTAACCTTGTAGCTTCCGAAGCCTCTTATTTCAATTCCTTTTCCTTCTTTCAAAGCTTCTATAACCGTATTCAGGAAACCTTCAACAATAGCTTCAGTCTCTAATTTCGTAACGCCCGTCCCAAGTGCTATTTTTTCTACTATATCCGCCTTTGTCATTATCAGCCCTTAAAAATTACCATGTTTATTTTTCAAACAATTTTTCTATTAAAGTGCAGTAAGTTATTAAATTTTTTCATTAAATCCAACAAAAATTGCTTCCTAACTCGTTTAGATCACGATGCTTATGGTATCAGCGGCAGGAATGCCTCTGTCTGAAGATTGACCGGCTGAAGTTGTCTCAAATTGATATAACATCTCATTTTGGAACCACACTGAAAAATAAAAACTTCGATTTTGCGCTATATCACAATTGGCACAGGAATTGAAATTACAGATGTAAAATTGACAGGAGTAGAAAAATGGGATTATTACCGATAGTTGAAAAGGCTCTGGGGCTCTTTTCATTATTGAGTGTAACAGCTTTGACTATATCATTCATATTATATAAAATGAGATCTTCGAAAAATAAACCTTACAACAGAACATCTAATGCGCCTTATCTTGTGCAGCCGGGTTATTCGCCGGCTTTTCAGGCAGCATATTACCCGTCCGCTGAAAAGCCCGCGGCTCCGCGGATGGCTGCAGCTGCTGAAATGCAGGATTCTGCTGAAAGAAGGCTTGTTTCCGAAAGAACGCAAAATACTGAAAGAAGTGTTCCCGAGAGAAGAAATGTATCAGAAAGAAGACCCATGCAGGAGAAGAAAGCAAGCGTAAAACCAGTCAGCAAATTCCAGATACTGCATTCAACTGAAGACGGAGAAATAAAGGCCTATCATCTTCCTACCAGAAATTATTAATAGTACTTCTGAAATAAAAGAGAAATAAAAAAGCCGGAGATTATCTCCGGCTTTTTTATTTTCATCCAAATTCTTAATTACAGCTTTCCTTTTGCTTCCGCTATTAGCTTGGCCAGCTGAGTGCTGAAAGATTCGTCCAGCTTTATTGTGGTCTCCCAGTCGTTTACAGCATTTTTGTAGCTCCGCATATTATAGAAGATTAAACCACGCAGAAAATAAGCCTTTGCATATTTGGGACTTAAGTTGATAACCCTGTTGAGATCATCCATAGCTTCGGCGTAGTTTTCCAGGTTTTTATTGGCATTTGCCCTGATAAAATATTTTGCGGGATCATTTGGCTCAAGATTGATTGCCTTACTGAAATCCAGCACCGCCCCGTAGTAATCGCTGAGTGTATATTTCATCCTTCCGCGCGCCATAAATGCCTCTGAAAAGTTGGGATTCATAAGCGCTTTCGTATAATCACCGATGGCTCCATGGTTATCCTGCAGCGCCGCTTTTGAATTTCCCCTGTTCAGGTAGTACTCTGAATTTTCAGGATTAAATTCCAGCGCCTTGGTAAAATCCTTAACGGCGCCGTTATAATCCTTCATACGGTGCTTAACAACTCCCCTGCCGTTAAAAGCATCCCCCGAGTCAGGGCACAGCTCAATTGCTTTTATAAAATGGCTTAAGGCATTTTCATAATTCTTAAAGTTGGTTTCCAGGAGCCCAAGATTATAGAATATCTCATAAGAAGAGGAGTTCAATGAAAGGGCTTTCATATAATCTTCCCTGGCCCCGTCATAGTCAAACAGAATTCTTCTTACATCCCCTCTTTTCATATAAGCAGAATAGTCCTGAGAGGAAGATTCAATCATGTGAGTAAAGTCGCTCTCAGCTCCCTCAAAATCCCTCTGAACCAGCCTGACGGATGCCCTGAGTTCATAACCTCTGGCGAATGCCGGGTCCATCTTAAAGAGTTCATCCAGAGCAGAAAGCATGCCTGCAATATCTTCCTGTTTTCTTTTAATAAGAGCTATATAATACTGGGCTTCAGGGCTTTTAGGTCTAAGTTCAATTGTTCTTTTGAAATCATCAATAGCTGCAGGGTAAGATTCCATATCCAGTTCAATTCTGCCTCTTAAGAAATAGGAGTTTACGTGAGATGGGTTAATTTCAACAGCCTTATTAAGATCCAGCAGGGCCTTTTTGAAGTCTTTAAGTTTATATTTTACACGGCCCATGGCGCAAAAAATCTCCGGATTATCGGCATGCAGTATAGATGCGGCCGAATAATCATCCTCGGCACCCCGGAGATCTCCTGCGTTTTCCCTTATTTCGCCTCTTTTAAATAAAGCAAGTGCGCTTTTTGAGTTGATGGAAAGAAACTTATTAAAGTCATTCAGGGCACTTTCAGTATCTCCCAGTGCGCTTTTTGCCATACCACGGTTATAATAGGCTTTAACAGAATAGTTCGGGTCAATCCGTATAACGTCGTCGAAATCGGCAGCAGCACCGCTGAAGTTTTCCAGAAAAAAGTAGGATAAGCCTCTGCCATAAAGGGCCTGAATATTCTTGTCCTCGGCTTCAAGAACTTTACTGTAAGTTTCAACAGCGGCCTTATAGTCGCCTTGAGTATACATTGCGGAGGCTGCCTTAATGAGCTTCTCCGATTCGTTCTTGGAAAACATTCCTTTTAGAAAACCCATAATTACCACCAGTTTTAACTTTTTTCACACATGATATACATAAAAAGGGGAAAAAGAGCAAGCAGAATATCTCTGACACGGGATTTCTCCTGCTCTTTTACAGCATTAAATTAACCGCATACTACTTATTAAATGCTCTGTTCCTAATCATAAGTGTCATATCGTAAGGAGCGGCCTCGCCTCCCAGATACTTATGGAACCAGTCCAGATGTGCATTATAGTAAAGCGGCATCGATTTTACGTTATTCGGCCAGTGGCCGTCGTTAGAAAAGACTATCAGGCGTGAATCGATACCCATTTTCTGAAGGGCAGTAAAAAACTCCAGGCTCTGTGTATAAGATACCCTGTAGTCCCTTTCGCCTGTAATAATAAGTACAGGAGTAACGAAATTCTTCACATATGCCGACGGGTCCCATTTTTCAAAAAGCTTTGAATTCCAGGGCTGACCCTTCTGGTCATACTCCGGGAACCAGAGTTCCTCAGTTGTTCCATAGAACGACTTCAGATCATACAGGCCCATCATTGAAGCGATGCATTTGAAGCGTTTTGTATGCCCTTCAAACCAGTCCATCATATAGCCGCCGTACGACCAGCCCATAGCCCCCATGCGGGTTTTATCTACATAAGGGAGTCTCTCGAGGGCGTCGGTAACCTTCATCATGTCCTCAAATACCTTGCCGCCGTAATCGCCAGAGATCTCATGAGTATATTCCTGCCCGTAACCTGTAGATCCGTGCGGATTTGCAAAAGCAACCACATAACCTGCGCCGGGATAAACCTGCCAGTCGCCCCTGAAGGCATCCATCCACTGGCTCTGAGGGCCTCCGTGGACGTTTAAGATAAGGGGATACTTTTTATTCGGGTCGAAGTTATGAGGCTTAACAATAAATACGTGAACCTCCTTACCGTCTGCGCCCTTAACCCACATCTGTTCAGCGGGTCTTACATCCACCTCATCCAGGAATTCCTTATTCGCATTTGTCAGTTCCTTTACCTCTTTTGATGCCAGATCGAGACTGAAGATCTCGCCCGGTTTCTCAACTGTTCTTTTGTTGTAAACAATAAACTTCGATCCGGGAGCCAGGCCAAAAGATGCAACAGACTCATCAGCTGTTACCTTATCGATCTTTTCCGATTCGATGTTTACACGGTAAATGGGGCTATAGCCTTTTACTTCCCCGGTGAAGTATATGTCCTTAGAATTATCAGCCCAGGCGAAGTCATCCACCCAATTATCGAATTTCTCAGTAATAATTTTACTTTTTCCGGTCTGGCGGTCATAAATGGCTATTCTGAATCGGTCAGATTCATAGTTTGGGATTATCTGTTTCCTGTAGGCAATATATCTTCCGTCAGGAGAATAGACCGGGTTGCCGTCCCAGCTTTTGTTATCGGCTGTAATGTTCTTAGCATCACCGCCTGTAACGGGCACAAGCCAGAGGTCGGAATTTGTTGAAGAGGCAGGATCTTTAACCCTTTTGGACATAAAGCAGAGCTCTTTGCTGTCGGGTGAGAAGTTAAAGCCTATGCCGCCTCCAAGCTGGAATGTAGGCGATTCCCAGCTGCCGGGGGTAATATCTGTATAGTTTTCCTTGTCCAGGTTAAAAAGAATTATGTGCGTGAATTTCCCGTCAGCGTATTCTGTCCAGTGGCGGAACAGGAGCTGGTCAGCCATATGCGCCTGAATGGGTCCTTTTTCCATGGCTTCGGAATTAAGCTTATTGCATTCCTGGTCGGCTCCGCATTCAGGGAAAACCGATGCAGTAAAGGCAGCCAGTTTGCCGTCGGGAGACAGAACGGGGTCCGAGACGCCGCCGTAGAAGTCTGTGAGTTTCTTTGCCTTTCCGCCGGAAACTTCCTGGTAATAGAGCTGCGGACTTCCGTCTTTGGATGAAATGTAGTATATACCCTCGCCCTTAGCGTCCCAGACGGGGCTGTATTCTGATTTTTCATCTGTTGCAAAACCTTTATTGTCACTTCCGTCGCTGTTCATAAGGTAGATGTCGGTATTCGATTTTCCCTTTTCCATGTCGGAAGTTGAGATGGTGTAGGCGATTTTCTTCCCGTCGGGGGAAAGGACTGGTGAGCCGACATTTTTAATTCTGTACAGGTCAGCAATTGTAAAAGCCTTTTTCTGTGCAAATACGCTTGCAGAGATGAATGACAGAACAACTAAAAATATGATCTTCACTTTCATTATAATCATCCGTAAGATTAAAAACATTAATTTAGTTTAGTAAAATAGTGAAATTTTTAATTGAGTCAAACAAATTGATTTAGCCCTGAAAGCTCCGGATAAAGAAGAATTTTCAGGCTAAATTTTGAAGTTTCCGGAAAATTATACCTATTTTTCAGCATCGGATCGCATTATTTTGCATCTTATTAATATGGATTTAAGGGATAAAGGGAAAATGGCTTCGGAAATAACGCTTTTAATTAAAAATATGGTCTGCAGCCGCTGCATCAAAGTGGTAAGAGAGGAACTCGGGAAGCTCGGGCTTGAAGTGCTGAATATAGAACTGGGTGAAGTCAGGGTGAAAGCAGATCATTTTCCGCTTGATGAAGTAAAGAGGGTGCTTGAAGAAAACGGGTTTGAACTGATTGAGGATAAAAAGGCCGCCCTGATAAATAAAGCAAAAAGCCTTTTAATTGACCTTATTTACAGCGACCGCCTGGAAAACATAGAAATGAACATCTCTGAATTTCTGGAAGAAACCCTGAACCAGGACTATCAATACCTCAGCACCTTGTTTTCATCAGTTGAGAATATAACCATTGAGCATTATGTGATACTTCAGAAAGTGGAACGGGCCAAGGAGCTTCTGAAATATAACGAACTGACCTTAAGTGAAATTGCTTTCCGCCTGGGCTACAGCTCGGTTCAGCATCTTTCAAGCCAGTTCAGGAAAGTAACGGGCTTTACTGCAAGCGAGTTTAAGACACTCACAAACAGCCGGAGAAAACCTATTGATAAGCTGCATTAAAATTTTATAACAGATAATTAAAATTCTGTAACGCTTCCCTGCCCCATCATTATTATTTTTGTATCAGACATTAATACTGATAAAAATTATCCAAAACCGGACATAATTTATTAAACCAAAAAAAGATCTGGAGAATACAATGAAATCTGAAAAATTAAAAATTGAAGGCATGAGCTGCAATCACTGCGTCATGCACGTAAAAAAAGAATTATCAAAGCTCGACGTAAATATAAGAGACGTACAGATCGGTTCAGCCGACGTGGAATATGATGAAAATAAAGTTTCAAGAGACGACCTTATCAAAGCAGTTGATGAGGCAGGATATAAAGTAATTATTTAAGGTTTTAAGCCGGGTTTAAGAAACCTTAATCCCGGCCTGAATCCGTTTGGAGGAATTATGGAAAAAGTTAATAAAGCCGTTGAAAACAGACTACAGGAAAATGTGCTGCAGAAGTTTTCCCTTCCCGTGGAAGGAATGACCTGCGCAAGCTGTGTGGCAAGGGTGGAGAAAGCTATAGGGAAAGTAGAAGGTGTTAGAAATGTTGCTGTTAATTTTGCCACCGAAAAAGCAAGTTTTGAAATGGACCCTTCAAAGACGGATCTGGGTAAAATTGCCGAAATTGTTGAAGATGCCGGCTATAAGGTAAAACTGCCAGAAAAATCTGAAACACATACGGAAACAGAACCAGAACGAGACGGAGAGGACAATAAGTTTTATAAGGCACTGACAAAGGATCTCCTCTTTGCTCTTATAATGACACTGCCTGTATTCATTATAAGCATGTCCATGGAGTTCAGCTGGTTCCACCGTTTGTTCCCCTCTTCCATTAGCCACGAAAGACTGATGGATTATATAAATAAGATTCTTCTTATACTTACTACTCCCATAGTCTTTATTTCAGGCAGGAGGTTCTTTACAATATTCTGGAACAACCTGAAGCATTTTGCAGCCGATATGAATTCACTTGTTGCAATAGGAACGGGAACGGCATATCTGTACAGCCTGATGGCAACGCTTTTTCCTGAAATGATTACCTCTTCAGAAAGAACTCCCCACGTTTATTACGATTCAACGGCAGTTATAATTACGCTTATACTTTTGGGACGATGGCTTGAAAACCGCGCAAAGCAGAAAACCGGTTCGGCAATAAAAAAACTCCTGGAGCTAAAACCCAAAACGGCTTTTGTTAAGCGCAATGGGAAAGAAGTAAAGGTTAAGCTGGACGAGCTTTCATTAAAGGATATTGTTATTGTACGCCCTGGAGAGAAGATTCCGGCTGACGGCGTAATTAAGGAAGGCTTCTCCACAGTGGATGAATCGATGATTACGGGCGAATCGATCCCTGTTGAGAAGAGCCCGGGAGTAAAGGTTATAGGCGGGACAATAAATAAAAATGGGTTCTTTGAATTTGAGATTACCGCCATCGGCAAATATTCAGTACTAGGACAGATAATAAAATACGTTGAGGAGGCCCAGGGCTCAAAGGCTCCCATACAGAAACTTGCAGATAAGATTGCTTCAGTCTTTGTGCCCGTGGTTGTCGCAATTGCGCTTCTTACTTTTATTGTTTGGCTTATTATGGGCGGCACAGGCGCCTTTAATCTTGCTCTTATTAACTTTGTGGCAGTTCTAATTATAGCCTGCCCCTGCGCACTGGGACTTGCAACGCCTACTGCAATTATGGTTGGTACGGGACTCGGGGCAAATCACGGCATACTGATTAAAAACGGGGAAAGCCTTGAGCATGCACACAAAATAAACGTAATCATTCTGGATAAAACAGGTACAGTCACAGAAGGAAAACCTTCTGTGACAGATATAGTCTCAGATGATATTGACGAAAATGAGCTGATTAGAATTGTTTCTTCGGTCGAAAGCCGCTCCGAGCATCCCCTGGCTCAGGCAGCAGCAGAATATGCAAAGGTTAAAGGAATAGCGCTTTCAAGCCTGGAGTCGTTTAAGAATATTCCGGGGCACGGAATAACAGCCGTGATAGACGGCGATGCCGTGCTGATTGGAAACGAAAAGCTCATGCGTGACTATTCCATAAAGCCTGAAAAGTTTCAGCCAGACTTTGACAGGCTTTCTTCAGAAGGCAAGACGATTATATTTGCGGCCATTAACGGGGAGCTAAAGGGTCTGCTTGCAATTGAAGATCCCATTAAAAGCACTTCAAAAGATGCAATAAAAAAGCTTAAGAGTATGAACATAAAAGTTGTAATGCTCACTGGCGACAACAGGAAAACTGCCGAAGCCATTGCAAAGAGGATCGGGGTTGACGAATATTCAGCTGAAATTCTTCCTGAAGACAAGGCGCGTGAAATAGCAAAATACCAGAAAGCAGGAAGCGTTACAGCAATGGTTGGTGACGGCATAAACGATGCCCCGGCACTTGCACAAAGCGACGTGGGCATTGCTATGGGTTCAGGCACAGATGTTGCAATTGAAACGGCTGATATAACGCTTCTTAAAAGCGACCTTCAGGGGGTGGTGAGTTCAATTCAGCTTTCAAAAAGAACAATAAGGACAATTAAGCAGAACCTCTTCTGGGCATTTATTTACAATGTGCTTGGAATACCTCTGGCGGCACTGGGGTTACTAAACCCGATGTTTGCAGCGCTTGCAATGTCGTTCAGCTCTGTTTCTGTTGTGACAAATTCATTGCGGTTAAAACGTGTTAAGCTCTGATATTATTTGAAGTATATGTCCGGAGGGAAATATAGACCGCCTTGCGCGGTCCATATTTATACCCAGGGTTCGAACAACCACGGGTATAAATTCCCCTTCCCCCTTTTCTTTTTGCCTTTAGAATCCATTCTGTTTATCTTTTACATTGAAAACATAAACTTCAGGATTTGTTAAATGCGCAGAGCTTATCATTTCTTTTTATTCCTATCAATTTTTTCTATTGTCTCAAGAGCCGGGGTAACCGGCGAGCCGGATGAGATTGACAATTTCTTTAAGGCTCTCCTTTCAGGTAAAGGCAATATGCAGGCATTTGTGCTTGGTACTGAGTTGGAAAAGTCGATGCGCCTGGGGATTAAGTACGAGAACACCCCCGACAAATTCCTCATTTCCTATGATATTGACAAAGACGTAAAGGATAGAATAAACAACGGTTCGCTTAAATATGAAGTAACAAAAGAGGATTTAGGTAACGGCTTTACAAAAGCTGCATTCTCTTTAAAAGGGATGAGCTATAAAAGGGATTTCTTCTTCAAGAATAACAAATACATTTCCCCTGTACTTTATTATACAAGGAACTGGAAAAACTTTACAACAAAGTATTTCAGTTTCTTTATCAGCGATCCTTCCCTTTTTAATGATTATTCAGCTGAAAAGCTGGACTCATACGCTGAAGCTTTGGCCGGGCTTTTAAATCTTACTAAAGATGATAAAGTGCTTCTTGAAAAAAATAAGATAATTTATATCCTCTGCAGGGATGAAAAGGAAATTGAGAAGCTTACAGGCTTCAACACACGCGGCATGTACACACTTGCTTTTGATGAAATTGTGACCACTTTCAACTGCCATTTTCACGAGCTTTCACACCTGCTAGTAAATTTCAGGCTCAGGACGCTTCCCCTTTACACGCTTCCTTTTCTCCAGGAAGGCTTTGCTGCTGCAACCGGGGGCAGGGGCGGACTGATGAGAAACGTGGTACTGGATGCCGGGTACTACCTGCAGAAATCGGGCTACGTTCCCTATAACTCAATTATCACAAAAAAGGAATTTACTTCTGAAGATGCCTCTATGACGTACCCTGTTGCCGGACTATATAATTATTTCCTTCTGAAGGAGCTCGGTGTTGAGTCTTACCTAAAGCTTTACAGGAGCTTAAGCGGAAGCGTGAGGTTTGTAGAAAGCCTTGGGATAGATTCTATCAGGTTTCCTTCGCAGCTGCGGTTCAGGGAATTCTTAAATGCTTACGGCTTTATGTCAGGAGTTAGCTTTGAAGAAAGCGGGACTCCCGGTAGGCTTATTTATGAAAGCAGTGCCGGAAAGATTTATGACAGCGGAAAGTTTTATATCTTCAGCATAAAAAGCAGCATGGTTTTATCATCAGCTGAAAAACCGGGGAACTATAAAAGCAGAAAATTCACCGAGATTTTCCCGAACATAAACTATAGCGGGAGCAAGTATTTAATTACGGCAAATGAAAGAGAGACAAGCGTTTATAACCTTTATACCAACAATTTAATTGCATCTTACAGCACCGGATTTTCTTTCAGCCAGAAGATGGTCCCCCTCCAGGATGGCTTTTACCACTTTCAGGTAAGCAAAGATATTTTTGATGAGGATCTGCAGTTTCTGCAGGCCTCTGGCTTTTAATTCGTAATCAAAACCATAAGGAAACTATATGAGCAGTAAATATGAACTTCAAACCTCGCCTTTTATCGTCCCTACAAATGACGGAAAACTGATAGAGGAACATTTCGGCAAAGCGAGCATTGATACAGGCGACTACAGTTTTGCCCACATGATTGCTCCTGCAGGGTGGAGTGAACCTTTTCAGACACCGGATTTTGATGAGATCACATACATTATTTCCGGAAGGAAAATTATTGAGACGGACGGGAAAAAGATTCAGCTTTCAAGAAATGAATCCATATGCATAAAAAAAGGCACAAGAGTAAGATACTCAAACCCGTTTGAAGAGCCGGTGGAATACGTATCGGTCTGCGTACCGGCCTTTACCATGGACAGGGTAAAAAGAGAAGGTTAAAAAAAATGCCCTTAATATCACTTCTGACTTTAAGGGCATTGAATGAATTTATGTAAACTGATTACATCTTAGGCAGTCTTTCCAGGAATGAGCTGTTGCTGAGAACTGCAAAGGTTTCTGTTTTTTTCAGCTCGTCAAGGCTGAAGCAGTTCATATAGCTCATTGCGCTTTTTAAGCCGTCTGAAATCGCGTCAATAACGCTTTTTACCTGGCCCTTATAAGGCACCATGGTTTCTTCACCTTCAATGAATTCATTTCTCATCTTAACGCCGAATGAAGCCGAACCGCGGTATTTCTTCCACAGCTGACCATTATATTTTATGACCTCACTTGGAGTTTCCTTTGTGCCGGCAAGCATTCTGCCCAGCATTACAGCATCAGCTCCAAGCGCCATAGCCTTGGCCACGTCACCAGGGCATTTGATTCCTCCGTCGGCAATAATCTTTATTTTCAGGTTATCTTTCTTTCTTGAAAAGATTACATTCAACAAAGATGAAACCTGTCCTATTCCTATACCCGTCTGGATTGAAGTAGTACACACGCTTCCGCTTCCAATTCCAACTCTTACTGCGTCGGCACCTGATTCCTCGAGCTGTTTTAATGAAGCACCGTGGGCAACATTACCAACCATTATTTTTGAATTTCCGAATCTTTTTTTGATCTCTTCAGTTTTGTTTAATACGGCCCTGTTGTTTGCGTTTGCCGTGTCTATGCAGATTACATAATTTTTTTCGGCAAGTTTTTCAACCACGTCCATTTCAGTATTAAGAGCAACTGATACTCCGCGCAGGTTGGCACCGTTGCTTCCATTAAGGACCTGTGCCAGTGATGAATCAAACCTGTTCAGAATTCCAAGGCAGCCCAGGGCTGTCAGTTCTTCTGCCATTGCAATTCCTGTAACTGTATCCATGGGGCTCGAAACCACAGGCACTGCAAGATCCAGTCCCATAAAATTGCACTTTGTTGATGCTTCCGTACGGCTCTTAATCCTGGAAACCTCCGTAGGTATTAGGCTTATGTCGTCATAGGTTAAGGAAAAATGATACTCATTTAAGTCTTTTTTTGAGTAAATCTTCATTTTATTTCTCTTTTCAATATTTTTTTTACATTAAAAAGGCGAGATTTTACCTCGCCTTTTATTTTATTACTACCCAATATATGAGTTTAATTATTTCTGGTCAAGGAGCTTTTCCATTTCATCAAGAAGTTCGTTCATCTTCCTAATGGTTTGCAGCACGGGCTCTTTGGATGTCATATCAACTCCGGCTTTCTTCAGGACGTTAATAGGATAGTCGCTGCTTCCGGCTTTAAGGAAATCGAGATACCTGTCAATTGCAGGCTGTCCTTCTTTTTTAATATTTGCCACTAGCGCCTGTGAGGCGGCAAGTCCCGTGGCATACTGGTATACATAGAAGTTATAGTAGAAGTGAGGAATTCTTGCCCATGTATAGTCCTCTTCATCGTCAATAACCATGTCAGGGCCCCAGTAGCGCTGTGTAAGCTCGTGATACATTGCATTCAGTTTATCTGGCGTAAGAGGGTCCCCTTTTTCAACTTTATCGTGCACCATCTGTTCAAATTCGGCAAACCCGGCCTGGCGGTAGAAAGTGGAAGTAATGTTAGTAAGATATTTTTCTATAAGGGCAAGCTTTTCTTCCCTCGACTGTGCATGTTCGATAAGATAATCCAGCAGGAGTGCTTCATTGGCCGTTGAAGCCACCTCGGCAACAAAGATGGAATAATCCGCATAAGGATAGGGCTGTGTCTGTCCCGTGTAGAACGAGTGCATATTATGCCCCATTTCATGAGCAAGCGTAAAGACGTCATTCAGCTGATTATTCCAGTTTAGAAGAACATACGGGTGAACTCCGTATGTTGTGCCCGAAGAGTAAGCTCCGCTTCTTTTGCCTTTTGTTTCATATACATCTATCCAGCGGTTATCGAAGGCATTCTTTAGATTAGCTATATAGTCAATTCCCATCGGTTTTAAGGCGTCCAATACTACTGTTTTACCCTTTTCAAAATCATATTCCTTTTTAACTCCCGGGAAAAGAGTAACATAGCTGTCGTATATGTGCAGTTCCTTAAGTCCCAGCACCCTTTTCTTAATGCCGGCCCAGCGGTGCAGCGGCTCAAGGTTTTCATTTATGCTTTTTATCAGGTTGTCATAAACTGCAGTCGGTATGCTATTAACATCCAGAGCAGCTTCTTTAGATGAATTATAATGGCGTGCTTTTGAATAAAAAACATGGGTTTTAATGTTGCCGCTGAAAAGTGTAGAGATTGTGTTCTTATACTCTTTAAAAGGCTTATAGAAACCCAGGTATACCCTTTTTCTGTATTCGCGGTCAGTTGAGAACAAAGCAGCTGAATACCTTCCGTGCGAGATCTGGACATCCTTTCCTTCAGAATCCTTTACAACGGGGAACTGCATCTCAGCATCGGTAAATACATTAAAGGTACCGTAAGGAATACGGCTTACCTCGGAACCCATTGCAAGGAGTTCCTCCAGCTCTTTGGAAAGTGTATGCTCTTTGGTTCGGAAGAGGTTATCAAACTGCTGCCTGTAAAGCCTTAATGCATCAGACTGCTTCATGAAGTCCTTTATTTTTTCTTCCGGAATTGAGAGAATTTCAGGGCGCATAAAAGAACTTGCGGCTGCCACTTTGGATGAAAGAGCGCTTATCCTGTCGTACCGGGCCTGAGCCTGGCTGTTTGCAAGGTCCAGATCCTTTGAAAGTGAAGAATAGAGATAAAGTCTGGAGAGTTTTATTCCCACTTCATCGTCAAACTTCATTGCCTTGAGCAGCTCTTCGGAAGAAGATTCAAGCTTACCCTGAAAATTCTTATAACCGGAAGCATTTTCTTCAACCCAGGCAAAATCCTTCTCCCACAGATCCTCCGTTTTATAAATATCGGAAAGGTTCCAGGTATACTTTGCCTCAATGTCACTTCTTCCGGGAAGACTGCCAGTTCCGTCCTGAGCCATAATCTCCCTGTTCGAAAGGCTTGGAATAAATAATGTCATAAATAATCCCGCAGTTAAAAGAAAAAATAATTTCGTTTTCATAAGCCGCATTCCATTTTAATGATTACTGCTGAGAAAATTACCTTAAATTATCATTAAAATCGAGTGCCTTTATTAAATTAAGCAATCAGTTTCTTCTTCTGCAAGTACCAGAAAAGCAGGACACTGCAAAAGCAAAACTTCTGCAAAAAAATGCAGAATTATAGTATATATTTTATATTATTTGATTAAATTTGCCTTCTGAAAAAAACAACCGGAATTTCCATAAAAACGGAAGGAAAAAATAATTTCCTGATGGTATTGTTTTTTACGAACGGTTTTTATATCCTTTAGGAAATTTTTAAATCATTTTTCGGCATAATTCTTTGCAATGACAACCCAAGATATTAAATGCCTTTTTATAACTCCCGATGCCCATAGATCTCTTTTCGGGGATAAAATCAGCAATAGTGGAACATGCATCAGCATGGTCTTTAAGCCTGATTGTGCAGGAGTGAAGAAATATCTTTCGGAGCTGGATTATGATGTCTGTCTTTTTTTTATCGGTAAAGATGAAACTGACCTGAGTAAGTACACGTATTCTCTTTCCCTTTTTAATCCCCCTTCTATATTCATACTGGAAAACAAAAATTACGAGCTTGCTTATCAGTTCATGAAAGCCGGTGCTGCAGACGCCATTTTCCTGGAAGATGCCGCCAGTGAATCAATATTGAATTCTGTCAAGAAAGTCCTGTGGAAGAAGAATCAAAAGGAATATTATGAGAACTGCAAGTCTCTTGTAGAGGTCTTAAATTCCCTGTCCGAATCGATCCGTCTTGGCTTCGCGGTTTTCGACATGTCAGGCTCGATGCTCCACTTTAGCAGTTCGTTTCAGAAAATCTTTGGCTTTAACAGTCAGCAGCTTTTGTCAATGAAACTAAGGGAGATCTGTTACTCAGATTATATTGACGAGGTCTATCATTATGACGATCTCATTAGCGGAAAAACAAGACATTTTGAGCTGGAAAGGCCGGTTTATAATAAGGATGGTAATTTAATATGGTGCAGAATCTTTGTTAATCTTATAAACGGCAAAAACAGAGCGCCTGAATTTATTGTTATGTCCGTTAACGATATAACAGAGAGAAAACAGTCCTCTTTGCAGCTTGAAAAGGAGCGGTATTATCTGCAAAGACTTATGGATAACATTCCTGATGCAATATATTTTAAGGATGCCGGACACAGGTTTACAAAAGTAAGCAGGTATGTTCACCTTAAAGGCATTGACGATCCGCAGAAAGCCATAGGTAAAACGGATTTTGATTTCTTTACAAAAGAGCATGCCCAGGATACCTTTGAAGATGAAGAGAAAATTTTAAGGACGGGCAAACCTATAATTAATAAAGTTGAAAAGGAAACTTTTCCTAACGGGGAAATTGCCTGGGTATCGACCACAAAGGCCCCCCTTTTCGACAGTGACGGCCTGGTCAATGGAATTGTGGGAATTTCCAGGGATGTTACGGAAATGAAGCTTTCCGAGGAGGCGCTCCTTAAATCCGAAGAACGCTTCCGCAATCTTGTTGAATATATTCCCGATACAATAACTGTTATTTGTGAGAATAAGATAATATTTGCTAATGCTGCCGGACTAAGCCTCCTGAAGGCCTCGCAGATGACAGATATTCTTGATGAAAGCATTTTTACTTTCATTCATTCGCACTACTTTCCGCTTGCAGTACGTTATCTCGATGGCATACTGAAAAGAAAAAAACCTTCAAGGGCAAACAAAGTAAAACTGATCACTCTTTCAGGCGAAACCATTGACGCCGAAATTACAGGTATACCAACTACATATAATGAAAAGCCTGCCGTTCAGCTGGTAATACGTGATATCACGGATCTGAAAAGACAGGAAAATATCAAGCAGACTACATTAAAAATACTTCAGGCTTCAAACTACACAAAAACTACTGAGGACCTCTTCCGTTATATTCATCAGGCTGTCGGCACCCTGATGCCTGTTAAAAATTTCTATATTGCCCTTTTGGATGAACAGAACCAGATGCTTTCCTTCCCATACTGGGTGGATCAGGAAGATGCACAGATGCTTCCTAAAAAGCCGGGGAAAGGACTTACAGAATACGTGCTGAGAAAGGGAAAAGCCTTCCTTTTTAACGAAGACGACGACATGGAACTCCAGAAACAAGGGGAAGTTAACCTTGTCGGCTCTCCGGCTAAGATCTGGCTCGGTGTCCCGTTGCAGATAAAGGATAAAACAATAGGGGTTATGGTAGTTCAGGACTATAACCGTGAGGATGCTTATACAGAAAACGACAAGGAAACTCTTGAACTGATAGCTTTTCCGGTTTCCCGCGTAATTGAAAGGAAGAAAAACGAGGAACAAATACTCAATTATGTTCAGCAGCTCAAGGAAATAAACGCAACAAAGGACAGATTCTTCTCGTTTATTTCACATGATTTAAGGGGACCTTTTTCCTCCCTGCTCGGATTCTCGGAAATGATGCTCGAGGATTTTGAGAACCTCTCACATGAGGAACTGAAGAGATATCTGGAAATAATAAATGGCACTTCAAAAAATCTTTATAACCTCCTGAATAACCTTCTCCAGTTCTCCAGGTTCCAGACCGGAAGAGTTCATTTCAGCCCCTCAGACTGCAACCTTGCAGAACTGATCAGCAGGAATGTCGATCTTTTGAGCGGCAACGCTTTGAAAAAAGGAATTCATCTTAAAACAGAAGCAGGCGTAAATGAAGTTGCCTTTGTGGATGAGGAGATGATAAGTTCAGCCATTCAGAACCTGATAACCAACGCTGTTAAATTCACACCCAGAAACGGAAGCATTGAAGTAAAATGTGTTAAGATGGAAAATGAGCATCAGGCTCTGATTTCCGTGAGCGATACTGGCGTAGGCATTGATAAAGACACACTCGATAAGTTATTCCGCGTTGAAGTCATACACTCAACAAGCGGAACTGAAAAAGAACCCGGAACTGGCCTCGGACTTATTCTTACCAAAGAGTTTATTGAGAAGAATAATGGAAGACTCTGGGTTGAAAGCACTCCCGGAAAAGGAAGTACTTTCTGTTTTACTCTGCCGCTCCGCTAAATGCCGCTTTACATTAAGCCTCAGAACCACTTTTTTCGCCTAAAATAGATAAAGAGTCCAATGACTACCAGCAGCATAATAGACAATGCCATAGGATAACCCAGGTAGAAATTCAGCTCGGGCATATTGTATTTGCTGATATTGGTGTTGAAATTCATTCCATAAAGCCCTGCAATAAAGTTCAGGGGTATGAAAAAAGTTGAGATTATGGTCAGCACTTTCATTATCTCATTTAATTTATTGCTGACGCTGGAAAGATAAATATCCATTAGTCCTGCTGTCATTTCCCGGTAGTTTTCGTTTGTATCTATAAGCTGGACTATATGGTCGTAGAGATCCCTCAGATACGGCTGTGTGGATTTTGCAATAAGTTCGGTTTCAATTTTCTCAAGGCTGCTTATAACTTCTCTTAGGGGCCAGACGGCGCGCCTGATAATAATCATCTCTCCTTTTAACTTATAGATTTTCTCCAGCGTCTGTCTGGTGGGATTTTCCACAAGTTCATCCTCAATGGATTCAATTTTGTCGCCTATTTTTTCAAGAACAGAGAAGTAGTTATCCAGAACCACATCCAGAATCCTGTAGGCCAGATAATCAGGTCCAAGTTCCCTGATCTTTCCCTTATTTTCCCTCAGGTTCCCGCGCACGGCCTCAAATTCATCTGTAGCATTTTCCTGAAAAGAGATGACATAGTTTTTTCCAATTATAAGGCTCAGCTGCTCTGTCTTTAGTGTTCCTGTACCTGATTCCAGGTCCAGCATTTTGATCACAACAAAAATATAACTTCCGTTATCCTCGGCTTTCGGGCGGTGGGCAGTATTCATAATATCTTCCTGTGTAAGCGGGTGGATACCGAATTTATCACCTATTGCACCAACCGTTTCAGGTATATGAATTCCGTCAATGTTGATCCAGAGGCTGCCCTGACCTGCGGGTTTGATTTCCCGGGGAGTTTCATTTTTTCTTTCAGAATAGTTTTCCCTGTCGTATTGTGCAACGTTAATATTAATACCGTTGCCTGTTCTGTCTCCCATGTAGATGAGGCTTCCGGGAAACTGGCCGACTTTTTTACGCGAGTTCTTCAGAATTTTTTTCATTAGATTTCAGTCTGTGATAATAATAATTAACTACTCATCAATTTAATAATTGTTGAGTATATTTGCTTTCAAATAAATTAAAATCCGGGGTATTGTGGAAACATCCGTATCAGAAAAAGCAGTCGCCAAAGAAAAGGCTCAGAAAACCAATAGGAGCTGGAATTTTCCGTTTTCGTTCTGGATATCAAATCTAGTCGAACTGTTCGAACGCTCGGCTTACTATGCAGTGTTTATTGCAATAACTCTATATCTCACGCGTGTTGTGGGATATTCGGACATATGGGCTGCCTGGATCGGCGGTATTTTCTCGGCAGGGCTGTATCTTCTGCCTCCATTCAGCGGGGCATTTGCCGATAAGATCGGATTCAGAAAAGCGATTATACTTGCCTTTGCCCTGCTTTCAGCGGGCTATTTTACACTCGGCGCACTGCCATACAAGGCAACTGTCCTGCCAGCAATTGTAGTACTAATGATAGGCGGATCATTTATTAAATCGATTATTACAGGAACGGTTGCCAAAACCACAACGCAGGAGAACCGCGCACGTGCCTTTTCCATTTTCTACGGCATGGTTAATGTTGGATCGTTTCTGGGAAAAACCTTTGCTTATCCCTTAAGGCTTAAGTGGGGCCTGGAATCTATAAATTTCTATGCCTCTGCAATGACTTTCCTGGCGCTAATTGTTGTTTTTGTTTTTTATAAGAATGTAGATCAGTCGGCTGAAGCTAAAAAGCTTAAGGAAATATGGAAGAGTTTTATCAGTATATTAACAAACCTGAGGCTTTTGACACTTATTTTGATTATTACCGGTTTCTGGATAATTCAGTCGCAGCTTTATGCAACAATGCCCAAGTATGTATTAAGAACAGTAGGTGAAAGTGCCTCGCCGGAATGGATAGCAAACGTCAATCCTTTTATAGTAATGACTACAGTTGTTTTTATTACCTCTTTAATGAGCAGGGTTAAGGCAATTACCAGTATGACAATAGGCATGTTCCTCATGCCCATCTCAGCGCTCTGCATGGCATCAAGCCCCATACTCGCCTCATTTACGGGTGGGCAGGTTTCTTTTATGGGCTTCTTTTCAGCACATCCGGTAACTGTTATGATGATAATAGGAATTATCTTTCAGGGATTTGCAGAATGCTTTATTTCCCCGCGGTATCTCGAGTTCTTCTCACTCCAGGCTCCGAAAGGAGAAGAAGGTTTATATATGGGCTTCAGCCATCTGCATTCATTTTTTGCATACCTTCTCGGGTTCGGAATCTCCGGCTATCTGCTTACGGCATACGTGCCTGAGCGGGCTGGCCTTAGCGCTGAAGAACTTAAGACAGCATACGTTCATGCTCACTACGTCTGGTATTACTTTGCTGCAATCGGCTTTACAGCGGCAATAGCCCTTGTTATTTATAACAAGATAACCAGCCGCATGGACAGGAACCTTTCTAAATAGCTTCTGATCTATTGTGGCCCGAAGGTAAATGATTCAGCTTCGGGCCACATTTATTTACTTTTCCGCTTTACTTTTCCCTTCAACCTTTCGATTATAAAGTAGAATCCGGGTGTTTAAGTTATAATTACTTCTTTGGCGGAGAGAATTAAAATGTTAGATAAAAAACTTCTGAGCAGTGATGAGGTCTCTGAAATAATTGCAAAGCTTGGACTTGAATTTGCAGTTGTTCACAATCCTGCTCCCATATATCCTGAAATAGAGCTTTATGCCCTTGCTCCTAAAATCACGGTTCCGCAGAAGGAACTTTCGGCAGTTATTCTGGATCTGGAAGGGACTGTGTGTACCACACTGGAACTAAGGCTTCATTCACTTGAATATGTTATCCGGTCAATCAGCGGAAGGTCGTCAAAAGAAGAGTGGAAAGGCCTGGATCCGCTTATAGATCACCCCAACCTTCTGGGCATCGGCGTCCCGGAGCAGATCCGGTATCTCGTTCAGCGTTATCACAACTTTATAAAACCAGATCAACTGAAAGAAGCTTATCTGCACTCGGTACTCTGGACGCTTATTCTGAGCCATAATGATGACCGGAAAGATGAGGCCAGCTACAGCCTGGATCACCTCGGCCTGGGAGAAATGCTGAAAGACGAAAAGCTCCATGAATTCATTATTCAGAAAGAATTCAATAAATTCAACTCAAACGTTATCACAAACTTCTTTATGCATAAGTATGGCAGCCTGCTTAACTTTCAGAATTTTGACGATACCGCCCGCGCAGCCGCAGAAATATTCTTCCAGCATTACCATCAGATGCTGGAGCTCATTAAGTATGGCGAAGAAAGCAATCTTGCCCGGGAAATTACAGGCCTGAGTGATGTGCCATTAATAAAGCCCCTGCCGTCAATCCCATTACTGTTTGCTCTTGTAAAAGGGTGGCTGGGAGAGGATATATCCTATCTTTTTGATGAAATAAGCCGGGAGCTGAAGGAAAAAAGCAGCCAGGTTTACCGTATCAGCAGTCAGGATGAAGCCAAAATGAAACTGATTGAGCTTGCAAGGCATTTCCAGCTTCACCCGCTTAAAGTAGCATTAGTCTCCTCTTCAGCGGGTTATGAGTCCGGTATTATCCTCACCGAGCTTTTCAACGTTATTTCTCATGAAATAAGAAAATGGAAGATACCGCAGGCGAAAAAAGACCTGCTGATAGAAAAATTTGCCGACAGCAAAAACGTCGTTGATGTTTTTGTAACATCCGATCAGACAAGCAAAATAAGGCTGAAGCCGCACCGTGATCTTTTCAGTATTACCTTAAGCAGGCTTGGTCTTCAGCAGCGCATGTTCAATCAGATCCTGGGCTTTGAGGATTCTGAAAATGGCATCATTGCCCTTCGCGCCTCCGGCATCGGGCTGACAGCTGCAGTACCTTTTAACAGGAACTTGAGGCATGACTTCTCAGCAGCGTCTTTCGTTCTTCCAGGCGGAGTGACTGAGGCTATATTAAATTATAATCTTTTTGTGAGTTTATAGCATTATCTTTTATACGATAAGTATATTAGGTGGATTTTTTCTAAATTTGTACTTAATATAAAGCTATAGAATTAACCTGGAGTAGTTTTGAGCAGATACATACATACAGAAAGTAAATTCGGCAGTTTCAAAACTATAATCTTGAAAGACACACTTTCCGGCAGCAGCACAGAAATTGCATTAAAAGGCGCTACTCTGCTGAATTTTTTTATCCCCTTAAAAAATAAACTCTTCAATATTATTGACGGTTATCAGACTCCGAAGGAACTTGAAGAGCAAAGCGGAGCCCGCTCGTGCATCATGGCCCCCTTCTCCAACAGGATTGAAGACGGGTTTTACGAATTTGACGATACACAACACCAGCTCTATAATCCCGTAAATCCACAGAGAGAGGCAATCCACGGTTTTGCCAGGGTGATTGATTTTGAAGTCAAGAAAATCATTACTGATGAGCATAAGGCAGAACTTATCCTATTCACCAATAAAATCAGAAAAGATGTTTTTAAGGGATATCCATATGCCGTGGATATTGAAGTAAAATTTGTGATGAAAGACAATGAGCTGCACGTGGACATAACAGGCCACAATAAGGGTTCCGAGGCAGCACCTTTCGGATGCGGCTGGCATCCCTATTTTAAGACCTCAGAGGAAGGAATTGACCATCTGGTGCTGACTGTTCCAGCCTCAAAGGTTGTAATGGTGGACGAAAAGCTGATTCCTTTAGGCGGTGAGGATGCCTATTCATCAATCAGTGAAGTTCCGGAAGCGGACTTCCGCCCTTCCAAAGACATTTATCAGAATACAATCGGCGATAGGGAGGTTAATTACTGCTACGCTGAATTGCAGCCTGAAAAAGACGGACTCATAAGGTCGTCCATCAGGGATCCCAAAAACGGCCTGAAAATTACCGTTTTTCAGAAAGGCGGCGTATTTTATGCCTATTCAGCCGACGAGGTCAGATACCGCCCAAGAAAGTCAATTGCACTGGAACCTGTCCAGTATATGACAAATTCATATAACCGCCCCGAGCTGAAAGATAAAATAACGCTGCAGCCCGGCTGTTCAGTTACTTTCAGTTTTGGAGTTACTACAGAGGTTCAGAAATAAAAATCCTTTTCTCTCTAAAGGCCTTCAGCAGAAGCTGAAGGCCCGGCATTGAAAGCTTCTCCCGTTTGCCCCGAATCCTTTAATAATATAAAAGAACATTTGGTCTTTTAGTCTCAATCCGGTAACTTTGAAATGCGGCTTTAGTGCATTTTTTTATGCCCTATAGTTTGGCACAATTTTAACGACGATTAATAATCAATATGCCCTTTTAATATCATAAGGATGAGATAATTGAAAAAAATTGCGGTTATATTCGGCACACGCCCGGATACCATAAAAATGGCTCCTATAATACAGGAAATAAAGAAAAACAACAGACAGTTTGAACTCTTAACCATTGCCACTGCCCAGCACAGGCAGATGCTCGACCAGGTTCTGCAGGTTTTTGATATTAAGCCGGACTACGATCTGAATATAATGAAGCCGAAGCAGACGCTTGCTTCAATTACAAAAAATACAATCGAAGAGCTCGACAACGTGTTCAGTAAGGAAAAGCCCGATATGGTACTCGTTCAGGGCGATACAACTACAACATTTGTAGGCAGCCTGGCCGCTTTCTACAGGCAGATACCCGTAGGCCACATTGAAGCCGGCCTGAGAACAAACGACAGGGCGAATCCTTTCCCCGAAGAAATAAACAGAAGGCTTACGAGCTCAATAACTGAACTCCACTTTGCCCCCACAGACACAGCTAAAAAAGCGCTCTTAAAAGAAAACATAGCTCCTTCAACTGTATTCGTTACCGGCAATACAGTTATAGACGCATTAAAGGTTTCGGTAAGAAAAAATTACAGCTTCTCAGTTGACAAACTGAACGGCCTGGTTGGCCGGAAGAAGAAAATCGTTCTGCTTACGATGCACCGCCGTGAGAACTGGGGGGCCCCAATGCTGGGAGCATGCAACGCGGTAAAAAGACTTGCTGAGGCATATCCTGAACTTAATTTCGTATTTCCGGTGCATCTTAACCCCATTGTCAGGGATGTCGTATTCCCTACCCTGGGCAGCATTGAAAATGTACACCTGATTGAACCGCTGGATTATATGGATTTTGTAAACCTTATGGCCAAGTCCTACCTGATTATAACTGATTCAGGCGGCGTTCAGGAAGAAGGGCCCCATTTTGGCATCCCGATTCTTGTACTCAGAAAAGTAACCGAACGCCCCGAAGCAGTAAAGTACGGAACAGTTAAGTTAGTAGGCCTGGATGAAAGCAAAATATATTCAACGGCAAAAAAACTTCTGGACGACAAGTCATATTATGATAAGATAGCTTCAGCTGTTAACCCCTATGGCGACGGATTATCCGCCAAAAGAACGATTCAGATCATAAAGAACTATTTCGGCATATCCAAAGCTAAAGTAGATGAATTCATCCCAAAAGCCGGGAAGAAAAAAGCCGGCAACAAAAAATCCGGAAACAAAAAGTAAAGTCCGGGGTAAAAGTTAGGCACAAAATTAGTACTCTGATTAAGAGCACCCGGATAAAAACTACTCCGGCAATATTAAACCAGTCCTGAGGGTTCTTTGGAGCCCTCAAGGCCGGTAATCTCTACCATTGCAGGTAATTTCTACCCGGTAAATAATTCCTGGGCACAAAATCCTTCTCTTTTTAAGAGACAGACTCTTTATACATATTAACAAAAAAGCGCATGAGACACTATAAAATATTACTTTTTGTACTGCTTACATTACTGACTGCCTCATTAAACTTTGCAGCAGAAAATGGAAATAAAAAAATACTGATAGTTGTTCAGGGCAGTTCAAACCTGAAGAATTATGCAATGGGAGATGCCCGGCAGCTTGCAGCATTGCTTGGGCATTTTCAGGCCGACGTTGCCTATAAAGGCATGGACGATTACAAGGCAAAAGAATTAAACGGGTACGACTATACATTCTATATAGGATTTTACGTAAAGGATGCTGTGCCTCAAAGATTTGTAGATGACGTTATTAAAACGAACAAGCCTGTCATATGGATGAATACCGGTATGGCTGAATCTTCTCAGATGAGCGCATTCAAAAGCAGGTTCGGTTTCAGCGTATCGCGCGTCGATTCATCTTTCCAGTTTGACGTTGTAAAATCAAATAAAAAAGTTTTTACAAAAGGAGAAGGCAAAAACAACCTGATTGAAATCTCCGACAGAAAAAAAGTTACAGTATTGGCTACGGCTGTTTCAACAAAAAAGAAAGTTGAAGTTCCCTATATTGTTAAGTCGCAGAACCTGCTTTATATAGCCGATTCACCTTTTTCTTATGCCAACGAAACCGACCGGTATCTCCTGTTTGCAGATATGCTGCACGATATTCTGCACGAGGAGCATGAGGCATCTCATTCGGCAATACTCAGAATAGAAGATGTCAACCCCACTGACAATCCCGATAAAATAAGAGAAGTGGTGGATGTTCTCTCAGAACGCGGCATACCTTTTCTTGTTGGTGTTATTCCCTTTTATGTAAATCCCGGAGACGGCACAAGGCTCAGCCTTTCCGATAAACCCGATCTGGTGGACGCGCTTAAATATGCCGTAAAAAACGGTGGATCTATTGTCATGCACGGTTCCACACACCAGTACAGAGGCATTACCGCAGGAGACTTTGAATTCTGGGACGGCAATGCAGACAAGATAATTAAGAACCAGACTGAGGCAGATATTAGACAGAAAATAGAGCTGGGTATACAGGAATTCATGAAAAACGGACTCTACCCTATTGCCTGGGAAACACCCCACTATACGGCCTCTTTTCTTCTTTATAAAACTATAAGTAAGTACTTCTCAACTGCTGTTGAACAGAGGCTCGCTATCGAAAGCTCAGACTACAGCCAGTACTTCCCCTATATAATTAACAAGGATCTTTTCGGACAGAAAATATTTCCCGAAAACCTGGGATATGTTCCTCTTGACAAGGACATCAATGTAAGCCGGAAATACGTTCAGAATATCATCCGGGGAGCGAAAGTAAACCTTAACGTCAGGGACGGCTTTGCAGCCTGCTTCTTCCATTCGTTTCTTGACGTAAGCCTCCTTAAGGAACTGGTCGACGGGGTCCGCGCTCTTGGTTATACATACATCGACCTGAAAGACTACGATAACCGCGTCATTACCAGTAACAGAATAATTCTTACCGGTTCGCAGGATTATTCATTCAGGCTGACCGACCAGTACCTTACAGAGTCTTATATGAACGATAAAGGCGAGGTAATAAAAAAGACTATTTCAGATAAAAAACTCTCCGGCCTCATAACAAAAGATATTAAGCTTCAGCCCGGTGAACTCTACAAGGCTGAACCTATTGAGTTCAAGGAATATGAGCCTTCATTTTTTGAAAAGCTCGTAAGTTACCTGAAGAAAATCTTTAACAGTATTTTCCATACCGAGGAAAAATGGCACAATGCTCAGGTTGCCGTGTTGTGGAACCATTATGCCAAAGGTGCAGCTTACAACGATCAGGCTTCATTAGTCTCGGCATTTAAGAGCGTAAACATTAATGTTGATACAATATTTACAGGCGAAGCAATAAATCCTAAAGGATACAGCCTCCTGATCGTTCCTTATTCCGCTGTCGATTCACTTCAGCCGAAGGATTACGACATAATCACACAGTACGTTGAAAATGGCGGTAACCTTATTACCGACACAAAGAACGAAGTTGCCAAAGAACTCGGTATAAAGTTCAGCGAAACCAGAATAAAAGTCCATGGAATCAGGGATAAGAACTTCATGGAAGAAAAGATTTTCTGGAGAGAAGGCGAGCTGATGAATAAGCTTGAGATAGAAGATAAGGTAGACGATGTTTTTAGTACGGATGAAATGTCGGGCGCGCCGGTTGAAATAGGCAGGCAGTTCGGAAAGGGCAAGGTGCTGTTCCTTGGCTCGAGGTTTGATCCTCAGTCACAGCACGGATACAGCCTGTATCCGTTCTTACTTGAGCACGTAAGAAAATTCTTCCAGCTTAGACCGGCAATAAGACGCGACAATATGGAGGTTTACTTCGACCCCGGATTCAGGCACACTACAAGCACCGAGGATCTGGTTAAACAGTGGGTACACCAGGGCATCAGAATAATTCATGTTGCCGGCTGGCACCAGTATCCTAAATATACATACGACTATAAAAAGCTGATTGAACTGGCACATGCCAACGGCATGCTGGTTTATGCCTGGCTTGAACCACCTCAGGTAAGCCTGAAGTTCTGGCAGGAACATCCCGAGTGGAGAGAAAAAAACTTTAAGGCTGAAGACGTAAGGCCCTCATGGCGTTATCCTGTAGCCCTTACGGACCCTGAATGCCTGAAGGCAATGACCTCGGAATTCAGCAGATTCCTTAATTCGTATCAATGGGATGGAGTGAACCTGGCAGAGCTTTATTTTGAGGCCGGAAAAGGTTTGGAAAATCCGAACCTCTTTACTCCGATGCATCCAAGTGCACAGAAAGAGCTTAAACAAAAATATAACATAGACCTGAAGAAAATTTTCACCCCCGGATCAGCTTCCTACTGGAAGAACAATCCGGGCGTAAAGACTGCAATTACAGATTACAGGATAAATAAGCTTTCAGAAGTGTATGAAAGGCTCCTTGCGGCATTTGCAGACATTGCACAGAAGAAAAAAGGCTTCCAGGTGATTGTAACTGCCATGGACAGTTTTGGATCTCCTGAATTGAAGGACTATATAGGCGTAGATATGGCGAGCATAATCGGTCTGCAGAAAAAGCATAACTTTCTCCTGCAGGTGGAGGATCCGCAGAACCTCTGGTCAACCGACCCTATGCGTTATGTTGAAATAGGAAGAAAGTACAATGCTTTAGTTGGCGACAGCACAAAACTGATGCTCGACTTGAACATACTTACTTTCAGGAACAACGAGGCATCAGCCACGCCGTTTCCCACACAAATTCAGACCGGTACGGAAAGTTTCCTTCTTGTAAAGGCTGCTTCAATCGGAGCGCCAAGACTCACAATTTATGCGGAATCGAGTGTGAACCCGCAGGACATGTTCTTCTTCCCGTACGCACTTGCAAGCAGGGTTCAGTACCGCTATACAGGAGACGGTTATGAAACAAACTCTCCGTATTCATTCATGATCCGTCTGCCCAAGGACGTGCAGGAAATTCTGCTCGACGGAAATTACATTGCGCCCTCAAGGGATAACTCCTATTTAATACCTTCCGGAAGGCATATTATTAAGCTTAATAAGGATATAACAAATACATTCTCTACTCATGAGCTTCAGACAAAGATCATGTCGTTCACGGGAAATATTCTTTCTGTTGCCTATGGAATGCAGGGAATTAAGTTTGAATACGAATCTGAAGCGCGCAACGTAATTTCACTTAACCGTGAGCCTACAAGCGTGAAGGTGGACGGACATGAGTATGCATTTGCAGTAATGAAAGGAAACGACTGCTACAGCATATACCTGCCTTCGGGGCGTCACCAGGTGGAACTCGTTGCAGGTGATTCGTTCTCTTACGGAATCAACCTGACAAGCTTATGGTCATCAAACGG
>JBLNAZ010000081.1:0-12358 GCA_050259615.1 Syntrophomonadaceae bacterium | reverse complement strand
TGTGCGCCGGGGGCGCACTATATACGCAGAAACTTCTTTTGCCTTTATTCTTCATTATCTATATTGTATAATATCTTTAAAAATACTTTATAAAAATAGAAATGAAGGATAAAATGGCGTTTAAACTGGAAAGACTGAAGAATTTTCACGGCAGAAAAGGCCCCCTGTTACTTATAATTATGGACGGAATGGGACTTGGAAAGGATGCTGATAATAATGCAATCTATCTGGCCAAGACCCCCGTATTAGATAAACTGATGACAATCCCTACTAAGACCCGCCTTAAGGCGCACGGTCCGGCCGTCGGTATGCCCTCGGAAGACGATATGGGCAACAGCGAAGTTGGCCATAACGCACTGGGAGCAGGGCGCGTATTTGCGCAGGGAGCAGCCCTTGTAAACCTGGCTATAGAAAACGGCGCAATTTTCAAATCCAAGACATGGAAAAAGATACTTGAAATAGGTAAAAGCGGCCATACGGTTCATTTTATCGGCCTCCTTTCAGACGGAAACGTCCATTCACATATAAGACACCTTTTTGCTCTTGTTCATAACTGCGCTGCCGAAGGCGTTAAGAAAGTCCGCATTCACGCTCTTCTGGACGGGCGCGACGTGGGTGAAAAGTCGGCACTTACATTCGTCTATCCCACTGAGGAACTCTTAAGGAAGATTTCTGAAGAAAACGGCTACGACTACAGGATTGCCTCGGGCGGCGGCAGAATGAATGTTACAATGGACAGGTACAATGCCGACTGGAGTATAGTAAAGCGCGGCTGGGAAGCCCACGTGCACGGCGAGGGAAGAAAATTCCCTTCGGCTACTGAAGCCGTTACCGCCTTCTATAATGAAGACCCCAAAATGACCGACCAGTACATGGATTCTTTTGTTGTTGCTGATGATAAAGGAAAGCCAGTTGGCACAATAGAGGACGGCGACGCCGTTGTTTTCTTTAATTTCAGGGGCGACAGGGCAATTGAAATTTCAAAGGCATTTGAGGATAAGGATCTGGATGCATTCGACCGCGGAAGAATTCCTGATGTATTCTACGCCGGTATGATGGAGTACGACGGCGACCTTCATATACCCTCTAACTTCCTTGTTTCTCCTCCTGAGATTGAATGCACAGTAAGCCAATACCTCTGCGGAGCGAAAGTAACAAGCTTTGCAATCTCTGAGACACAGAAGTTTGGTCACGTTACATACTTCTGGAACGGCAACCGCTCGGGCTATATAGATGAAATGCTCGAAAAATACGTGGAGATCCCTTCCGACAGGATCAACTTCGACAAGGCTCCATGGATGAAGGCAAATGAAATTACAGAAGAAACCATAAAACTCCTCAGAACGGGCAAGTACCAGTTCGGACGCCTTAATTTTGCAAACGGCGACATGGTAGGCCATACGGGCGATATGCAGGCTGCAATTACGGCCGTGGAAACTGTGGACAAGTGCGTTGGTGAACTCCTTAAGGTAGTGGAAGAGCTTCACGGCATTGCACTCGTAACGGCCGATCACGGCAATGCCGAGGAAATGTTTACTGTTAAAAACGGCGTGAAAACTCCCAAAACATCCCACACTCTTAACCCCGTGCCGTTTATAATATTTGACCCTGAATATGCTGGGGAATATAAAATGGCAGATGTCAAAAATCCGGGACTTTCAAACGTCGCTTCAACCATATTAAACCTCCTTGGATTTAAGAAAGTTGAAGAATACGATGAATCTTTGATTTCTGTGGATTAAATTCATAAAGGCGGGCGGAGCTTTTTTGAGAGCTCCGTCACGTTCTATCCGGGGTGAAGTAATTTAACCTTGATTTTCACGCATTATTTCTGAATTTTTTCGTTCAAAATTGCCACGATTATAACTTGTTTGGAGTTAAATAAATGCTTAAAAAAATGTTGCTTTCCCTTTTTCTGCTGACACTTCTAATTACAGAGTCTAATGCGCAGTTGAAAATCGGCAAGTATGCCGGGGAATTTATGGCCATCGGTGTAGGCGGCAGGGCAAATGCCATGGGCGGAGCTTATGTAGCCGTGGCAAATGATGTAACGGCAGGCTACTGGAACCCTGCGGCTCTGGCAAGGATCGACTATCCCGAAATTGCGCTTATGTATTCCGAGAACTTCGGCAATCTGGTTAATTACAACTACGCTTCGGCAGCCCTCCCCTACGGGGACGATATGAGCTTCGGCCTGTCAATTATCCGCCTTGGCGTTGACGGCATCCCCGATACAAGGCAGGCACTGGTCAATAATGAAAACAATGTTATTTATGACATCTACAGCCCGGATGTACATAACCTCGACCCATCGAGAGTAAAGGAATTCAGCAATGCCGACTGGGCTTTTTATTTCACCTTTGCCAAAAGGCATTCGGATAAGCTTTATTACGGCGCCAACGTCAAACTGATCAGGCGCGATATTGCAGAGTACAGCGCAATGGGCATAGGCTTCGACGTGGGCCTTCTTTATATGCCAACAAGCAGGCTTTCACTGGGCGCAAACATTCAGGATATAACAACCACACTTGTTGCATGGAGTACCGGCACAAACGAGCTTATTTCTCCGACAGCCAAGACGGGCATTGCATACACATTTGACTTCCTGTACGGAAAAATTACACCCGCAGCCGGTTTCGATATGAGGTTTGAAAACCGCAGGTTCGCAAGCCAGGTGCACGCGGGTCCTGTAAGTCTCGACTTCAGGGGCGGACTGGAATACAGCTACAACGATATAGTTGCGGTTCGTATGGGCTACAATGATATAAAAGATCTTACGGTGGGTGCCGGCGTGCGTCTTCCGAAGCTTAACATCGATTACTCATTTGCCCACTTCAGCGGTTCAAAGGAAGACGCCCTTGGAGACTCGCACAAGATCTCTCTTACACTTACACTCGAATCCCCTAAATTCCTGAGGGGAAGCGGTAAATAAAAACTTCTTTATAAAGAAAACGAGATGAAAAGACTTTCGAAAATATTAAATATACTGGTTCGTGCAGTTGTAATTCCGGCGGTTTTTTCATCTCCTTTCCTTCTTGATTCCTGCGCCCCGTCGCGCATTGGAAGCGCAATATATCCCGAGGCCGATTACCCCCTTTCAAAAGATACCGTTTATTCAGCTTCAAGCGATCTTACTTTTCTGATACCCAGGGGGTGGACTACGGCTGAAGCCGGTGAAAATAAAACACTAGACCTCTGGCTCATAAGAAACGACTTTTCTGCGGCGCTGAACCTGGTGGCACTTAATGCCGACAGCATTTTCCATGCGCAGGCAGTTGAAGACTCCCTTTTATTTGCGCTTAATTACAGCCGCCAGATGAAAATAAACAGGATGGGTGCGGGCTATAAGGCTATGCGTGAAGATGAGTTTTTTAATTTCAGCATGAAACGGTTCGGCGCCTATGAATACGAGGGTATAGAAGGCCTCCCTGTAAGAGTAGTGATATTTAATTATAAGGGAAGATACTTCGAGTTCTCGGCCGTGCCCACGCAGAGTGTGGGGCAGACCAAGGTCGATCCCAAAGATCTTTTCCGCGTCCAGCAGAGCCTCATTGCAACAATAAAATAAATTTGTAGTTTCCCTCTTTTGCCTTTATTTGCGTAATTCAAGATGCTCTCCATTCATTATGTCCTGCTTTCATTGGCTTTGGAATTATTAAGCCTGAATGTGCATAAAAATATAATTCGATAAATTTCCTGGATATTTTATATTGTCTATACGCATTCTTTTGGAATTTATTGACCTGTATTATTTTAGCTGACGGGAGGAGAAATGAAATTTGTAAAAGTTTTTGCTCTTTTGATCCTGTGCCAGGCTGCAGCCTATGCCCAGCAGGGCTTTAATCCGTTTAATGTACAGAACGATTTTCTGCTTACTTCGCCGGGCGCCATGAGGTACGGCCTTCTGGGGTACGATAACCCTGCCGTTTTAACATACCTTGAAGGCCCTGAACTCGAGTTCAACTGGTCGGATGACCAGGGCAGATGGAACGATTTTAAGCGCTACGGAATCTTCGGCGCGGTAAGAAACCTCGGCTTCGGCCTGATACATCAGAAGGTGCAGAATAATGCTGTTACCGACTACAGAATCTCGCTCGGCTTTGGAAACAGGGCTTTCAGCTTCGGTGCGGGCTTCGGCTGGTCGGGAGGCGATGTTGATCTTTTCGGGCGTTCGAAAATTGTACGGGCTGGAATGCTTATCCGTCCTTCAAAATACCTTTCATTCGGGGCCTCTGGAATCCTTTCCACTTCATATTCAACAAAGGAACTCTACACTGAACTTGCAGCCCGCCCGCTCGGGAACGAGTTTATTACGCTTTTTGCAGATATAGTTCTTAGAAACACTGAAATCATAAGAGGGAAAAAGGAAATCTGGAGCGCAGGAGCTGCCCTGGAAATTATCCCCGGCTTGAGAATTACAGGCAGGTATTTCCAGACAAAAGCCTTCAGCACCGGAATTCATCTTTCGCTTGGAAATATAGGTTTTACAGGGCAGGCACACTATAACGACAAGCAGGCTCATGCCTATAATACATACGGAATCAGAATAGGCACATACGACAGGAATTTCCTGAGCACGCTTTTCCCTTCAAAGGATTACCTGAACCTTACGCTTAAAGGGGAACTGAAATATCAGCGCTACATATTATTTGATGAATCCAACACGCTTTATGACATTATAAGCCAGATTAATGCCGCAAAGGCAGATCCCGGCATAAAGGGTATTGCCGTAAACGCCACGGAGCTTCAGGTGCCGGGTGAAATGCTGTGGGAGCTGCGTGAACGTTTGCTTGATTTCAAACGCACGGGAAAGAAAGTAGTTGTTTTCCTTGAGCGCCCGGACATGGCCGACTACTACTTTGCAACCGCGGCAGATAAGATTATACTGGATCCTCTGGGAACGCTCTCACTTCAGGGGCTTATTGCAGGAAGGACTTTCTACAAGGGTACGCTGGATAAGCTGGGCATTGGCTTCGATGAGCTCAGGTTCTTTAAGTATAAGTCTGCTATGGAAAGCTTCTCGAGAGAGGATATGACCGAGGCGGACCGCGAGCAGAGGCAGAGGCTGATAGATGTTTATTACGATCTTATGCGTGACGGGATAAGCAGGGCGCGGGGGATATCTCCTGAAAGGGTGGACAGTATTGTAAACTACAAAGTGGTCCTGCTTCCGCGTGAGGCCATGGAGCTCGGGCTTGTGGATACACTGGACCGCTGGGAGAATTCCGGCGAGGTGATAAAGAAAATAGAAGGCACGAAAAGGCCTCTTGTTTCAGCCGGATCGCTCGAGAGGTATAAGCTTCCAGATGACAACAAGTGGGGTGAATTCGACAGGATAGCAATTGTTTATGCAATTGGGGCAACGTCGATGGATGCAGGAATAAACGCCCGAAAGCTTGTTAAAGACATTAAGAGCGCTGCAGAAGATTCCCACGTTAAAGCAATAGTAATAAGAGTGGATTCGCCGGGCGGTGATGCTATGGCTGCGGACTATATAGCCGAGGCGATAAAAAAATACAAGAAGCAGAAACCGGTTATTATTTCACAGGGTGCCGTTGCGGCCTCGGGAGGATACTGGCTGTCAATGTATGCCGATACAATTGTTTCTGCCCCGAATACAATTACGGGTTCAATAGGCGTAATAGGCGCGTGGGTTTATAATGCCGGGCTTTCGGAAAAGCTGGGCTTTACGACGGACTTCGTTAAAAGAGGTGAGCATGCGGATCTGGGCTTCGGGGCTTCGCTTCCCTTTTTGGGCATGGGACTTCCCGACAGGGCGCTTACTCCGGATGAAAGAAACAGAATAGAATATATTATAAAGGACAGCTACGACATGTTCATTACAAAAGTTGCCGAAGGAAGGCGCATGAGTCCTGAAAATGTGGATTCAGTGGGACAGGGACGCGTATGGATGGGTCCCGATGCACTGGAGCGGCATCTTGTGGATATTATTGGGGGACTTAACGAGGCAATTAACGTTGCCAAAGAAAGAGCGGACATAGAGAAGGATAAAGATATAAGATTTATTCAGTATCCCAATATGCCCCTGTTTGATCTAGGTTTTTTAAGGCCGGGCATACTGGGCTTCAGCGCAAAGGAACAGGAATTTATAGATTACATGAAGCTCATAATTGAGCACAACGGTCAGGCCATGCCGAGGCTTCCGATAGAAGATTTGCGGCTGATAAAATAATTTATGGGATGCCGGGCACCGCACCCCGGCATCCTTCACCTGTTGGAATTGTGAAATTTGCCCCGTTTTATTATTTTACCCTTCACAAAAGATCATTAATATAAATAATGTACAAACCCGTAAAAAAAATTACCCTTATCTTAATTCTGATAATACTCCTTCCCGTGGTATTCCTGTCGGTTTATGAACTCTCATCGGTAAATGAAAATGAAAAACTGATAGAAGAGACTTTCAACAACCAGCTGGATGCAATTCTGTTTTCTGTAAACCAGTATACAGAGGATGTTGTAAGCGACTGGGTGAGCAGAATTAATTCCGGCTTAATTGAAAAAGACGTTAAACCCGAGGCTCTCAGTGCTGCAGTTGAAAAGCTGCGGAGTGAAAATCCCATAAGCGCAATCTTTACCGCCAGTGATATGTCGTTAAATAATTTCACCCTGCATGGAAGAGTTCCGGAAGCAAATAAGGCAGAAGAAATTAAAAACGGGCTCAGGAAATTACTCCGTGAAAACGAACAGAAAATAAAACGCCTGTATACCTATAAACGCGGCGGATATACAAAAGTTGAAGTGCTGCCCGGAGTGCCGGGTTATTTTACAGGACTTATGGTTTTTATTCCCGACGCGGGCGGTGATGCAATTGCAGGCATCGGGATCAATGCAGAGGATTTTGTAAAGCAGAAAATAGGACCAAAACTGCAGGAAATTGCAAAAAATAAATTTTTAATTGCAGTCTATAAAGATATCAGCCTCCCTGTTTACGGGACAGATATTGCCGACAAGACGGAAATTACCCAGAAAAGACCTCTCTGGCTTCTTCCTTCGTATAAGCTCGGCATTGCCCTTAAAGGAACGACAATTGAAGAACTAGTAAGCTCAAGATACCAGATGAGCCTTGTGCTGGTTATAGGAGTCAACTTTCTTCTGATTGCAGGCATATGGCTTGTATTCAGAAGCATTAAAAAAGAGATCCGCCTGGCGCAGATTAAGTCGGACTTTGTTTCCAATGTATCGCATGAATTAAGGACGCCGCTTGCCTTAATCAGCATGTTTGCCGAAACGCTTGAGATGGGAAGGGTAAAAACAGAAGAAAAGAAAAAGGAATATTACGGCATAATAAGCCAGGAGGCAGGGCGCTTAAGCCGCATAGTAAATAAAATTCTGAGCTTTTCGCAGATCGAAGCTGGAAGAAAGAAGTACAGCTTTAAGAAAAGCGATCTTAACGGGGTTGTGCAGGAGGTCTATAATACATATCAGTTTCACATGAAGAATAATGGCTTTAGTTTTTCATTTTTGCCCGAAGAAAACCTGCCTCAGGTAATGCTCGATTGTGAAGCCGTCAGCCAGGCGGTAATTAATCTCATAGATAACGCGGCCAAATACAGCAGTGATAAAAAAGTAGTAAAAGTAATTACGGGGAAAGACGAGGAAAATGTTTTTGTTGAAGTCATGGATGAAGGCATCGGCATTCCAGCTGAAGATCAGGAAAGGATATTTGAAAAATTCTTCCGCGTTTCAACAGGCGACGTGCACAATGTAAAAGGCACGGGGCTGGGGCTTTCGCTGGTAAAACATATAATGGAAGCGCACAGTGGAAAAGTAACGCTGAAAAGCCGGCTTGCAGAGGGAAGCACTTTCAGGCTTAGTTTTCCGATTACAGACAAAAATTAAAGGATAATGATATGGCCAGAATTTTAGTTGTTGAAGATGAAGCCAATATGAGAATGGGGCTCGCAGACAACCTTGAGTTTGAGGGTTACGAGGTGGATCAGGCAGAAGAAGGAAATGAAGGCTTAAAGAAGATACTTGCAAATAAATACAGCCTTATACTGCTCGATGTAATGATGCCCAACATGTCGGGTTTTGAGATCTGCAAAACAATAAGGGCAAAAGGAATTTCAACCCCGGTAATTCTTCTTACGGCAAAAGGTGAAGAGATTGACAAAGTAAGAGGACTTGAGCTTGGGGCTGATGATTACATTACGAAGCCTTTCAGCCTGAGGGAATTGCTGGCGCGTGTAAAAGCCGTATTAAGACGGGGTGAGATGAGTGCGGGGGAAAAGAAAATCGAGATGGTAAAGCTCGGAAGGCTTGAAGTAGATTTTCCAAGCTACAATGCTTTTGAGGACGGATCGCAGGTGCAGATGTCGCACAAGGAATATGAGATACTGAAATATCTTTATGAGCACAAAAACAGGATTGTCAGCCGCGACGATCTGTTAAAGAGCATATGGGGATATGAAGAAAGGGTTACAACGCGTACGGTGGACAATTTCATACTGAAACTAAGGCAGAAGATAGAAGAAGATCACGAGCACCCGCAGATCATTCTTACTGTGCACGGCACGGGCTATAAGCTGCTGGGGTAGTCATAGCCTGCGCGCGCTGCTGATATTCCTTTTATTTTAGTATCATCAGCTTCTTTGAGCTTCTGAAATCTCCGGCCCGTATTGCGTATATGTAGACCCCGCTGGGAAGTGTGGAAGCATTGAATGTGACTTTGTATTCACCAGCAGTCTGTTCCTTATTAATGAGCGTCATGACCTCGCGCCCCAAAATATCAAACACCTTCAGTTCAACATTAGACTGCTCCGGTATTCTGTATATAATTGTTGTTGAAGGGTTAAAGGGATTGGGATAATTCTGCAGCAGTGCGTAAGTTTCAGGATGCCTGGAGGCCGTGTTTTCATTGTTAACTTCAAGATAGTAGCCCGGAATGTACATCCCTCCCGAATTTATATCGTAGCCTTCCATTGCCCACTGGAGTTTCGACTTGTCGTATGTGCCGCCCAGGTCAAATGCATACAGTTTCCTTCCTATATAGCTTAAAAGGTCAATCTTCCCGTCGCCATTAATGTCGCAAAGTGTCTGGGTGTTGGTGAAATAGCCCGATTCATTGTCCCAGAATCTCATTTCATTAAGCAGTGTCCCGTCCTCCTGCCATATATACAGAGCGCTGCCTTTGGCGGCGATTATTTCCTGTATGCCGTCGTCATTAATATCCGCAACCAGAGCCTGGCAGCCCGGGCCTGGTACTAAACGCGGCCACTTTTTATATTTAGTGCCGTCAGGGTTCCACACATAAACCCCGTTTTCATTTACATTTATTATTTCCAGTATTCCATCACCGTTCAGGTCCGCAAGAGAAGCTGAAGAGTAGTAGGTGTTTATATTCCAGGTTTTTTTAATGCTGCCGTCAGTGTTAAAGATGAACACCTGTCCTGCGGGTGAACTACCGTCATATGGAGACAGTCCCGCTGCAGAAACAACAATTTCATACTGTCCGTCTTTGTCCAGATCACCGATTACTGCTTTGGGATAATTGAGCATGTATGACCCTATCCGGTACGACCAGAATTGCGCACCCGGATTATTGTAATCATAATAAAAAATAAAGCTTCTCACATCCGAACCGTAGCCAGATTCTAAGATACCCACTATTTCAGCCCATCCGTCCTTATCCAGATCTCCCCCGGAAATAGAGCGGATATAAGGCCAGCCTTCATAAAGCTCGGGAATCTGGAAAGAACGCAAAAGAGTACCTTGCTGGTCAGTAGCATAAATGTTAATATAACAGGTCTGAAAATTTACTGTCCCAATGACCAGTTCTGGGCCCTTATGGCTGGAGTCGATTTCAAGAAACAGGGGATTAGTATCCATTCTGGAATAAGCTAAGGCATTCCATTCCTTTATAACACTGCCGTTCATATTATAAGCTCTTAATATATAATCATTGCTAGGCAGTGCTCCTGGTGCTACTATATCCAGCTCTCCGTCATTATTAATATCCCCGAATGCAGTTGAGAAATTGCCGGAACCTGAGGCGACTTTAATGTTCCATTTTTCCACAGGCCCGCCGAGGCTGTCGATCCTCTGCATCGGGTTATTCCACCAGGTTGTTGCTCCGTTCCAGAATATCTCATCTGCTTTGTCGTTGTTCATATCAACTGCTCTCAGGAAAGGTTGAGTACTAAAGCCGACTGTATCGGGCCATCCTTTTAGGATGCGGGGAGCGGGGGCGGGATTGACCGTTACGGGGATTATTCTGGTGAATGGATTGGGCAGTGTAAAAGTAAAGTTGTTCTTGCCGTACGTAAAGTCCAGATCCAGATGGGTCCGGGGTTTCAATTCAGTTTGAAGGAGATAACCAGCCTTTTCATGAAGTAAAAAACTGGAGTTCCCGGAGGTAAGTTCAGCAGGAAAAAGATTTCCGTCCCTGTTCATTGCTAAAATACCCATTCCATGAGATGCGCTCTTTATTATATCCTGCCTGGAGGAAAGCCTTATAACAAGGAATACATTCTGTGCCTTCAGAGTATCCTGGCCCATTAAAACAGAAGCCTCAATTGAATATGCCCCCGGAGCAAGGGGACTGGAAGGGTTGATGCTGAAAACGTTCAGGTCATCCCTTGATCTAAGATAAACTCCGCTTCCTGAGTTATCCCAAACAGTAATTCCGTCAGCATTTTTGATTTTAATGTAAACCGGACTTGGAGATGTGATTATCTCTTCGCCCAAATAATTATACCTGCCATAGCTGATAATTTTTCTTTCGAAGGCATAAACGTAGCCCATAACGGGATTTGTCATGCTCCAGAGTGTATCGCTTCCAACAACTGTATTTTGAGCAAGCACAACGAGGTTCCGTCCCATTGAGCCAGAGTAGTTTGTAATTGCCTGGTTCCGGATCCAGTCCACTACATTTTTCCCATCAACTTTATTTACATAAAGTGATTCAATTGTCTGTAGGAGCTGATAATCATATATTACTCCCGTCTTTGATCTCAGATAATAATTCACGTGGCGGAAGAAGTTCAGCGCCTGCCAATCACCGGGTGCCGGCTCGTTTTCGTATGACATGCAGAGCATCCAGAACAAAGCTGAGGTCTGGTTGTAATAAATTTGCGGCATTGATTTGAAAAGAGGATAGTCCACTCCTCCAACAATATTGCCCCCGAGAGAATTCCAGGTATCGTAGAAGCAGATGTTCTTTTCGGGAGATCTGTTAAGGATGTCGCGCTTTAAGCTTTTAACAAGCACTTTCTGCACAAGCTCCTCAGCAGCTTCAGTCATTCCTTCTTCGCACCACGAAGGGACAAGTAAGATGCCGTCGTGGAAAGAGTGTATGACCTCGTGAGTAAAAACCCCGTCCCATCTCGGGTCGTTGTCATAATCCTCGTCAATCTTTCCATCCAGATCGTTATCCATTCCGTCGAACGGATCCTCGTCAATTCTTCCATCATTGTCATCATCATACTGATATGGGTTATGCATGCCGGCAGCGTATGGAACAGATCCCGGCAGAGCTGATATTAATATCTGGTGATTTTTTGGGTCATAGAAGAACCAGCCGGGATTTGAGATATCGTAATTGACTGTAATTTCGCTGGGCTGGATAGGGGGACCGTAAACAAGCTTTATTGCAGGAAGTATTTCGCGAACAAGAGCGGTAATATAAGCGCTGAATTCCTTTGGGACACTGCTGCCGAAAACAATTGTTGTGGAGTCGGCCAGGGAGGATTTTTTCAGCTGACCATTTATGAGTCTGCTGTAGTTTTCGCGCGTAATGAGTGTATGTGAAGCCCCCTGTTCCGAAGTAACAAGCCCTCCGCAGCTGATGGCGCGGGTCTGTGCGCTGATGGGGGATGAAACGAAAATAAAAAATATGAATACCAAGCCCCGGCAGGTGCTTAGAAAGGATTCAGTAACAGGTTTCTGCATAGGTGAACTTCCCGGAGTTTAGAATAATATATCTAAAAATATATGTCGAATTCCCAAAATAATCCGGCTGGAAACCACCGGTCATTATTCCGGCTTTAATAAGTATGCCCGGTTATTATAAGTACAGCTTCTGTTGAAAAATATATCGGGAAAGTTAATTTATTTTTGATATAGGGGCAAACGATAAAAGAATAATTATCCCGGTGTAAAATGTCAAATAATGAGGATTTATGTCATGACATAATGCTAAAAAATAAATTTTCCTGCCCGCCGTGACAATTTTTTACAAACCTTTACGGAACCGTGACAACTTGTGTCAGCATGAGGCCGTCTTAATTATTAGTTTACAGACAGAAAGATCATTTAATGATTTAACACAACAAGGAGGCCCGAAATGAAACGCAATACTTTGAAACCCAACGCAATGATAAGCAGCAGCTTTTTA
>JBLNAZ010000080.1:0-14054 GCA_050259615.1 Syntrophomonadaceae bacterium | reverse complement strand
AAGTGGAATAGTACTTATCGGGAAGAGAAAATGAAAAACTGAATAAATTTCCCCATAAAATAATTAGGAGGTACTTTCAATGTTCAAAAAAAGGTTCGGATATTCATTATTATTGCTGGCTATTCTTGCAGGAACAATTTTAGCATCCATTCCTCCAGTTGCCATTAAGGCTCCTTCCGTCACTGATCTTTTTTCTCCATTAAAATCCATGTAATCTCTTACACTTTCTCGCCCTCACAAGTTAACTGTTTTTTTATTATTTTTTGTCTCACTAATATAGGCACAGAGGGCTGATTCATTAAAGAAGAAGGAGGTCCCTATCTCCTCATTTATGAGTACCGAAAGCTTCACATTCGAAAAAGATGCTTCTGTTTCAACTGACCTCTGGGTAAAGAAGTCCGGGTGGAAAAATGACGTTAAACTTACACTTGAACTTGTGGAGGAAGGCAGCGAGAAACTCCTGCAGAAGGTCTATGAGGGAAGTCTCAGTCTGAAAGAGCCCATGGTAGAAGAAAAAACTTTTAAGATAACAAACAGGTTTACCGGCACGAAGGCATACTTAAGAGTAAGTATGGATGGAATAGCAAAGGAGAATCTGATTGTAAACGACATGGATTATTATCTCTTAAGCTCCGGACATGATAAAGTTCAGAAGCCAGAGCAGGAAATAGTGGAAAGTGAAATTGCACCAGTGGAATATGCTTTAAGCCAGAACTTCCCGAATCCGTTCAATCCTTCTACTGTCATTAATTATCAGATACCGAAGGCATCAAAGGTAACGCTCAAAGTATATGACATGCTGGGAAAAGAGGTTGCAACTTTAATAGACGGCTATAAGGAAATGGGTAGCTATTCAGTTCAGTTTAACGCTTCAAGCCTTCCAAGCGGGATTTATATTTATGAAATCCGCACAAATGAATTTATCAAGAGTGGCAAAATGATGCTGCTTAAGTAAGTCCCAGGCAAAAATTGAAGTCATCTTGTTGCATAGGGCAGAGAATTCTAATCTCTGCCCTTTCATAATCAGGACTACTTTTTCTAAAAGAGATAGAATCAACTTAAATTTATTTGTTTTGTTGAAAGTGCGGGAAATTCCATTTCCCTACACCTCAATTACTTCTGTATCGCCCTTGGTATGACACTTTTACGTCAACATATTTGAGTATCCACTCAGAAAACTCCGGATGATGTGAGAAAAAGGGGAATTGACGCCGTACTGGTCGGGAAGTTCGACCGCTTCGAAATGAGCACCAAAGAATTAATAAATGCTTTTGAAGAATTTAACAAAAAATAAATCGGAGCTTCAAAAGATCGTGAACTTTTGGAGTTCCATCTTAAAGAGAATTCATCGAGACTTGAACAGAGCCAGACAGCCACAATTAACCTGCTTAATTTTGCTCACCACGCAAAAGAAAGGTTCATAAACGGCAGTATGGAAGATAAAAAGATGACCGAACCCTGGGAGCATGCGAATGCCAAATCCACAGGCTCTCATTTTTTCATTTTTTAATTTGGCTGGGATTTGATAATTTGGGAACAATTTTTAGGAATATGTGATCGTGAAAAATATTCTCGTAGTTTTTACGGGCGGCACTTTCTCAATGAAAATTGATGAAACCACAGGAGGCGCCGTACCGCACTTTTCAGGTAATGCACTGATTGAAATGATGCCGGATATAAGCAGGCTGGCAAAAATATCAATTTATGATTTCGGCAAGTACCCGGGTCCGCATATGACCCCGGAACTCATGCTGAAGCTTTCGAAAGATATTCAGGCTTTTATTGAAAAGGACCATCCTGACGGAATTGTTGTGACTCACGGGACCGATACTCTTGAAGAAACAGCTTACCTTCTGGATCTTACAATAAAAACCGAAATTCCAATTGTTGTTATAGGCTCCATGAAGAACAGCTCCGAACCCGACTGGGACGGTCCCCGCAACCTTAAAGACGCCATAAGCATATGCCTGAACCAGAACAGCCGCGATCTTGGCGTGCTGGTATGCCTTAACGGCGAAATTAACGCTGCAAGCGAAGTAACAAAAACGCATACAGATAACATAGAAACTTTTCACAGCCTGGATTTCGGCGCCCTCGGTTTTGTTGACCGCGGAAGGGTTTTCTTTAACCGGCTTCCAAAAAAGCTTGAACACATTTTAACAGACAATATTAACCCGAACGTCGACCTCTTAAAGGTTTATGCGGGAATGGACGACAAGTTTTTCAGGTATTCTGTTGAAAGCGGCACCGACGGAATTGTGGTGGAAGCCATGGGGGTGGGTAATGTTCCTCCTGCGGCTTTTGAAGGAATTAAGTTCGCCAGGGAAAAAGGAGTTCCTGTTGTACTCGTATCGCGCTGCCCGGCAGGAGAAACCCTGGACATATACGGATATCCCGGCGCAGGCAAATGGCTCTCAAAAATCGGGGTTGTATTTTCGGACTATCTGAACGGCCAGAAGGCAAGAATTAAGATGATGCTGGCTTTGGGTGTCACTAAGGATCTGGAAAAGCTGAAGGAATACTTTAAGTAAAAAATTATTTGTCAAAAAAAAAGCCTTCACAGCATTTAAGCATGAAGGCTTTTTTTATAAACTGAAAGTAAATTTTACTTTTCAATTCCGAGCAGTTCAACGTCAAAAATAAGAGTTGAGTTTGGCGGAATTGTCTGTCCTGCACCCTGAGGGCCGTAAGCAAGATCAGAAGGAATGAAAAGCTGCCACTTGTCGCCGACTTTCATGAGCTGAAGGGCTTCTGTCCAGCCTTTAATTACGCTGTTAACATTAAAAACGATCGGTTCGCCTCTTTTATAGGAGTTATCGAATTCGGTTCCGTTGATCAGTGTACCGCGGTAGTTAACTTTAACTTTGTCGGTAGCCTTTGGTGTTGCACCGGTTCCGGCTGTAACAACCTTGTACTGAAGACCGCTTGCTGTAGTCTTAACGCCCTCTTTGCCTTTATTTTCAGCAAGGAAAGCTTCCCCATCTTTTTTATTCTTGTCGCCTAATTCTTTCATCTTTGCAGTCTGCTTTTCCATCATTTCTTTCTGGAAATTCATCATGGTTTCCTTGATTTCAGCGTCGGTCAAAAGGTAGAGGCTGTCTTTCTGTATGGCATCCTTTACGCCCTGCAAAAGAGCATTTTCATTGATCTCAATTGACTGTCTTTTTAAAGTCTTGCCGATATCCAGGCCTATGCTGTAGCTGATCTTATCCTTTGAAGTCTTGAGGTCACTTTTTCCAATTTCCTTCTGGCAAGCAACGAATCCTACGCTTAAGAGAGCCAGGATCACCAATAATCGAATTTTCATTCGTTCTCCTTTATAATTTAAGTATTTTTGAAAAGTCCCGGTAAAACAGGTTACTAACTTAGCTCATGTATACATCATTTGCAATTGATAAGTTCCGGGAGAGGCATACAGAGAAATTCAGGGTTCAGCCCATCCATGCAGGAGTTACTGAACCCTGAAAAACAAAATTATTTCATTCTTTGAGGCTTTATCATGTGTTCAGGCAAAAGCAGCTCGTCGAGCTTTTCCCTTGAAAGCAGCTTTTTCTCCAGAACTAGCTCGCAGACGCCGCGGTTTGTTTCAAGCGCCTCTTTTGCAAGTTCAGTACATGTTTCATAGCCGAGAACAGGATTAAGAGCCGTAACAATACCGATGCTGTCTTCAACCATTTTCCGGCAGTGAGCTTCGTTTGCCGTAATTCCTTCGATGCAGCGGTATTTAAGTGTTTCCATGCCGTTTTTCAGCATTTCAATTGATTCAAACAGGCTCTGTGTAATTACAGGTTCCATAACGTTAAGTTCCAGCTGGCCGGCTTCGGCAGCAAGCGTAACGGTAAGATCGTTTCCAATTACCTTAAATGCAATCTGGTTAACAACTTCAGGAATAACAGGATTTACCTTGCCGGGCATAATTGAAGAACCGGGCTGCATAGGAGGAAGATTAATCTCACCGAGGCCTGTTCTGGGGCCTGAACTGAGAAGCCTCAGGTCGTTGGAAATTTTTGAAAGCTTTACTGCCAGGCGCTTAATAGCCGACGAATACATCACAAAAGCTCCAGTATCCTGTGTTGCTTCAACGAGGTTCGGAGCCAGAACAACATCAAGTCCTGTAATCGTCTTAAGGTGCGAAATTACTTTTTCGCTGTAGTCGGGATCCGAGTTAATGCCGGTGCCTATTGCAGTAGCGCCCATGTTAAGTTCCAGGAAAAGCTTTGCATTCTGCTCAAGGCGCTCAATTTCTTCTCCTAAAGTAACGGCGTAAGCCTCAAATGATTGTCCCAGAGTCATTGGAACTGCATCCTGAAGCTGAGTGCGCCCCATTTTTATTACGTGCGAAAACTCTTTTGCCTTGGCTTTGAAGGAAACAATGAGGTTTTTAAGCACTTCAATGAGCTTACGGTTGCTGTAGATAACAGCAATCTTAACAGCCGAGGGGTAAACGTCGTTGGTTGACTGCGACAGATTGACGTGATTATTGGGGTGGCAGTACTTGTACTCCCCTTTTTCATGTCCAAGTATTTCAAGCGAGCGGTTGGCAATTACCTCGTTGGCGTTCATATTTGTAGACGTACCGGCTCCGCCCTGTATCATATCGACAACAAAATGGTTGTGATGTTTTCCGTTAAGTATTTCATCGCACGACTGCACAATTGCGTCTGTTACGGGTTTTGTCAAAAGTCCCAGTTCAAAGTTAGCCAGCGCAGAAGCTTTCTTAACCATTGCCAGTGCCTCAATTAAAACCGGGTACTGGGCGAGTGTAATACCGCTGATGTTGAAGTTTTCAATTGCGCGCAGCGTCTGAACGCCGTAATAAAATTCCTGCGGCACTTCACGTTCTCCTAAGAGGTCGTGCTCAAGTCTGGTTCTGCCCGACTCAAATTCTGCGGCGGCATTAACCATGTGGCTGTTGGTCTGTTTCATGCGGCGCGATATAACGCGTGCAATGCGCGAGAGGATTTTGGATCCGAGCGTTGAATTCTGTTTGAAGAGCTCGTGGAACTGCTCACGGCTTATTTTGAAAAGCGTGGAATTCAAGAGCGTTCTGGCGGAAGTGGAGTGCGGGGAGTCGTCCATTAAGGCTCCTTCTCCCAGGAAATCATACTTTGAGAATATGGAGAGGCGTTTTTCCTCGCCGAAGGGGGTTTTCTTAAAAAGCTCGATCTCACCTTCATAAATAATGAACAGGTTTTTGCGCGGTGTGTTCTCTGCAAAAACAACAGAATTGGCCGCGTAAGTCTCGATCTCTATCTGGTCTGAGAGCAGTCTGCGTTCATCTTCGGTTAAATCCTTAAAAAGCTCAATTTCCTTGATAAATTCATTAATTACACTTTTTTCCATTTACTAAATCTCCATTAATATCTTCCAGTCACACTGGAAATTAGAAAATATGTACGCCGTAAAAATAAGCAAATTTACCGGGGTATACTTAATAAGAATGGCATAAAAGAAAAAATTAATAGGGTAAAAAATTAAAGACGGGAATAAAAAGGCTTGAATATAAAACATAAAGGCATGAATATTTTAATTCTTCATGCCTTTTAAGTTATTTCCCATGCTGCCCGGGAAAAATTCTTAACGCCAGTAAGTGAGAATAAAACCCATAGCCATAAAACCAAGCAGGTGATATCCTGCATCTATAAACTGCAGTTTTACCCTTCTTTCTTCAAGTATGAAAGAAACTCCCACGGTTAAGGCCAGGATTGAAATTGAAAGTATTATTCCGATCCACATTCCGCCGGTAATGGTAAAGGCTTTTGCAAAACAAATAAAATAGTCAAGTATAAGGGCTGCGGTAAGCGTGGAAAGGAAAGCTATTGATAAAATTTTAGATGTGTTTCTTTTGTCGTTATTCTTAATATAGTTCATCTGGAGCCACTTATGTCCGAATGTTTTCGGGGTGTACCAGGCGGCACCTAAAATGAAATAAGCACATGCGGCCATAAAAACTGCCGGATAATCAATCTGTGATAATATGGTAATAGGCATTATAATCTCAAAAATCGTTTACAAATATACTCATCGGAACAGAAAAAATCAGAAACTGCCATATTATCGGCGCGAAATTCTGAAAGTTTATTGCAGAAAAAAATGCCTTGTTTCGGGGGGTACAACTTTGGATATGATGAAAAGAACCGCACAAAAAGGGTGTTTTTCATGCGGTTCTTTAATTAATACATTATTTTCCGGAATTACCTGCAGCAGCAGGAGTGTTGATCAGCTTTTCAATTGCCGGAACCACCATAATCTCTGCCTGTCCGCGCGGCTTTTTAGCCCTTTGAATTAAGGAAGCCTGTTCATTCTGCCAGCTCTTGTCCAGTGCCTTGCCCGAATGCAGAATATCCAGAGCCGTAAGTGCTGAAGAAGAAAGCTCTGAAAGATCAGATGACATGGATTCAATTTCCTTTAATACCGGCGAGTTATTTATCACCGGAAGAAGGCTCTTGTGGTTTTCCTTCCACAACGTGAGCAGCATTTTTACCCCATTATAGGAAGCTTCGTCATTTGTCTTAAGAAAAGCGTCAACAAGGCTTCTGAATTCGCGCACTGTTTTAGGATCGGCCACGGCGGCGTCCACTGTTCTTGTGTAAGGAGAGTGCTGTGTATATTTTACGCCCTGTGAATGGCGGGCATATTCCTTAAGGGGTTCAATTACCCCAACAAAGGTTTTAAGCGGTGTAGTATCCATATAGTTTGAAAGCCGGCGGAGCATCATATCCTGGTTTTTAATGTGCGTAAGTCCCGTTTCTTCCAGATAAGGGCTGATAAAATCCAGGCGGCGGTACATGTCTGCAACGTCGGTTACCGACTGCGGCGACCAGAACCTTTCGGCAACGGCTGCCGTGCGCGGCCAGATGCGCGAGTCCACGTTCTCCGGGGTAACAAGTTCAGCCCAGCTGGTAACTTCGCCTCCAAGGACGAACTTTTTCTCCCCTTCTGTTAAGGCGGAATTTGCAGGAATGGGATCGTTCAGGTAATGAAAATCCGTAGGCTGCATAAGATCTATATAGTATCCGTTTGAAAGGATCACCTGGAAGCCCGCTTTTGCGGCATCCGAAAGGCCTTTCTGTCCGCGCCACGACTGTATAACTATATCCCTTGGGAGGTCGGGCTGCTGGATTTCATCCCAGCCTATCATCTTTTTGCCGTATTTGGTCAGTATCTTAAGTATTCTCTTATTAAAATAGCTCTGAAGTGCGTGATTATCAGGAATGTTATTTTTCTTCATGAATTCCTGTATCTGCGCGTTATTTTTCCACTGTCTGCCGTTATTTTCATCGCCTCCCATGTGCATGTAAGGATCCGGGAAAAGCTGTGTCACTTCGGCAAAGAACCTGTCGAAAAATGTGTATGTCTCCTCAATCGTGGGATTGAAGGTAGGATCGAAAATTCCCCACTTTCTTTCAACCTTATAGGGCCCGGGAGCGCTTGCAAGTTCAGGGAAAGCAGTAAGCCAGCTTGTAGAGTGTCCGGGTATGTCAAATTCAGGTATTACGCGTATACCGCGTTCATTTGCGTACTTAATAACGTCCTTAATCTCCTCCTGAGTGTAGAAAAGTCCGTCGGAAGAAATCTTTGTAAGTTCAGGGATAGTTTTTAATTCAACGCGGAAGCCCTGATCGTCGCTGAGGTGCCAGTGGAATACGTTCATTTTAACTGCCGCCATTCCATCGATGTTGCGCTTTACGACATTCAGCGGCATAAAGTGACGTGCGGCATCCATCATGAGGCCTCTCCATGCATAGCGCGGACTGTCCTCAATCTTAAGGCACGGGATGTAATAGCCCTCATTGTCATTTGAAAGAAGCTGAACGAACGTCTCAAGCCCCCTTAAGGCGCCGAGATCTGTAAGGGCATTAAGAGTTACTTTCCCGGGCGTTACTTCAAGTGTGTAGGATTCATCCTCATTTAATTTTACCTCACCCATCCTCTGGCAGTTAATAACGAATGCAGCCGTATCGCTCACGGAGGCTTTTGTTATAAAGTCCTGCGGGAAGAAAAGTCCTGTCCTGCCCGAGAGTCTTCTTAGTATTCTTGTAGCGTAAGGGTAGAGTCTATCGTTGCAGCTGCCTTTTACAGACATTGCGAATTTGGGTGTAAGGCGGAAGCTGCCTTCGCTAAGAGTGACTTTAGCGGGCATTGGCATAAGGTTTAACTTGTTATCCATCTGTTTGCCGGATAAAATTGTTGCTGAAATTAAAACTAGCAGTAATGAAGCTTTGCTGAAAAAATTCATAGTACCTCAGGGGAAAATTAAAATCTTTTATTCAATATTAAAGAGCGCTTTTAAGGCCCGGTAATTTAAGAGTACTGCAGAGGAAAATACGCCATTTCAGAATATAAAGAAAGAATAACTTTTTAAAAAGAAAACTGGCCCGTGCACTCAGGGTAAAGCTGTATTTTTCCTGGTGATATTGTTGAGTCCATTACCTGCGTCTGAATAAAAATAAAGCCTCCTCTTAACAAATAAGATGGAGGCTTAGTATATACAAAGCTGCTCTCGGTTGATTCAGGCGCCTGTTCTTGTTCCGAATTCCTTCCTTATCTTTTCCTCAAGAAACATCTTGATTAAAGATTGATAAGGCACGTCTTTCCGGTTAGCAAGCACTTTAAGATTATTCAGCATTGAAACAGGCAGCCTCAACGAAATCGCCTCAGTGGATGGTTTAAGGTTTGGTAAGGTCACCTTCTTTGCCTTTGACCAATCGATATAATCGGCTGAATCATGTTCGGCCCAGAAATCCCTTTCCTCATCTTCATTACGGAAGTTAGGAATTGGTTCTTTATGAACTTTCTCCTGATGTTTCTTCTTCATTGTAAATTTCCCTTTCGCGGCTGCTCATTGGTCGAGCCGAGATTACTCTAATTTTACCGTTTCTTAAAGTAAAAGCAATAAACAGTTTCCTGTTTTCAGTTGTTTTTCCTAAAGCATAATATCTGCTTTCAGTTTCGGCAGAATGTGTTTTATCATCCTCTATAATCAAAGGCTGATTAAAAAACACTTCTTCTGCTTCGGACCAGGCAACCCGGTGCTTTTCCCAGTTTTTGTTAATATTGCCTTGATCCCAGTTGAATTGGCGGATATTTTTTATATGTTCTAAGTTATCCATTTTATAATTATGGTTAAGAACGGTCTTGTATATGATTGTAATATACATTACTTAATATAAACATGCAAGCTGCGGCTGATTTTGCCAAAATAATTTACCACGCTCAAGTTAATTCTTTTTAGCCCCGAAGGGCTTTTCCAGGTTTCAGGTTTATTTCTTATATTTGCAAAATAATTATTAACAGATGGCTCTTAGTGATAAATAAAAGCATTCTACTCATTCTCCCGGCAAAGGATTTTAACGAAGAGGAATTCTTGACAGTTAAGAATACCTTCGAAAAAAAAGATTTGAAAATCTTTATTGCCTCGGGAAACGGGCTCTGTACGGGGAAGTCGGGACTTAAGGTCAAGGCCGACATCAGTTTTTTTAATATTCATGAATCCAACTTTGCCGCTATCGTTTTTATAGGCGGACAGGGTGTGAAGGATTACTGGAATAATTCAATCCTGCACAAGACATCACAAAAATTCTTTAACTCCAAAAAACCTGTTGCCGCAATCTGCAGCGCCCCTGTAATTCTGGCTAAGGCGGGACTCCTGAAGGGTATGGCCTCAACCTGCTTTGCCGACGATAAAAAGGAGCTTGAACGTGCAGGAGCAGAGTACAAGGATATGCCCGTAGTGGTTAGGAAAAAAATTGTTACGGCACAAAATGCACAGGCCTCGCTGGAGTTTTCTGAAGCCATCATCAGTTTGCTTTAATTGGGCTCTTAAAGAAAGAAGTCTTATACTAAATAAGAACTCTTTTTGTGAGCCAGGTGTTATTTAAAGATATTTTGAAAGGCGTTATGGACCAGTCAGTAAAGCAGTATTGCAGCAGTTTAACCCGGTATAACAGATATAAGACACGTGAAGTAAAAATTGGGGACGTACCTCTTGGCGGAAATAACCCCATCCGCATCCAGTCGATGACTACTACAGACACCATGAACACCATTGCCACAGTCGAACAGACGATCAGGATGGTCAATGCCGGCTGTGAATATGTGCGCATTACGGCTCCCAGTGTTAACGATGCACAGAATCTCCTTGAAATAAAAAAAGAGCTTAAGAGAAGGGGCTATAATGTTCCCCTTATAGCCGATATACATTTTACGCCGAACGCCGCCGAGCTGGCAGCCAGGATTGTTGAGAAAGTAAGGGTCAATCCCGGCAACTACGCCGATAAGAAAAGATTCCAGAAAATTGATTTTACGGAAGACGAGTACCAGTCTGAACTGGAAAGAATCCGCACCAGGTTTACTCCCCTTGTTAAAATCTGCAAGGAATACGGAACGGCAATGAGAATCGGTACCAACCACGGCTCCCTTTCAGACCGCATAATGAGCCGCTACGGCGATACCCCGCTTGGAATGGTTGAATCGGCCCTGGAATTTGTCAGAATCTGCGAGGATCTGGACTATCATGATATTGTGCTTTCAATGAAAGCCAGCAATACGCGCGTTATGGTGCAGGCCTACAGGCTCCTGGTTAAGAAAATGGCTGAAGCCGGAATGAACTATCCCCTGCACCTCGGCGTAACTGAAGCCGGCGACGGTGAAGACGGCAGGGTTAAGTCGGCTGTAGGTATAGGCACACTCCTGGAAGACGGGCTCGGAGATACCATACGCGTATCCTTAACTGAAGACCCCGAGCATGAATCCCCTGTTGCAATACTGCTTGCCGACAGGTATAAAAACAGAAGTGAGCACAAGGATATCCCCTCAGTTCTAAACATTCCGGCCGACCCTTATACATATAATAAAAGAAAGACTTTTTCCCTGCACGGACTTGGAGGCGATAACGTTCCAAGAGCTTTTGCAGACTACAGCAGCGTGGAAATTAAAAGCACAAAGGATTTAGAAGCAATAGGATATTCCTACAATCCTGTATCCGACAAATGGAACCTTAAGGACGCTGCGGCAGACTTTATTTACCTTGGAAGCCGGAATGTCCCTTTTGAACTCCCGCTTAACCTTAAAGCCGTATATGACTCCGGTTACTGGAGGGAAAACAGACAGGGGTATCCGTTATTTACATTTGAGGAATATTTAAGAGCAGAGAATAAATCTTCTGAACTTAACTTTGTACTTACAGATATATCTGATATAGATAAGCTTGAGGCTCTAAAGGAAGACAAGACAGCTGTAATTGTACTTGTGACGGAAAACCTGCACGGCATGGCAGAACAAAGAAGAATAATCTTTGAGCTGATAAATAAAGACGTAAAAAATCCTGTCATACTAAAAAGGTCATACGCCATTCTGGACCAGGAAAAATTCATGCTTTACAGCTCCACCGATTTTGGCGCCCTATTAATTGACGGCATGGGCGACGGTGTCTGGGCAGATGTATGCCTCGAGGGTATGGCGCCCCTTGAAGACAGGAGTGCCGTAAACAGAATTCTGTTCGGCATACTTCAGGCTTCAAGGCTCAGGATATCAAAAACGGAATACATCGCCTGCCCTTCCTGCGGAAGGACGCTCTTCGACCTGCAGGAAGTAACGGCACAGATCAGAAAACGCACGGGTCACCTTAAGGGTGTAAAAATAGGCATTATGGGGTGCATTGTAAACGGACCGGGCGAAATGGCTGATGCCGACTACGGCTATGTGGGCTCGGGCGTTGGAAAGATTACGCTTTACCGGGGACAGACAATTGTAAAAAGAAGCATCGACTCCGCAAGCGCCGTTGACGCCCTGATTGACCTTATAAAGGAAGACGACAGGTGGGAAATTCCCAAAGAGGCCTGAGCCTGTTAAAACGTGGAAAGTATTGATCCAGGGGGCCGAATTTTATTTTTAATAGTGTTGAATATAATTGATGAATCGTGTATTTTTGTTTAAGAATTATGCAAAACAAAATTTCAATATTATTCTTTATTCAGTACACTAAAACCGGAAAAGTTTAGATATAAATCTAATAAAAATGCACTTCCTTCTAAGGGGAGTGCATTTTTTTTCTTATGACAGCAAAAGAGCTAACAAAACATATTGAAAATTGGGCGCCTAAAGAAATAGCCTGGCCAAAAGACAATCCCGGTCTTCAGGCGGGATCTTTAGGAAACGAGGTGGCAAATATTTTTCTCTGCCTCGAGCTCTCCGAAAAAGCCCTCGAGGAGGCGATAAAGAAAAAATGCAATTTTATCTTTACGCATCATCCTCTGATCTTTCAGCCTCTAAAGAAAATAGACACTCAGAACGATAAAACTTCCAGACTCATTGAGAAGCTCCTCATAAACCAAATCACCCTCTACTCAGCCCATACAAACCTCGACTTTACCAAACACGGCGTAAGTTTCCACCTGGCAAAAACCCTCGGACTTAAAAACATCAGATTCCTTGAAAATGAAGAATCCAACCAGATGAAGCTTGTTGTGTTTGTACCAGAGGATAACCTTAAGGAAGTCTCAGATGCCGTATTCTCTTCAGGCGGCGGAGTAATTGGTGAATACAGCAGCTGCAGCTACAGGCTTAAGGGTGAAGGAACATTCCTTGGATCCAATGAAACAAATCCTGCAATCGGGCACGCCGGGAACTTTGAAGAAGTAAAAGAAGTACGAATGGAAGTTATAGTGGATAAATGGAAGCTTAAAAGTGTCATATCTTCCATGCTGAAAGTTCATCCTTATGAAGAGCCTGCTTTTGACGTCTATCCGCTTAATAACAAAAATGTTAATTACGGTTTTGGCGCCATAGGTGAACTTGAACATGAGATGAATGAAAAGGAATTTTTAGCGCATGCTGCAAAGTGCCTTAAAACTGAAAACCTGCGCTTTACGCCGGGAAAAGGCTCTATGGTAAAGAAAGTCGCACTCTGCGGAGGAAGCGGATCTGAACTCATACCCGCTGCCATGGCCTCGGGAGCCGAAGCCTATGTTACGGCGGACATTAAGTACCACACCTTCCAGGATGCAGAGGGAAATATTCTTCTTGTGGACGCCGGTCATTACGAGACTGAATTCCCCGTCCTTGAGGAAGTAAAAAGAAGACTTGAGAGTTTTATAAAAGAAAATGATGCCGATATTAATGTTTATATATATAGCGGAACAACAAACCCCGTAAATTTTTTTCAAAATAAAGGAGACAGATAAAATTGATAAATCGACTAAAAACACTGTATGAATTGCAGCTTATCGATGACCAGCTTGATGAACTGGAAGAACTGAGGGGAGATCTTCCTGCTGCAGTAAATGAACTGAAAGGACGCATCCAGGGCCTTAAGGATCAGAAAGAACAGAAACAAACCGAGCAGCAGACCTCTATCGATAAAAGAATGAGCAATGAAGAAGAAATAGAACACTTAAAGACAAACCAGAAAAAGTTCAAGGCACAGCTCTATCAGGTAAGAAACAACAAGGAATATGACGCTCTTACAAAAGAGATTGATCATATAGATGAAGAAGTCACAAAGCTCGAAGCCCAGAGCAGCGCCCTTGAGGAGCTGATCCAGAAGCTTAAAATTGAGATCGAGGAGATCAATCCCCAGCTGGAAACTCTTGAAGAAGAGCTCAAAGTCAAAGAGGCGGATCTGAAGGAAATTATCAAAGCCAACGAAAAAGAAGAAGGAAAGCTGACCACTAAAAGGCAGTCAGTTGAAGCTGAGACCAAAAAGCCCGATTACTCTGCTTATATGAGGATACGCAAAGCAAAGAGCGGACAGGCGGTTGCAACAATAAGGCGCAGTGCCTGCACCGGATGCCACAACGTTGTGCCTCCGCAGCGTCAGCTTGAAATCCGTCAGAACAGAAGGCTTTACAACTGCGAATACTGCGGCAGAATTCTTATTTCGTCAGAAATTGCCGACGAAGTTGAAACAGCTGTAAAATAAAAAGGTTCTTCTTAAAGGCTGTTAAAGTGAAGCTCTGGAAATATTGTTTCCGGGCTGAAAAATGCATAGGAGCAGAATAACTTTTTAATAGACCCCGTTCAGATTTTTATAGTCTGCCGGGGTCTTTTTTTAT
>JBLNAZ010000079.1:0-3477 GCA_050259615.1 Syntrophomonadaceae bacterium | reverse complement strand
GCCATGTGTGAATAGCTGGCAATGGAGTCTGCCCAGTTTAATTCCAGGCTGTATTTGCCTTCTTTAACTTCTGTATTGGAAAGGTTTATATAGCTGTATGTAGGAACTCCCTGATTGTTGTACGTCCAGCCGTCGGGCATCCTCCCGTTTCTTGTTTCCTCAAAATTCCCGTTTGCAAGGGGAGGTACGGGCGGAATATTTATTCCCAAAGTATTTCCGGTGTAAATGGCGCCTGAAGTGGTATGTGCATAAACTCTGTAATATTTTGTTTCACCGCTCTGATATGAATCGGAAAAGACTGTGTCTGAAACAGAGGTAGAGTGAAAAACCATTTCACTGGTTTCATCAACGTTGGAACTGTTTTTCCGGTAAACTGAGTACTCCTTAAATGCCGGATCGGTTGATTTTACCCATTTCAGGGTTAAAGTATTGGCTTTTGAAACGGAATCAAGCGCTACAATGTTGGAGGGCTTCGGCAGAACGATTGTCCCAAGATCCACATTGTTGAAATTAACGCTGAAAGTCATGGATTTTGTAATGCTTCCGCCGCTGCCGAGCACGCTCGTAATGGAAAGCGTATGCTCACCGTTTGGTATACCGACGAAGCCAAAGGTTCCATCCTGTCCTGCCGTTGCACTCCATTGTGAGTTATTGTCCAGTCTTAACGATGCAAATGCAATGGTTTCACCCGGGACTGATATTTTGCCTCGTACCACGGCACTTACCTCAGGAGAAACACTTTTGTCCTCCTTATTACATGAAATAAGGAATAAACTGAAGAAAAGAAGAATGTATATTTTTTTCATAACAATGATCCGCTGGAAATATTATATTTTGCGTTTACAGGTCCCCCTGGGAGAGTGGAAATTAATTCCAATCAGGACATCCAAACTTACGAAAATAATTGTAATTTTATATATCATTCATTCCTGCAGGCATTAACATTTACCGGAGATTTTTTGCCGGTTTGATTAATTGATGCATTTGCTTATTTTTGTGCCATAATATTATGAAAAATAAAAATCTGCATATTGCTGTTTCGGCGCTCATACTGGCTGTTTTTACCTTCCATTTCCTTCATTCGGAACTGGACCTGATTACTTCGCAGTACGATGTAAATCACGCCGCGCACGACTTCTGCCACCTTGTAGATAAAACCACCACATTTAATGAACATTCCGGCTCGCATGCATTAAAGAGGTTTGTTTCCGATACGCACTTTGATATAGTTTTAGACTGTGTGGTGCTCCCGGTAAACTTCGTAATTACGGAAAACACCATTATCAAGCCGCCGGATAAATCTGCTGACAAGCCCTGTTATATTTTAAACCGCATACTCCTGATCTGAAATCCGCTTTTCCTTATTCCAGTTCACCATATAAATGAATGGCATTAAAGGCCATTCTGCTAACTACAAGGTTTTTAAATACTATTTGAGCATTAAAATGAACAGATTTATTTGTCTGTGCATAATCCTGCTTGCTTTTAAAGCAGGATATGGACAGGAATCCGCCTTTCCACAAAGGCTGTCGCTTGAAAATGCCATCTCAATTGCACTGAACAACAACCCCGGGCTTAAACACTCAGCATCTGAGATTGACGCTTCAAGAGGAAAATACTGGGGGGGAATGTCACTGCCTTCGCCTACATTATCCCTGGAATATGAGGGAATCCCTTCAGGCAAAAGGCCCGGAGGCTACGGCGAGCGATATTTCAAAATCGGCCAGGCATTTGAATTCCCGACAACAATTGTCCTGAAGTCGTCGCTTCTTTCAACAGGTGTTGATGTGGCACAATCGGAATACAATACTGCCAGCATTGCACTCATTTCCCGCGTAAAGAAAGCATACTATAGTGTGCTTGCCCGCGAAGAGAAGTTAAGGATTGCAACGGAGAATTTATCCATAACAGAAGACTTCATCCACAAGGCCGAAGTAAGACTGAACCTTGGAGAGGCCAGTAACCTGGAGTACCTGACGGCAAAGGTCCAGTATGCCCAGGCCAGAAACGACGTGAGCCTTGCTGAAAACGACCTTAAAACCACTCATAATGAACTCTGTTTTTTATTGGGACTTAAACAGGGCCCTGAAAACTGCACGCTTACAGACAGCCTTTCATACTGCGAGTATTCATTTAACTCGGGAGACCTCCTGAATTGGGCAAACGAAAAGAACCCTTCGCTTAAGAAAGCCTCGCTTATGATGAATTCAGCCTCAATCAGCCGCAGAATTGCATGGTCCGGACTTCTGCCCGGATTTGAACTGGAATACTTTAACCAGTCAATTGACGGCCGCGCGGGCTTTTACGGCTTTTCACTCGGGGTTTCCGTGCCTCTGTGGTTTATGTTCAGCCAGAAGGGCGAAATTGAAGAAGCCTCTGCAAACCTCAGGGGAGCTGAATACGAATTGAAGAGTGCTGAGAATGAACTAAGCTTAAACGTGAAGAATGCCTTCCTTAATTACCAGAATGAAAACCGCCAGGTAAAATTCTACAGGGACGAAATTCTTCCTCAGGCAATGGAAGCATACCGCGCCGCTAAGATCAGCTATGACGCAGGAGAAATTTCATATCTGGAATTCCTCGGGGCAAGGCAGACTCTAATATCTGCTAAAAGCAGCTATACGGAAGTTCTGCTTAACTATAATGCATCCATAGCCGCAATTGAAGAGGCCGTTGGCGCATCACTTGAAAATTTTAAAATTAAATAGGCTTTGGAGACAGCATAATGAAAAACATTAGAATATTTTACGCACTTGCAGTTATCTCGGGCCTGCTTGTAACAGGCTGCGGTGCAAAGAGCCCTGAAGGCGAAAAAAAGGATGAGAAAAAATCTGAAACAAAGGAAATCCTTGTAACATTAAGCAGAGAGTCGGTTAAGCAAATCAACCTTTCAGTTTTTGCTGCAGAGGAAAAATCAGTTACAGGTACAATTACAATTCCCGCAAAACTTGTTGCCGATCAGGACCTTGAGGCCCATGTGGGCTCTCCTGTTGAAGGGCGCGTGCAGAAGGTTCTGGTAAAGCTGGGCGAGCACGTAAGAAAAGGCCAGATACTCATGAATATAGAGGGAATTGAAATTGGCGAAATCAAGGCTCAATTCATCAAGGCGAGAGCCGAATATAATTTTGCCGATCAGAACCTGAAACGCCAGAAAACACTCCTTGAACAGAAAGCCGGAAGCCAGAAATCCTTCCTCGAGGCTCAGGCAGAATATGAGAAGGCTCGTGCCGAACTTAATGCAGAGGACAGGAGGATACATTCGGTAGGCCTCAGCGATAGTGATATGGATGTGACAAAGGAAATCGACAGCCACCTGGCAGGCTCTATTCCCTTAAGATCTCCCATCGACGGAATTATTGTTGAACGCAGCGTTGTAATAGGCCAGCACGTGGATCCTGAAACCAATGCTTTCAGAATTATAAATTCTTCCTCTTTGTTTGCCGACGGACAGATCTATGAAAAAGACCTGCGTATGAT
>JBLNAZ010000078.1:0-3381 GCA_050259615.1 Syntrophomonadaceae bacterium | reverse complement strand
AAAGATAAAATATTTTATTGTAAAGCGAAATGTGTTTCCGGGGAATTTGAATAGCCACGATCCTCCGCGGAGGGTCGTGGAATAGGCTCCCCTCCCATTGGGGCTTCAGCCCCAGATTATCCGTCAGAGAATCAGGGGCTAAAGCCCAAAGGGGTGGCTGGGCATGTGACCACGGCCTGAAGGCCGCGGCTATTCATGGGAATCGGATCCACCAAAATCCCACTAATATGTTATTTTTAAGCTCATATAATTGCCATGGCGTTTTATGTCTGTTACGGAGATGCCGGTTTTCTGCGGGGCTTCAACCTTGTTTCCCGTGTAGTAGCCGCCCCACGATTTTGTGGAAGGGCGCGTATCGTCTGTAAACTCGTCGCTTCTGCGGCCTTTAATCTTTTCGTCTGTAAAGAAGTCGCTCCTCATGCTCTGCAGCCGCGGGAATCTGGATGGGTCCTTTAGGTACCAGCCCCAGGTCATTCCTTTAGTAGAGACTTCCCATTCGGATCGTCCTCCGTCGGGCATATAGTCATAGACCCAGTGATTGCCGCCTATATCCTTCTGCTTGCCGTCATCCAGGTAATCAAAGTCGTCTCCCAGCATTCCGTTCCAGTTCTTCGGGCGCTTATAGTCTCTGGGATAATTATCATCGGGAACGGGATCGCCGTAGAAGCCGTTATAAGGCACTGCCGCTTCGAGGTCTATCATATTGTCTGCATAAACATTTATATTATCTTTTGTTTCCTTTATGTGCCATATAAGTATTCCCTTATTATAACCGTCTTTAGGGTACTCATCATAGTTTGCAAAATTCTTATCGAACTCGGTTGCGTTGTGGAATTCCAGTAGGAAATATTCATTCTTTCCCCCCATGAAATTTTCCCGGATCATTACCTTGGCAATTCTCCTGAAGCCGTCGCTGATCTGTTTTGCAGTAAGGGGATAGTTAACGTCAGACAGTTTTATTTCATCATATTGGTTGTAGTTGTTCTTATTAATCACCACTATTTCTTCGGGTTTAATCCAGCCGAGATAAATCAGGTCGTGGGAGATAATTGGCGGCAGGCCGTATAGGGAATGCTGCGAAGGAATTGAAGCGTTATGGTACATCATATCGTATCCCCAGAAGATATTATAGTGGTCCTCCCCTGCCTCCACGTCGTATCCCCTGTCGGGAAATCCGGTAAAACCCTTGGGTGATCCTTGGAGCTTTCCTATTATATGCATCCTTTCATGGGCTATTGAGCCCAGGTCGCGCTGTATGCTGATGGGACCGTCGTAGAGCACCGCGCCTTTTTTATTTTTGAGCTTTGCGTCCCAGCTAACTGTTCCCCCGTGCTGAGTGTTAAACTCATTTTTATTTATGCCGGTAAAGACCATATGAATTGCCTTAATGCCCCTGAAGACATTCGGATTTTCCGCATATATTTTTTCTGCGGCTTCGCTTGCCATTTCATTCCAGTACATCCATATCACGTCATCGGCTCTTTTATTCTTCTTTATCCAGGAGGCCAGAGGGCTTAGTGTTGTGTAGGCCTTGCCGTCTTTCTGTTTCAGGAAATCAAAATCAACCGTATACATTCCTCCCGAATGGGAATTAAAGTAGTGGTTAAGGGCGGGCTTATGCCATTCATCGGCCGGTATGGAGCCCCCTTTTGATTTCACGTAGTCACTCAGCAGCTTTCCGTCGGGAAAAGAACCCAGCAGAGGGAACTGATCGTTTGACTTAAGCGCGGGGTATGAGTTGTCCCTGTCGGGGAAACTGACAGCAATTACGAGCTCTTTATACTGGCCCTGAAGCTTAAGACTGTTGACCTGTGCGGGGGGAGCATTCATCGGGCTCCGGCTCACCTCTTTAGTACAGTCTCCGCTTAAAAAAAGTAACGGAAGAAGAATTACCATTATGCGCATCATATTAAACTCTCACTTTGTGTTGGGTATGTCCCGGTCTCATGTAGATAATTACGCAAATCGCGAAGTAAAAGGAAAGTCCTTATATGAGCCTTTAGTTTTTCTCTTGGGAGTTTAGTGCGCATTAACTATTTTTAACTTTCCAATAAGGTTTAGTATAAACTTAACAGCAGTATGACCAGAATAGTAATTGATGAAAATATATCTTTTGCAGAGGAAGCTTTCTCTTCACTTGGAGAAGTAAGGCTTCTGCACGGAAGAAAGATTGATAGGAGCGCTTTAAAAGACGCAGATGCACTTGTAATAAGATCAATTACCAATGCAGATGAGGATCTCTTAAAAGGCACCCCGGTTAAATTTGTAGGCACGGCTACCATAGGCACCGATCACGTGGATGAGGATTACCTGAGGGAAAAAGAAATTGCCTTTTCGAGCGCAAAGGGGTGCAATGCCGACGCGGTGGCAGAGTATGTTTTTACCGCAATTTTAACCATTGCGAAGGAAAAAGGTATTGTCCTAAAAGGCAAAACCCTGGGGGTTATTGGAGTCGGCAATATTGGAAGCAGGGCCGCACGCTTCGGAAAGTCGCTCGGCATGGAAGTGCTCCTAAACGATCCGCCCCTTAAACGGCAGACTAAAAGCAGTGAGTTTATTTCACTTGAAGAGGCTCTTAAGTGTGATATAGTTACTTTTCACGTTCCTCTTAATATGGAAGGTGAAGACAGGACGTATCACCTTCTTAATGAAGAGAACCTTAAACTTATAAAAAAGGGTGCCATTGTAATAAACGCTTCACGCGGCCAGGTAATTGACAACAGGGCTTTTCCGGAATTCTTAAACTACCGCCCTGACGTAAGCGCGGTGCTCGACGTGTGGGAGAATGAGCCTTCAATAAATTCAAAACTGCTGGAGAAGGTATCAATTGCATCGCCCCACATTGCAGGCTACTCGCTTGAAGGAAAAGTTAACGGCACTATAATGATCAGGGATGCCTTCTGCAGTTTTCTTAAATGCAGCAGCAGCTACAAGCCCGTTCTTCCTGAAGTGGAAGAGTCTGTTATTGAGGCGGATGGAAATGCATCCATGGAAACTATCCTGTTCAATGTATTTACGAAAGTTTACAATATAAAAGAAGACGACCGTCTTATGAGGCGCATTCCGGAACTTTTGCCGGAAGAAAAGGGGTTCTATTTTGATGAACTCAGAAAGCATTACAGGCTGAGGCGCGAGTTCAGCAATTACTCCGTAAAACTTAATCCTTTTAATAAGGCGCTTGCGGAAGTCTTAAAAACATTCAGGTTTAACATTAATTTATGAAACAGAAGCGGTTAGTGGGCATACTGCAGCTTTTCCACGGAAATGCTGCAGCTCAGAAGATGAGGGAGGCACTTTGCCTTTCGCTCATTTTTGCCCTGCCGTTTAATTTATTTTTAAGCAGCCGTTTTTCTTTTACACCCAGAGAAAACACAAACGCTC
>JBLNAZ010000077.1:0-12766 GCA_050259615.1 Syntrophomonadaceae bacterium | reverse complement strand
ACAAATGTTTCGCCCTCCGCGGAGTTTACGCGTCAACTTAAGAAAATGAAATGGAATATCAGGGCAATGTGAGCATTTTGAATTACGGAGAAATAGAAACCGCGTTTTAGCGGTTTTATGTCTATAGCCCAGGGTCCCAAATCCCCGGAGGGTTTGCGCGTCAACTTAATTAAAATTTCCTTGTTTTAAGCCGCGGTCAGCGGCTTAGTGTTGATAGCCTGGGGTGACCAAATCCTCCGTAGGAGGATGCGGGAGCCCCAGGAAACAAATCCCCCACACCCCCCCAGAGCCGCGGCAGCCGCGACATGTTCAGATTCCGTAACGGATGATTTCAATGAATTTAAACAACATTTGTCGTGTATTGGGATTTCCCTAATAAATTCACCCCATTCCAAAAACATGGCGCGGCTGACCGCGGCGCCTCCGGGATTTTTTGGGATTTCCTTTACCCGGGGTTCCGTCGCCCTCATCCGGGGGCTCCATCACCCAGGGCTATCAACACTAAGCCGCTGACCGCGGCTTAAAACAAGGATATTTTAATTAAGTTGACGCGCAAATCCGCGGAGGGCTTTGTAACTGCGTCATTATAAATGCTCTGGCTTTCATCAACTTATTGATTCTTAAGTTGAGGCGGGAAGAATCCGCTGCCGAATTATTTCTTTTGTATTTTACTTATTCCTATAATTATTTAGATTTGCCGTATAATTCTAAGCAACTGTTCTTAGCCTGGCATTTCAGGAATAAAAATATAAAAGGAAAATGTTGTGACTACATTAGAAGCTACTGCCGCATCAGAAGGCACACAGGAAAAAAGAGTTGAAGTTCCCGCAAAGAAAGCACGCATTGCTTCAATTGACGCATTCCGCGGCTTTACTGTTTTGTCCATGATCTTTGTAATTCAGGTGGCCGGATATACAAACCTGCCTTTTACGCAGTCATGGTTCGGAAGCGCACCCGTCTCACAGTTTCATCATGCAGGCGATGCTGTTGGAAACATCAACGGTGCAGGACTAACATTTACAGATCTGGTTGCCCCCTTCTTTGTTTTCATTGTAGGCATGGTGCTGCCCTTAAGCAAGCGCAAGCGCGGAGGGGAGTTCTGGAAGCACGTTGGTACGAGGACATTCCTTCTGATTGCCTTAGGTGTTTTATATATATCTTTAATTCTTAATCTTTCTTACTGGTGGGGAATACTTCAGGCAATTGGAATAGCTTATTTTATGGGAGCAACGCTCATGCTCCTGGAGCCCAAATGGCGCTGGGCGGTTGTAGTTTTAGTTGCAGTTTTCCACCAGGTAATGTCGCTTAACTTCTCATGGTGGCTGACGCTGGGAGATGCTACAAAGCCGTTTCTTACAATTACAAATCCAGCCGGTGACCCGCTGCGTCCTTTAACCGTGCACTGCACCCCATGGGCTTCAATATCCTACGGTTTAATTACAGTAATAGGTACTTTCCTGGGAGAGGCCGTTCTTACAAGGGAACCGCGGAAAATAATCAGGCAGGCGCTCATTATGGGCTCTGTTCTGTGCGCCGCAGGCTATGCTCTTCATCTTTATCAGTGGCCGGTTTTTGCGATGAATAAGCCTAACGTTTCCGTGTCGTATGCAATATTTACTTCAGGCGCCGCCTCATTTACTTTTCTAATTTTTTATCTCATAATGGACGTGTGGAAAGTTCAGAAGTGGGCCTGGCCTTTTATGGTTTTCGGCTCCAACGCACTTTTGGGTTACTTCCTGCAGCCGATTGTAAGAATTTTTCTTTTTGCTTTGGGCTTTAAGCCCTTTTTCTCAGGGCATTCGGGCTGGGATGGAATGCTGTTCGGCCTGATCTGGACGGCAATTATATGGGTAGTGCTCCTCTGGTGCAACAAGCGCAATATTTACTGGAAGATTTAGAGAAATTCATAAAAACAACGGAGAAGCAGTGCTTAGAGACTTAATACTGAAAAACCGCACATACAGAAGATATTATCAGGATGAACCGGTAAGCCGGCAGACGCTGACAGAACTAATTGACCTGGCCCGCCTTTCGGCTTCAGCCAGCAATCTTCAGCCCCTTAAATACAAAATTTCAGGCGACAGACAGTTGAATGCCGAAATATTCCCGTGCCTTGCCTGGGCAGGATACCTAAAGGACTGGCCGGGTCCTGAGGAAGGTGAAAGGCCTTCGGCTTACATAGTGATGCTGGGAGATACATCTATAAGCAGAACCTTCGCAAGCGATCAGGGCATTGCAGCACAGAGCATACTTCTTGGTGCAGCCGAAAAGGGCCTGGGGGGATGCATTATTGCCTCAGTACAGAAACAGAAGCTGCGCGAACTGCTGAATATTCCGGAACACCTGGAGATACTTCTTGTCATTGCCCTTGGAAAGCCGAAAGAAACTGTGGTTTTAGAAGAATTGCCTTCTTCAGGGGAAGTCCGCTACTGGCGCAGCGGCGACGGCACTCACCACGTACCCAAAAGATCACTCGATGACGTCATAATCGGGTAAAACCCTTTTTAATTACAATCATCATAAATTTCAGGAGAAAGCTGATACTCTTATGAAAAAATATATTCCGAAGACCACGTTTATCTATGTTCTTATTTTATTAAATCTTTTTCTTTCCGGCTTCTTATCTGCCCAGAGCGTAAAGCTCAGGATAATTGAAACAAGCGACGTGCATGGAGCCGTATTCCCCTTTGATTTCCGCAACAACAAGCCGGCCAGCACTTCTCTTGCACAGGTTTATTCCTATGTTAAGCAGGAAAGAGCCGATAAAAGCCAGGAAGTTGTTCTTCTTGACAACGGCGACATACTGCAGGGGCAGCCGGTAGTTTACTATTATAACTTCGAAAAGACAGACGTGCCGCACATACTTTCTGAAGTCATGAACTTCATGCAGTATGACGCAGCCTCTGTTGGTAATCACGACATTGAGACCGGGCACCCGGTTTATGACAGAATAAACAAGGAATTCAAGTTCCCCTGGATGGCTGCCAATGCGGTGTACAAGAAAAGCGGCGAGCCTTATTTTAAGCCATATACCATAATCAACAGAAAAGGCGTAAAAATTGCCGTTCTGGGCTTAATTACCCCCGCCATTCCTAACTGGCTGCCTGAGAAGATCTGGGCCGGGATGGAATTTGAAGACATGATTCAGACGGCTCAGAAATGGGTTAAGCTAATTAAGGAAAAGGAAAAGCCGGATGTTATGGTTGGACTTTTCCATGCGGGCGTTGAATACGAATACAACAACCAGTCGGCCGACATGCCGAAAAACGAGAATGCATCGAGGCTTGTAGCCGAGAGAGTAGCGGGATTTGACGTAGTTTTTACGGGGCATGATCATAAGATCTGGAATATGAACGTTAAAAATCCTTCTGGTAAAGACGTGCTTTTGGCAGGACCAAATAACGACGCGCGCACTGTAGCTGAAGCCGACCTGGTTCTTAACTATGACAAGGCTTCAAAAAGCTGGGGAAAAGAAACAGTTAAGGGTGAAATAGTTGAAATTAAAAACTACAAGCCCGATGAAGAATTCATGCAGAAGTTTACCCCGGCAATGGAAGAGGTAAAAACCTACGTTGCAAAACCGATAGGAAATTTTACCGAAACCATTTCAACAAGAGAGTCGATGTTCGGGGATTCTCCTTTTATGGATCTCATCCACGCCATACAGCTGGACCTCACAAAAGCAGATGTTTCCTTTGCAGCACCCCTTTCATTTGATACAAAAATCGACAAAGGGGAGATATATGTACGCGACATGTTCAAGCTCTACAAGTTTGAAAACCTGCTTTACACGATGGAACTGACGGGCAGGGAAATTAAGGGTTTTCTTGAGCATTCCTACAGCTTGTGGTTCAACCAGATGAAAAACAGCGACGATCACCTGATTAACTTTAAGAAAGATGAAAGCGGAAACCCTGTAAAAAATGCCAGAGATAACATTTATGAGCTGAAGGCGCCGTATTACAATTTCGACTGTGCAGCCGGAATTATCTACACTGTTGACGTCTCGAAGCCCGAAGGTGAAAGGGTTACAATAATTTCAATGGCTGACGGGAGTCCTTTTGACATGAATAAGACCTACAAGGCGGCCGTCAATTCCTACAGGGGTAACGGAGGCGGAGGCCATCTGACAGAAGGGGCAAAAATTCCCAAAGACGAGCTTTCGAAAAGGATAATTAACTCCACCGAAAAGGACCTGAGGTTTTACCTGATGAAATGGATAGAAAAGGAAAAGACAGTAACGCCCCATGCTTTCGGCAACTGGAAGGTTATACCCGAGGACTGGTATCAGAAAGGAAAGGAAAAAGATTACCAGCTGCTTTACAACAGCAGGCATTCAGACTAAAAACCACGCTAATAAAGCAATTTTAGGGCAGTTTGCACCGTGCAGGCTGCCTTTTTTGTTTTATTCAAGAACATTTCGCCCCTTCAGGGCTCTGAAATGTGTGGGGATTCGTTTCCCGGGGGTTCCCGCATCCCCTAGCGGGGATTTTGTCACCCCCGGCTACAGACAAAGCGCCCCTCCGGGGCTTAATAACTGCGTTATTCAAGATGCTCTCCTTGCATCTTTTTTAACTCCTGAATGCCGGTACCAACTTGTGTATACACCATAGGGCTAGTCATAAAAATACATTCCCATCTGATTATCGCGGCCGATGACCAACCTCCCCTCTTTAGGGACTTATTTTTCCGGTTTTGTTTACACGTCAAATGGTTACATTTTATTGAAGACACGATGTATAAAAAACTAAGAAGGATAAAAAATATGCGTATAGTTGGCAGATTATTATTTGCTATGTTCGTTTCGATTTCTATAATTTCTTTTGTTAACGCTCAGACAACCGATACAACCCTGCAAAGGGGAAATAATAACGGCAGCATAAATAATAATGGAACACAAAGTAACCCGGATGCAACGGGCGGTGCTGTACATACACCACCTGCCGGAACGACTACACCCGGAACAACTCCCGGCACCTCAAATCCGGGGACAACAGATCCGGGCACAACAACTCCAGGAACTCCAATTCCGGGAACAACAGCGCCAGGAACTCCAACTCCCGGGGTAAATACACCGGCTCCGAGTGCGGCTGCCGCAACGGTTGAACAGACAGCAATCCAGTTCATGCAGGCAATTAACCGCGGCGATGCAGCAGCAGCAGCAGGCTTTTATGCTGATGATGCCGTAATTATGCCTCCCGATATAGATTTAATTCAGGGTGCAAACGGAATTAAGAATTTCTGGGCAAAAGTTATAACTGTGGGCGGAAAATTTGATACACTTACAACTGCCAAAGTTAACGTAAATAATGGAACAGTGGATGAAGTAGGCCGTTATTTCTTAACTATCAACAGGCCGGGGCAGGACCCAATGCAGGAAAAAGGCAAATTTGTTTTCGTATGGAAACGTCAGCCTGACGATACCTGGAAGATTACAACACACATGTGGAACAGAAACAAACAGTAAACTCGTTAATATCTGTTGAAATTCAGGGGGTGTAACAGGCGTTCCACCCCCTGAATTTTATTTACCCTTTCTAAAATCCACTTCATCTATAAAGAAAATACTTCCGGCATCAAAAAGAGGGCCTTCGCAAAGTTCAACTATTTCATATCCGTTAGCCTGAATAAAAGATTTAATTTCGCTGTGCTGAGGATGATTTTTGAGGCTTCCTGAAATAAACACCTTGTCATCATGCAGGCCGCAGGCGCCCCCGAAAAAGCCGTGTTTTAAGCCCGGCAGCATTACATCCGAAGCTGAAACATAAAGCACATTTAAGCCTGCTTTTATTAAGGCTTTATAAATCCCCCCGTCGGAAGTTATAAAGCTTTCCCCTTTAAGCCCCAGCAGGCTGCAGCGGCAGTAGCCCTGACTTACGTGCAGAATTTCTTTTTCTTTTAAGTGATGAAGGATCTCTTTTTCTGTAATATCCTTATTGTGGATAAGAAACTTTCCGCCTGAAACGGCGTTATAGCGGGCTGTATCAGGATATTTTGCTCCAACAGGAGAATTCCCCAAAACATAATTTATCTTATTCTCATCAAGTATTCTGAAATATTCCTTTGGAAGGTTCGGCGCTGTGATTAAAACAGAAGGAGCCTGAAAAAAGAATATATCGGGGTGGCCTGAAATTGCCTCATAAGTGATTCCGGAAGTTGCCAGTTCAATAAGGCTGCCAAAGCGGCTAAGGGTATTTTTGGCTTTTTCAGGCATTTTCCTGTCAATTATAATCTGCAATAAACTTCCTCCCTTTAATGGCCGGGTCGGTAATAAACCTGACTTTATGGAAATTCTCCAGGAGCTCTTTTTTGTTACGGGCATTATAGCCCACCGCGCTGTTAAATTCAGCAGGTGAAACCGAAACGGTAAGAACTTTACCTCCTTCAGCTCTAAGGGGTTTAAGTATTCCGTTCCAGATTTCAGTCTGAACCAGCTCACGGAATGAAACGTGGTAAGGTCCTGCAACCAGGTGTTCTCCGCTTAGCAGTCCCTCGGAAGGATGAAGCCCCATGCGAATAATTTTAACTCCTGCGGATTCAAAAATTTCTGTTACGCTCTTAGCCCGCAGTACGGCTTCATTTAATTCAAGAGGTTTATACTTTCCCCTTAAATACATCTGTTCAAGCTTTGTACCCTTTATTACCAGTGTAGGATAGATACGCGTGTTGTCGGCTCCAAGTTCCACAATACGCCTTGCCGTAAAAATGGATTTTTCGGGTGTATCGCCGGGAAGTCCTATCATCATCTGAAGGCCGAGTGAAAAACCTTCCTGCAGTATAAGTCCGGAGGCTTCGGTTATATCTTCTGCATTGTGGCCCCTTCCGGAAAGCCTGAGAACGTCCGGGTCCAGCGACTGGGCTCCGAGCTCAATTGAGCTGACGCCGTAAGACTTCAGGAGCTTCAGCTTTTCAGCAGATATATAGTCCGGGCGCGTTGAAAGCCTGATCCCCTTAATTCTTCCCGACTTCAGGTATTCGCCCGCAGAAGCGAGGTAGGTTTCCTGCAGGCCAAGAGGTATCCCGGTAAAATTTCCCCCGAAGAAACCTATCTCAACATATGTCCCTGCGGGTGGAATTGTAGCCAGGTGTTCTTCAATTGTGCGTCTTACTTCTTCCACCAAAGGACTTTCCTGTTTCCCGGAAATCTTCCTCTGGTCGCAGAAGACACACTGGAACGGGCAGGCGAGCTCGGGTATAAATACGGGTATAGTGTAATGTTTTATTTTTTCCGGATCCATTTAAAAAATGCCGACACTGCTTTATTTAATTTGACTGATTTACTTAATTAAAGATACTTTGTAATTTCCGGCTGAAACATACAAAGTTTACTTAAATAATTCACCATCGGCATTAAGCCCCTGAGAAAATGAACAGGTTATTTTTTAATACTCAAAAATGGATTTACTATTATTCTAATTTTACTTAGAATTAAGTTGGTATGCGGTCTGAAGAAGAGGCAGGCAAATATTTGTAAATATTTTTCAACTCTTTTAATGAAGGCAAAATGAATAAAAAGCTTTTTTCATTTGTATTTCTGTTTTCTCTGGTTCAGATGTTCTTCGGCTGCCGTGAAAAACTGGACCTTACAGATTCCGGGCCGGGGACCAATCTTTTAATTACAAGCACTGATACTCCCAATGTGCTATACCTTACAACTCCAAGTCCGGGGGAAGTACTGCTGAAGGGGGTTCAGTTTCCAATCAGATGGTTTGTATCCCCATCGGTCAAAACCGTTTCGCTGACTCTTTTTAAGAAGACGGAAGAGATTACCGGAATTTCCGGCGCTACAGACAACGACGGGCAGTTTACCTGGAGGATTCCGATAACTATTCCCTCTTCTTCCCACTACAGAATAAAATTGAGCAATACCGTAAGTCCGGATGAATTTATTTTCAGCGATTACTTTACAATAACTGCCACTTCCGATTCAACCGAGTAGTTCCAGGGGGTTGAATCTATTGAAACTTCAGGTGGAAATTTACAATTTCAGGAGTGTTGCCTGTCCTGATCGGCGGGCCCCAGCCTCCGAAGCCGCTGGAAACATAGTAATTGGTATTGCCCTTTTTCTTATAACCCCAGCTAACTTCGTAAACCCTGTTAGTAATAAAGTTAAAAGGCCAGAGCTGGCCGTGATGAGTATGGCCTGAGATCTGGAGGTCGACCCCGTTATCTTCGGCTTCCTTAAGGTCAAACGGCTGGTGGTCCATCATAATTACAGGTTTCGTTTTGTCCACTTCACGCATCAGTTCCTGGAGGGATTTTCTTTTTTTAATCTGATTAACCGAGCGGTCGTCTCTACCAACAAGATAAATATCCCCTTCAAGTTTAACCACGCTGTCTCTCAGCATAGTAATTCCGTGCTCTGTCAGGTACTGCGTTGCTGCCTGAATGCCGCCAAAGAATTCGTGGTTGCCGGGAATGGCATAAACGCCGTAGCGGGACTTAATCTTTCTGAGTGTTTCGCCGAGGTTCTTCTTTATTACGGGTCCCAGGTCCTCGTCCACAATATCCCCCGGAAACAAGACCAGATCGGGATCGAGTGAGTTTATTTTCTCAACCAGGCTATCGAGGCGCGAGTTGGCGATGAGTGTTCCCAGGTGTATATCCGAAGCAGCTACTATATTTAACGATTTTATTGGGTTAGTCTTTTTAGGTATTGCCAGCTCCAGCACCTTAAGGCGGGGAGTAAGGGCATTTATCCTTCCAAGTATAACCGTAAGAGTTACAATTGAAAGTACGGCAATGGCAGTATAATACTTTGCTTTTGCGTAGTCTTTTGTTATGAATGAAGGGAAGAAGCCGGTAAAATTATTTGCAAGGCGCAGGAGGTCAAGAGCCACAACAGCAAACAGAAAATAGACCATTGCCGCAAGCCAGAATGCCCCGATCCACATGAGGGGATCACTTACTGCATAGAAGGCATGTTTTTCGAGCCACCTTGCGGCAAAATAAGAAAGCGCGAGAAAGAGAAAAATAATGAGATAATAGGTTCTTATTGGCGAGTCTTTGGGAATCGCCTGCCATCCCCTGATAAATATATAATAGTTAACGAGCCCATAGACGAGCAGCACAATGGAAAAAAATATAATGAAATTTTTCATAGGTTTATTCAATGTTACCGGTTAATAAAAAGAAAACCGGGAATGCCGGTTTTCTTAAAAATATAGATAATTACGCCTCGACTTGAAAGACTTAAAAAAAGGGGATATTTCCCGGGGGTCTTATTCTCCCATTTTAATTCTTATATCCACGGCATAGACTGCGTTATTTTCTGCAACCACGAGGGGGTTGATGTCGAACTCCTGGATTCTATCGTTATCAATCAGCATACGGGCAGCAGCTTTTATCGTATCCCTGAGGCAGCGTATATCGGCAGGTTTTTCACCCCGAACACCTTTAACTATCTGTCCTATTTTCGTCCAGTTTATCATCTCGTTTACGTCGGCATCCGACATATAGGCCGATTTAATAACCGTATCGTTAATAACTTCCACGTATTTGCCTCCTGTTCCGAACATAATCACAGGTCCGAAGGAAGGGTCCCTGAAGCCTCCCAGGAGGATCTCGTGCTTAACCTTAACGTAAGGCTGAACAAGGAAGCTGTCGATTTTGAAGCCTTTTGAGGCAAATTCCTCCGTCATCTTTTCCGCGGCCGAAAGAATTTCCTCTTTTGTCCGGAGGTTCAGCTTAACGGCGTTAAATTCCGACTTATGTATAACTTCGCTGCTTATAGCTTTAAGAACCGCGGGCAGGAAATTTTCCGGAATCCCGTTCAGTTCACCTGGTTTCAGGTTAAGGGATTTTACAACCGGGATGTTATAATCTTCCGCAATCTGCTTTATTTCGTTCTGAAGAATATATCCCGCCTGGAATTTATATTTATCCGCCTTAGGCGTTTCAGTTTCCTTTAAGCGTGTATGGAGGCTTTTTTCAATGCGGCACCTTCTTTTCCTGTAGAAAAGCATATTTGAAATTACCTCTGCCGGATCCTCGGGGTTCCTGAAGAGCGGAATTTTGCTGGCGGACTGCTGCCGGTAGTAATCCCAGAATTCAGGCAGCGGCATATAAACCTGGAAAAGCGGTTTATCCGATTTTATTTCCGAGACCGATTCAACCACCTTAAAAGGCTGAACCATTACGGGTTCTACAAATATTGATACAACACTATCCACGCCTTCATCTTCAAGGAGTATTTCGTTTACCCTTTTATAGGTTTCCGCCGAACCTCCCGGGAGCAGATCCACGGGGTTTTCAACGCTGCCCTCGGGGTGCACAATTTCCCTCAGCTTCATTTTTGTGGCACTGCTTAGTTCAGCAAGTCTTAGGTTTTCCTTTTCCAGCGCATCCACGGCAAGAATGGCCGGGCCTCCGGCGTTTGTTACAACTGCAACATTCTTTCCCTTTGGAAGCGGAAAGTTTTCAAATCCCTTTGCGGTGTTAAAAAGCTCGTTTAAGTCGTTTACGCGCACTATGCCGAACTGTTTTAAGACAGCCTCGACCACCTTATCCGTGCTCCCGAGTGCTCCCGTATGGGAACTTGCCGCTTTCATGCCGCCTGTGGTTTTTCCTGCCTTAAGGACAATGGCAGGTTTTGTAATTTCATTTTTTACAAAAGGAGCGATAAACCGCTTTCCGCTGGTAAAACTTTCCAGATAAAATGTGAGTGTATGGATGTCGGGGCTTTCCTGCCAGTAGTTCAGGATGTCATTTTCGTTTATATCTGCCTTATTTCCAACGCTTATAAAGTGGGCAAAGCGGATATCTGTTTCCCTGAGGGAGTTCAGCACCGCGGCTCCGAGAGCTCCCGACTGCGATAAAAATCCCGTGCTCCCGTATTCCGGCTTTTCAGCCACAAAGGTAGCATTAAGCCTGATGTCGCTTCGGGTATTAATAATACCCATGCAGTTGGGACCCACCAGGCGTGCTCCGGCAGATCTAATCTTCTCAACTATCCTTTTTTCCACCTTTTCGCCCTCAGCGCCAACCTCCTTAAATCCGGCTGTTATAAGAATAACCGACTTTACGCCCTTGTTTAAGATAGCGTCTATGGTTTCCTCGGCGCAGGCTTTAGGCACCAGCACAATTGCCAGATCCACAGGCCCTTCAACGTCCTCAATTGCATGGTAGCATTTAAGTCCCAGAATTGTATCTGCCTTAGGGTTAACCGGAAGTATTTCGCCCGTGTAGCCGTATGAAAGCATGGTTTTTAGGAGCTCGTAGCCGATGCTTTTTTCTTTGGTTGAGGCTCCGGCAACAAGGACGCTTTTAGGATAAAAGAAAGTATTCAGGTGGAAATTCATTTATGCTCTCTCAGTTAAAAAATTTCTTCTCAATTATACCATTTTCCGCGGTTTCATTCCACAGCCCCGAAGAAATTGTTTCTTAATGCGGACGCCTTAATTTTCTCCTGCCAAATTATCCCTGTTTTTGCGTATATTTAAGTTTATGTTTTAATATTCGAGAGTGCTAAATGCCTGAGTCCAATACAAGAGAAATTCCAAAAGCCTACAATCCCGGCGAAGTTGAAGATAAATGGTACGCCTTCTGGGAAGGAAACCAGATGTATCATTCCGAGCCGGATAAAAATAAAGAACCATATACCATAGTAATTCCGCCGCCGAACGTGACGGGCATACTTACCATGGGCCACATTCTTAACAACACCATACAGGATGTATTCATACGCTATAAAAGAATGAAAGGCTTTAACGCCTGCTGGGTGCCGGGAACGGACCACGCATCTATAGCTACTGAGACAAAGGTGACCAATTACCTTAAAGAACAGGGGATTGATAAAAAATCGATCGGCCGCGAGGAGTTCTTAAAGCACTGCTGGGAATGGACACATAAGTACGGCGGCATTATTACAAAACAGCTCAGAAAGCTGGGTGTAAGCTGCGACTGGCAGCGCGAACGCTTTACGATGGATGAGCATTATTACGATAAAGTTGTTGAATCGTTTGTGGATCTGTATAAAAAGGGAAAAATCTACCGCGGCTACCGCATGGTAAACTGGGACCCCGCAAGCAAGTCGGCTATTTCAGACGAAGAGGTAATCTACCGCCAGGTTAACGGAAAACTCTGGCACCTGAAGTATCCAGTTAAGGACACGGATGAGTTTGTTATTGTTGCCACCACAAGGCCCGAAACAATGCTTGGCGATACAGGTATAGCAGTTAACCCTGAAGATGAAAGATACACCCATCTTCTTGGCAAAAAAGTAATGCTGCCCATTGTTAACCGTGAAATACCCATTTTTGCTGACGAATATGTAGACAAGAATTTCGGCACTGGCGCCGTTAAGGTTACTCCCGCTCACGACGTGAACGACTATGAGATGGGAAAGCGTCACGACCTTGAGTTTATAAACATCTTTAATCCTGATGCCTCAACAAACACCAACGTGCCTGAAGAACTTCAGGGCCTTGACCGCTATGATGTCCGTAAGAAAGTTATAGAAAAGCTTGAGGAGCTGGGACTCCTGTATAAAATTGAGGATTACACAAATAATGTGGGTTACTCCGAGCGCGGCGGCGTTCCGATTGAGCCGTACCTTTCAGAACAGTGGTTTTTGAAGATGGACGAGCTTGCAGCCCCGGCTCTGAAGGTGGTAAGGGAGGGAAAAGTTCATTTCCACCCCGAACACTGGGTTAAGACCTATGAGCACTGGATGGGAAACATTAAGGACTGGTGTATATCGCGCCAGCTATGGTGGGGCCACAGAATACCCGTCTGGTACAACAATAAAACAAACGAGATTTACTGC
>JBLNAZ010000076.1:0-8078 GCA_050259615.1 Syntrophomonadaceae bacterium | reverse complement strand
TAATTTTTAATTGGTTTTATTTTCCGTCGAGGTCCACCATTTTGATGTTGTTTACGTAGGGGGAGAAGTTGGGACTCTTTATGGCTTTGAATTTCTCCAGCACATTGTTGATCTCTTTAATGGCGCCTTCTATGTATTCCACTTTCTTTAATATGGCCTCTGGCGATATTTCCTTTTTGCCTACTTCCCTTTTTATTGCCGCTGCGGAAAGATTAATTAACGTTAACGGCTGCTTTATTTCGTGATTGGCTGTTACAACGGTTGCGGTAAATGTATTGATCTTTTCGAGCTCCAGCAGCAGCTTCTGCGTTTCTCTCAGCTTTAATGCCGAGTGTATTCTTGCCAGAAGCTCAATTTTGTTTACAGGCTTTCGGATGTAATCGAACGCCCCGGCCTGCAGGCCTTCTTTTGTACCTTCGGCTTCGGTTTTTGCAGTTACAAGTATAACCGGAATGTCTTTTGTTACCGGAGTATTCACAAGCGTGCGGCAGACTTCAAGTCCATTCAGCCCAGGCATCATTACATCGAGCAGCACAAGGTCGGGCTGTTCATTAAATGCTTTTTCGAGGCCGCTCTGCCCGTCGTAAGCTGCAATGACCTCATAGCCTTCTCTCTGCAGCCGGTCCTGCAGTAAAAACACGCTATCGGGATGGTCGTCAATTATAAGTATTTTTTTCATTTCAGCACTCAGTTATAATATTTAATACTTTTTCAATTTTGAATGACAGAGATCCGGAATCAACGGGTTTGGATACAAAGTCATCGAAACCATTCCTTATTAAAATTTCCTTTTCTTCAATCATTTCGTGAGATGTAAGAGCAAAGACGGGAATTTCCTTAAGGTTTTTTTCCGCCTTTATCCTTTTAATTGTTTCAAAGCCGTCCATGTGCGGCATCATAATATCCAGGAGAATCAGGTCGGGTTTAAATGTGCGCAGCGCAGCAAGGCATTCACTTCCGCTATTTGCAACAACTGTTTCGCACCCTGAATTAGTAACTATTTCCTTAACTTCTGTAAGCGTGCCGGCGTCATCGTCAACTATAAGGACTCTGTTCGGCTGAAGCTTATCTGCATTTTCACCGCTCATATTTTCATCTTCTTCAGGCCTGTTTTCAATCAGTATGGATGAGGTATCCTCGCCCGGGAAACCTTCTTCCAGGTGTATCCTGTCCCTTATTGCCTTCAGTATTTCCACGCGGTGGCCTTTGGAGCGGATTGTAACTCTCTCAATGCCCGCGGTAAGAAGCGCCAGCTCATCCTTGTCAATATCAGATTTCAGGCAGAGTATAACTGGCAGATCCCTTGTTTCAAATGCAGATTTAAGCCTGTCCACAAGCGAAATGCTGTCGCCCTTCTGCATCATTGCATCAATAAACACAAGTCCCGGCTGAAGCTTTGATATAGTCTTAAATGCGGCATTCTGTTCCTTAACCGAAATAATTTTAGTTTTCTTTCCGTTAAGCTGTTCTTTTACCAGTTTTAATGAATCTTCCTCGAAGCCCGCAAAGACGACATTTTTTATTTCAGGAAGCCTGCTGGTATAAGCGTTTATAACTTCTGCGTTAAGGGGGCCGAAAATATAATCGTAAAGCTGAAGTCCGCAGCCGAAGTTAAGCGCATCCACAGTATTATAAAGAACTACGGGTATACTGCGCGTCTGAGTGCTGTCTTTGAGCTGCTTCAGCGCATCCCACGAAGTTAAATCTGAAGATGAAACCGCAAGCGCAACTGCAAACGGTTTTTGTAAACTTATCTCTTTCATTCCCTGCTGAATGCTTTCGGACTGCAGAACGCTGTAATGCTTAGATGTTAAGTAGCGGCTAATAATTTTTCTGTTCTCGGGGTTGGCGTCGATAATAAGAATTGTATGCGAAGCCCTTTTTTCAATTTCTTCCTGAAGCGCCTCGTAGTTTATCGACTCCCGCACTTCCGGTTTAACTGGCAGCTGTTCCGGAGAGAACAGTTCTTCGTCTGTAAAATAGGCCGGTTCATGCTCGGGGTTTTCGTTTAATTTGTCTGTTTCTTTAGCGGTTATATTTTCCTGTACAGATGGAGGAGCAACGCGCTGTTCCTCCTTGTGCACTTTCAGTTCCTGCACAAGATTTTCCAGCTTGCGCAATTCATACGCCTTGCTTAAGCCGGCGGCAAGCTGATCCTTTATGTTTGAAAGGTAAGGCTTAAGGTGCCTGCCGGGCGAGCCGACCGAAGCCGCTTCAAGCACAGCAATAACATTCTGATTATAAATAACGGGATAGATAAGGAGGTATCTTACTTTAAGCTCAGTAAGTCCCGAACGGATTACAGGAAAATTTTCTGTAAAAAAGTATTCAGCCTCCTCGCCTTTTTCAATTACGCGCTTATGAAGGTCTATACTGTTTTCAGCAAGAGAGGTTTCATTCAGCAGTCCGCAGGATGCAAGGAGTTTTTCCCCTGTGTTATCGGTCATATAGAGCCTGCCTGCAGTAAGTCCGGTTGACTTAATAATCTTTGCCAGTACAGCGTCGGACATATCCCCTAAAGACAGGTTCTGGTTTATAAGAGCAACAAAGGCCGTATACTCAGCTTTTGCCCTGGAGTTTTTATCCAGCCTTAGCAGAACAAAGACCAGTGAAAGGGCGACGCCGGCAAGGCCTAAAGCAATTTTTCCTGTAAAAGAATAGAAAGTAAGGGTGGAACTGGCGAAGCTCAAAACTACAACAGCAAGGGCCGCTATTAAAATTCTATAGCTAATCTTCATGTTCTTTATCTTTTTGCAAAACTTTTCTTATAGTAATAAGCAGTTCATCAAAATCATAAGGTTTACTTATAAAATCGCTTGCGCCCAGCTTAGCCGAATCAATAGCGCTCTTAACGTCGGCATAAGCTGTAAGCACAATAACCCTGATATTCAATTTTTTGGCTCTCAGGGTTTCCAGCACATAAAATCCGTCCTTTTCGGGCATTTTCAGGTCGAGCAGTATAAGGTCCGCGGTACGTCCGGAATCAAGAAAGGCAAATGTTTCGTCTGCGCCGTTCACCGAATAAGCATTATATCCAATCTCATTAAGCTCTTCGCACAAAAGTGAGCACAGATTTACATCATCGTCTACTATTAAAATGGATTCCATTGTACTTTCCTACTTTTCTTCCTGTTGATTTTGGTTAAACTGATAGAATTTTATCTGTTGTCTGTTTTTTTCAACTTCCTGCTGAATCTTATTGCCGTCCTTAGGCATAGTAAGTCTTTCCTTAAGGGAAGGCATCAGCTCGGTTTTAATTAAGATTACGACTTCTTTTTTCTGATTAATTTTCTGGTCGCTTCCGGTAAGATATCTGATACCGAAGACCCACCAGGGAAGGTCCTTAAGGATAGGAATTCCCGTTCTGTCGTTGGTCTGGTCGTTAATAAACAAACCGCCGATAATGGTTTCCTCGCCGTTAAGCATCATAACCTGAGTAGAGGCAGAAGTTTTTCTTATTTCAGTTGATATTTCGGAAGGGACTGCGCTGCTTCTTTCGACGTTCAGGTTGAGGAGCACATAATCCAGATTATCTTCCCTGTAAATATACGGAGTTACTTCTATAATTGTACCTGTGGGATAAAATTTATCTATCACATTTCCGGAAAAATCTTTTGTTTTGATGGAGAAGTCGCTACCGATTTGAATTCTGCCCTTCTGGCCGCTTCTGACGCTGACATTAGGGGAAGCTATAATTTCGCCCAGGTTTTCGGTTTCGAAGAAGCGGAACATAGCAGTTGCAGCGCCAGTAAAGCCTCCGACGCCGAAATTTGAGGCAGCACCGCTCAAATTAAAGTCGGGTGATTTCTGAGTAGAAGTAGTTCCGGTACCGTCAGTACTGCTGCTGCCGGCGCTTTGGCCGAAAGTTCTGCTATCGGCGCCGAGCGAGAGGTTTTTCTGGGAAAGGAGGAACTGCCAGTTAATGCCGCGCGATTTCATTTCAGAGATATTAGCCTCAAAGAAGACGGCCGAAATTTTAACTTCCCTTGAATCCACAGGCGCATAGATATCGTTAGGTTTCTGTTCGCCTTTGGCATCATTTCTGCCGCGGATAACAATTGCGTCCTGGGTTTCGTCGTAAATCAGGCCCGCGTACTGTGTAATAATGGTGAGTGCTTTTTTATAAGGCTGGCTCACAATTTCGACACCTATAGGGGTATTGACGCTTGCGGTAGAAACAATTGTTTTGCCGGTAGTTTTAATGCTTACCTTGCTGAGAATTTCGACAGCCTTGCTGAAAGGCACATTTTCCGAGAGGGTAACCAGCTCATCGGGGTTATGGTAGCCGTTCAATTCTTTTTCCAGGTCCTTTTGGGAATACAGGGGCATTGCAAAAGCAAGCGCAAGCAAACAGATAATTATTCGTTTCATTTTATTTTTTCTTCCTATTGTCTTCTTTTTCAAGTTTCAGGAATATTTTTTCTATTATTCCGCCTTTATTGAGAATGAAAGTAACCTGATTTGATGTATAATCTATTTTAGTCAGATAGCCCAAATAAACCGGGTCGCCTTCCATAAGCATGAACGTATTGCCGCGTGTGTCGGAAATATAAGCGCCGTCGGGTACAAGGGCCAGCAATTTGGCAGTTTCAACTTCGGCAAGGTCATCCAGGTTCGGCGGCAATTGTGTTCTAATAAGGGGGTAGAACATATCGTAAATTCCGTCGGGCTGAAGAGAATTTTCCACAAAATTGGAAGCCGAAAAGCGGTCGTCGTTTGCATAATAGACAGACACGTTAAAAGAAAAGGCCACGAGGTAATGAGAAACGCCATCCTTATCGGGGGTTATGCTGGCCGAAAGCGACATATTTCTGATTTTCTTCAGTTCCCTGCTCTGTTCTATGGCATAGATAAGGCTGTAGATGTCATAAAATTCACCCGTGCCAGCGAGCTTATAGGAATAAAGGTTGAACGTCTTTTCAAGTTTGCTGTCTACAAATTCAATATCGATATGGGTAAAGGGAGAAAACTCAGTAGAAACCCTGTTGACGAAGTTATAAAAGTCCGTCTGTTTGAGCTGTTTCGGGATATTAAATTTTCTTTTAGAGAGAATAGAATCGAGGGTCATAGCCTTCAGCTGAACAACTTTCAGCTGGGCTTCGAGCTCCGAAGTGCTGATGGCGCTGGCCTTAAGTTCAGCCTCTCTTTTAGTTTTTTTATCGAGCTGTTTTTTCTGATAAATGAAGCTGAAGGAACTCCCGGCCGCACTTATAAAAATTAAGATAACAAGCAGAATCAGAGTATTTTTAGTTTTCCGGTTCATTTGGTTTTCCCGGTATTTTTTAACATGTTGAAATTCATAATAAATTTATAAGCAGTTTTTTCTCTGAGAGGTTCATACACCATGCTTTTGAGCAGGGCTTCGTTATAATCGGAGAAAGCCGTTACAACACCTCTTGTAAGGGAGTAGCCGTTAACAGAAACCTGGTTTCCGGCGTCGGATTTAATTTCAGTAACCCACATTCCCTTGCGGGCCATAATAAAGTCGGCCATTTTCTTAGAAGTAGTGCCCCAGACCTCAGCGCCTTTGGAAGCGGAATCCAGAATTGCCTGAGTAGCGCCGAAATTAGTAATTCTTCCCTGCTGGTGGTTAATTTCGTCAAGAATCTTCTGATTTCTCTGCTGAACCAGCGTCAGCTCATTAATGCTTTTATCGAGTCTGTTTATTTCCTTATTATTCACCAGTGCGGTTTTGGTAAAAAAGAATGTAACCAGGAATATGAGCGGCAGAATAAAAAGGCTGTACCAGGCGAACTGGAACGTCTTCTGGTCCTCTCTTATATAGCGGGGCAGAAGGTTAATGCCTTTATGTTTTTTATCGAGTTCGGCAAAGTATTCGAAAGCAACTGCAATAGGAACGCTGAAGCTGGAGACATTTTCCCTGAGGTCCTCGCTGATCAAGCTAGTATCGAGGTCAGCAAAATCGAGTTTGCTTACATTAGCCTCGGGGAAGGTGCCGTAGAAAGAAAGCACCAGGTTTTCGCTTTCATCCTCGCCGCAGATTACAACGTTATCTATGCGCGGAATGCCGCCGTTTTCCATTTCAAGAAGGATTTTGGAGAAATAAACGTCGTATGTATGCAGGTTTGCCGTTCCGATATCGAGTGTAGCGCCAATATGCTTAAGCTCCTTACCCTGCAGAAAAATAAGTTTGCTGTATTCCTTACCAATATAAACAACGAGGGAATAGTCGTCGGGGAAGAACTTTTTCTTCTGGGCGGCGTAGTAAGCGAGCGACAAATCGGCACATTTTACCGATGGGATCCGGTAAAATTTTCTGCCATGGACGCGAGCCAGGGCGTTAATGTTGGCCAGGCAGTGTATTTCGCCGTCGGCGAAGACAGAAAGATACTGTCCGCCGGCAAGTTCCTCGTAGCCGAGGTTATTTTTGGCGACTGTAATATTTTTTGATTTCTGGATCTCCTCAATCATCGCCTGAACGAGTTTTGAGGGGTTTTTATCCTTCAGGTCCTTGGAGCCTTCAAAAACGTGGTAGTGGACAGCGGGTTCGGTAATAGCTGGGACAAACTCGCAATTATTGAGATTCATGCCAGAAAGGGCAGAATTAAGGAGTCCTTCGCCCGAAGTAACGGGAGTGCCGGAGGATTCGCCGCCCAGGTCGCCGAGGGAAATATCGCCCTGCATGCCGTCGAGGCTGATAGCTGAAAAAGCTTCTACGCTGCTCTGGCGGGCCGAAACGTGGTTGAAATCGGCCGCGCGGAGCAGTTTAAGCTGCTTTTTGTCCTTGGCCACAACGGCAAGTTTAGTATCGCTGCCTTCGCAGTATATACAGACTAAAGTTTTCATAATTTACACCGCCGCAAGAATTTGCTGCATTCTCTGTTTATTATTTGCGTAAGCCATCGCATTCTCCAGTGAGATCTTCCTGGCTAAGTAAAGACTCTTCAAATCCTGTTCCATCGTAATCATGCCTGTCTGAGCGCCCTGGTTAATCATCATATAAATTTCACTGGTATTGTTATTTTTAATAGCGGCGCGGACGCTGGCGTTAACGACAAGGACTTCCTTGGCCAGAACGCGCTTGCCGTCGAGGCTGGGCACAAGTTTCTGGGAAACTATAGAAACGAGCACGTCGGCCAGTCGGTTGCGCACGCGTTCCTGCTCTGAGGGGTGAACCTCGGCAATAATTCTGTCTATAGATTCAACAGCGCTTGAGGTATGGAGCGTTGAAAACACCTTATGTCCGGTATCGGTCACTTCGAGGGCGGCCATAATAGTATCGGGATCGCGCATTTCACCAATTACAATAATATCGGGATCCTGCCTGAGTGCCTGAATTACGCCGTCTTTGAATGACGGCACGTCGCGTCCCACCTCGCGGTGGCGAATAATGCAGGCTTTGGATTTATGCACAAATTCTATAGGAGCGGCAATAATTACCACATGTGCGGGATCGGACTGGTTATGCCAGTCGACAATTGCGTCGAGCGTTGTAGATTTACCGGAGCCAGTAATGCCTGTAATAAGCGTAAGGCCCTGTTTAACAAAAGCGTGGCTCATAACCTTAAGCACGCCCTGATGGAACCCAATTGACTGAATTGAGCGCAGATTGCTGGAAATAGCTCTCATATTAAGCGCCAGGCAGTCGAGGTCGTAATAAGCATCGGCTCTGAATCGTACGTTATCGTTTTTCTTTTCGTGGAAAAAGGTATAGGAAAAGTCGAGGTTGCCGGAAGCCGTAAGTTTTGATCTCTGGTTTTCGTTAAGCAGGCTTAAAATGAGAATTGCAGCCTCATCGGCGGTAAAGGCGGGGAGATTACTAACGGGTTCCTTTTTGCCGAAGATTCTGAACCATACAAAGCCGGCGGTTCCGAATCCGCCAAGCTCAATATCGGAGGCATTTTTTTCAATCATTTCGGTTAAAAGGAGGTTTACCATGCAGAGCAGGGTTCTTCTTTCATCATCCTTCAGCATATCGAGGTGGTCGTTAATCCACTGGATGCGGTCGGGGCCGAAATAAGTGGCTGGGATTTTACCCGCGAATTCAGAGAGTATTATTTTAGTTTGGTTTATCATTTATAATATAGATTTAATTTCAAATTTTTGTAATGGCGCCA
>JBLNAZ010000075.1:0-4651 GCA_050259615.1 Syntrophomonadaceae bacterium | reverse complement strand
TAAGCCTTGAAGGAAAATTGACAGATTACCTTCCTTATTACAGGAAGGATACTGGCGACAGGATAACTATCCATATGCTCCTGACCCACACTTCGGGCATACCAAGCTATACATCTCAGCCTGAATTCTCCGGCAAAATCAGCAAAATGTATTATAAACCTGACGACTTTATTAAAGAGCAGTGCAGCGGCGACCTGCAGTTTGAACCGGGATCAAAAATTGTATATAACAACTCGGGATATTTCATTCTGGGCGCCATAATTGAACACGTGACAGGATTGAGCTATGAAAAGGCGCTCAGGGATAATATACTGGATCCTCTCGGAATGAAGAATACAGGATACGATTATTCTGAAAACATTATCACGAAAAGGGCATCCGGATATGACAGAAGAGGAGGCAGCCTTAAGAATACATCATTCCTGGATATGTCACTTCCATATGCAGCCGGAAGCATGTATTCCACAGTGGAAGACCTCCTTGTGTGGGATAAGGCTCTTCAAACGGATAAGCTTTTATCACCCGAACTGAAGAAAAAACTGTTCAAGAAGTATATGAAAATGGGGGATATGTATTACGGTTACGGCTGGATGACAGCTAAAAGGTTTGACGGACACGATTCTCTTGATGTAATTACACACGGGGGAAGCATAAACGGATTTAATGCAATGAACTATATGATACCTCAGGCGGGACAGTATGTGGTTATTTTCAGTAATGCAGGAGCAGCACCATTAGGTAAAATGACAGACCAGATTATAAATATACTTAATGGCAAAGATGAATCTGCGCCGCTGAAACCTCTGGTCAGGATCCTCTGGAATACGCTTGAGCAGGAGGGTACCCAAAGCGCTATTAATAAATTCAAAGAGCTCAGGAATAAAAAAGATGAATATGTCTATACCGAGGCAGAGATTAACCTTATGGGATATGATCTCCTTGGGAACGGGAAAACCGATGAAGCAATAGAAATATTCAAACTCAATACGGAGGAGTTCCCTCAATCCTCTAATGTATATGACAGCTATGGCGAGGCCCTCCTTAAGAAGGGATTAAAAGAAGAAGCTGCCAGGAACTACAAAAAATCCCTTGAACTGAACCCCGGAAATGAAAATGCCGCCAACGCGCTTAAGGAACTAGGGCAGGGTGAGATCAAAACAGCTGAATTAAAGCTGACGGAAACTAAGCTTAAGGAATATATTGGAAGCTATCAGATTGCTCCGGGATTCAATATTATAATTACTGTTGAAGGAGGCAGAATTTTCGGGCAGGCAACTGGACAGTCACCGTTTGAAATGTTTCCGGCTTCGGAGGATAAGTTTTATCTCAAAGTGGTAAGCGCACAGGTAAGTTTCCAGAGAAAAGATGGAATTGTTACAAGCATGACGCTCTTCCAGAACGGACGCGAGCTTCCGGGAAAGAAAGTTGAATAATACCTTTGGGGTCAGTCCAAAGCTTTGGACTGACCCTTATTTAACTATTCATTATCAGCAGAAATTATATAAAAACAGGTTGTAATAAAAAAGTTTCTTATGTACGGAATGCTGGAAATCAGTGCCGACTGCTTTCTAGGCTTCATGTTGAATTTTACTTCATAGTTCGGATTAATGAAGTAAAAAAGCTTTTTGTCAATCTTGTAATTCAGCTTCTTTATTATCCTTTCAAACCTTTCAATCGTTATTCTTGTCTCTTTTATATCCAGCAGGTGCTCAACCATCCTGTCGCTTTCATGGAAAGACTTTAACAGTCCGGCATATAACGGGTTCGGCAAAAGATGAATAAAAGGAGCAAGGGCCATATATTTGTTTTTGCACATCTGCTGGTGGCCTCCGAAAGGCATCTGCCACGGCGGAAAGGCAAGGAAAACTTTACCCCCGGGATTTAAGAGGTCCTTAATTTTTGAGAGTATCTTCTCATGCCCGTGAATATGCTCCAGAGCATCTTTTAAGATTATCAGGTCGAACTTATCATCAAAGAAGTTGAAAATGTCATCGCTTATAAACCTTGCCCTGTTATTTTCAATCTCCCGGGCAAATATTCTTTTTCCCACTTCAATCTTCGCTGAATTTAGGTCTACTCCTGTTATCCGGCATCCCTGCTCACTGAATATCTTTAATACACCTCCTTCGCCGCTTCCTATCTCAAGAACACTCTTGTCCCTAAGAGGCATTACTTCACTGATAAAAGGGAAGATGTATTTTTTTGCATTTGTATATTGCTGTTCGAAATATACATCGGGGTTCATGTGAAAATCGAAGGGCATAGCAGGGAACTCCTGTAACTAAAATTATTAAACTCTTATTTCTCTTGCCGTTCTGTGTCATTTCCATAGGCACATCAATGCTAAAAATAGTTAAAATCCAGACAAATCTAAAGAGTGCATTTCTTATCTTTTTTCGTTTTAATTATATTTGATATAGCAGAATTTCCTGTGATTTATTTATGGCTGGGATGTGGAAAAATTAATTGGCATAGTGTGTGCTTACGCTTATCCTCTTAAATGCTTCATTTGCCCAGGAAACCCAAAAGCTAAGGGTAATAGCCTTTAATATTCACCACGGACAGGGGATTGACAAAAAATAGATATAAGGAGTAACTTTATGTCAGACAATATTAAATGTACTGAAGCCCGCATGCTGATAAGAAAACCGGTTGAAGAGGTTTTCCAGGCTTTAATCGACCCGGAATTGACAAAGAATTTCTGGTTCACTAAAGGCAGCGGCAAATTGCGCGTTAAGGAACCGGTTACCTGGCAATGGGAAATGTATAATGTATCGGTAACAGTTGTTCCTATTGAAATTATAAAAAACGAGAAAATAGCGTTTGAATGGGGTGACACACCTCTGCTGGTTGAATTCAGGTTTCAGACTTTATCCGCTAATTCCACTTATGTGACTGTCACCGAGTGCGGATACAATAAATCAGGAGATGAGTTACTTTCTGCAATTAAGGATTCAACCGGCGGCTTCACAACTGTCCTTGACGGGCTTAAGGCTTTTATGGAACATGGTATTAACTTAAACCTTATTGCGGATAAATATCCAAAAGAATTAATTCAGCACGGGAACTAAACGTAGCAGTATTGAGCAGGAGAAATATTTGATGGACGAGTTCCGCTGTACGGCGGGCTGTTTATACCTCGCTTAATCCTTCAGAATAGGCAAAAGCTATAGATATTTTGAAGCTGCAATGAGCCATTTCATGGCAGCTTCTTTATTAATAAGGCTCATTCTATTTTCTGCTGCTTTTGCGCTCGCTGTCGAGCATGCCCATCTGTTGTTCATTATAGCGGCTGCCTTTGGCCGCTCCCGGCGGTACGGCGCGCTCTATTTCTTCCAGATCGCTTCTGTCAAGCCTGACTTCAACGGCTTTAAGTGCTTCCTTAAGCCTTTCACGCCTGCGGGCACCTATAAGGGGAACTATATCACCGCCGCGCGATAAAACCCAGGCAATTGCAATCTGTGCAACTGTCAGGTCCTTCTTCTGTGCCGTCTTTTTTAAGGCTTCAACAAGCAATAAATTATGCTCAAGATTTTCTTTGGTGAAGCGCGGGCTGTACCTCCGGAAATCATTTTGGGCTACATCGCGGTCTTTTGTCCAGTAGCCGCTTATAAGTCCGCGCGACAATACTCCATAGGCCGTAATGCCGATTCCAAGTTCACGGCATACCGGCAGGATCTCTTCTTCAATTCCCCTGGAAATAAGTGAATACTCAATCTGCAGGTCACTAACCGGATGGACGGAACTGGCCCGGCGAATGGTATCTGCACCTGCTTCAGACAAACCAAGAAATCTTACAAAACCTGCCTTTATCATATCCGCAATTGCCCCCGCTGTTTCTTCTATCGGAACATTTGGGTCAATTCTTGCAGGCCGGTAAATATCGATGTAACTTGTTCCAAGCCTTTTTAATGAGTACGCCAGAAAATTCTTTACTGCCTGGGGGCGGGCGTCATAACCCATCCAGTTTCCCTGCGGATCTCTCATTCCCCCGAATTTTACGCTGATGAGCACCTTCTCGCGGCCTTTCCCCTTGAGGGCCTCCCTTAATAACATCTCATTATGACCCATCCCGTAAAAATCCCCGGTATCAAAAATGTTTATTCCTTCTTCTATCGCATTGTGGATTGTTGCAATGCTTTCTTTCTCATCTGCAGGTCCGTAAAGGTCAGACATCCCCATCAGACCAAGACCCATTGCTGAAACTTCAGGGCCATTTTCCCCAAGTTTACGTGTGATCATCAAATTCCCTTTATTTGTTATAAGTCCTAAATTATTATTTACCTCTTCTAAAAATAATTATCAAGGGTAATCATCGGCCTTATATTTTAACGCATATTTTATTCCTTGCCGCATTAATTCGAATTATGTATGTTGATTCAGATAATAATTTCATATGAATAAAGCGATTTTAAGAGGACATTTTGAAAACAAGAAACTGCAGAATGCTGTTATTCATCATTCTTTTCACCGTTCCTTTTCTAAGTCTTCACCCGCAATATGTTCAGGTAAAGGATAACCATTTCATACTCAATGAAAAGCCTTATTATTTTGTGGGAACAAACTTCTGGTATGGATATTATTTGGGAGTACCAGAGCCTAAGGAAAACAGGGAGAGGCTCCTTAGAGAGCTCGACCGCCTGAAGGCCAT
>JBLNAZ010000074.1:0-14213 GCA_050259615.1 Syntrophomonadaceae bacterium | reverse complement strand
GCAGAAATCTATCTGGACGGAAATAATATTGGTAAAGTTACTCCTTATACCGTGTCGAATTTAATTCCGGGCACTCACAAATTAAAATACCAGTACCCCGGCTGCAGAACTGACAGCATAGCTGTTATTGTAGAAAGCAATAAGACCAAATACTCTTTCGTAAAGCTGGCCGATACGACGCTCTGGGTTACGTACAATGCCGGTAATTCAGGCATTCCTGCAGATAAACTTACGAAAATCGTAATTGACAGAAACGACATCAAGTGGATTGGCACGCTGGGTGAGGGTGTAGTCAGATATGACGAAGTAACCTGGAAGCACTATGACTCGAAAAATTCTCCCTTGCCAAATGATTTTATTACCGCCCTGGCCTTTGAGAACGAGAAAAATCTCTGGGTGGGGACAAAAGACGGCCTGGCAGTATTTAACGGAAGCAGCTGGACCGTCTATACTACGGGTAATTCTATACTTCCAGATAACTATATTACTTCAATCTGCAGCGACAAAAATGGCACCGTCTGGATCGGCACACCCAGGGGGTTAATCCGTGTACAAGGAAACAGCTGGACATCAATTAACAGCAGCAATTCAAAACTGCCGAATAATGAAATTCAGGCCCTGGCCGTTGAATCTAATGGAAAACTCTGGCTAGGAGTGGGATTATATGGACTTATGAGCTTTGATGGCACAAATTGGAATTCTTTTACAAAAGAAAATACAGGACTCCCCGGCCATGATGTTACAGCCCTGGCCGTAGGACCGCTTTCCGAGGGTGTATGGGCAGGTTTTTCGACTGTACTGCGGAACGGAGATCCGGGAGGGCTTGCTGTAATGGAAAATAACGTCTGGCATAATAGTTATCCCACACTGCCATCTACAAGCATCAGCAGCATCACAATTATAAATAGCTTCAGATGGGTATGCACAGCCTGGGGACTGCTGAAATTCTCCAGCGCCACTGAGTGGCGGGTAATGAATTCCGGCAATACGCTTCTTCCCTCAAATAACATCACAGCTCTCAGCCAGGATTCGCATGGCATCGTCTGGATTACTACAGCAGCGTCAGGACTTGTAAAATACAAGATGAAATAGAATCAAAAAGGGGCATAAGTTAATCCTTATGCCCTTTTTTTATGCCCCCATACTCAAAAATACATTGCCCCTTTGCCCTTTTTTATTATTTTTTACTTCAGTTGCAGCATAAAGAAAGTTTCCTGCGGGCACTTTTGCCTTTCCGGAACTTTAAAAGTGTGAGCGTGTTGTAGCCTAAGATTTTATTATTAAGAAAAGATAACGTATGAATAGCAAAGCTGTAAAGGTAATTCTTGTATCATTAATTTTTGCAATTTTACTGTTTTTACCCTCCCTTGATTCTCTTGGGAAAAAATACAGCCACCTGGCATTTCAGGAAAAGAAAGCTTCTGAAAACGTGCCTGCTGTGGAAAAAACTCCGGCTGTGCCCGTAAACAGGAAGATGACGGGAACAGTCTTCGGATACCTCCCCTCCTGGAAATACCCCGAGGCCGTTGCAAATATCAAGTTCAGGCTGCTTACACACCTGGCTATATTTGATTTTGCCGCCGGCCAGGACGGCAGTATCACAAATCCTGAACTGTGGCCCTGGACGGATGTAATCGATTCGGCGCACGTAAACGGCGTTAAGGTTATAATGACCGTTATGAATCAGGACTCGCTTCAGATCCATAATATTCTGACCGACGCTAAGGCAAAGGAAAGCAGCTTTCAGAACATCAAAAAGATCATGAAAGAATTCAGCCTCAACGGCGTAAACGTGGATTTTGAGAACCCCAAAAGGTCGGATAGAAATGGTGCTGTTATGGGGTACATGCACGATCTGACCCGCTTTATTCACGCGGAATTCCCGGGCTCCGAGGTATCCTTTGCAGGTCCTGCGGTAAACTGGGGCGGGTGGAACTTCAAGGGGCTTTCGGAAGCATGCGATTATATATTTGTAATGGGATACGATTACACAGACGCCAGGAGCAATATTTCGGGTCCCACGGCATCCTTAAACGGCAGTTATTATTCAATTGAGAGCACGCTTTTAAGCACTGTTTTCGGATACGGGGAGGTTACGCAGTCCAATCCCGAGAAGCTGATACTTGGAGTGCCGTACTACGGCAATCACTGGGTCACCGAGACGGGCAATCCGCAGGCATTTAACCTCCGGTATATAGAGACCCCCACATTCAGCTCGCTTATGCAGGATGCCGAGCGCTTCAGATACAGGAAATACTGGGATAAATACAACAATGTTCCATGGTTCCGGTTTCAGAAAAACGGCGAATGGCATCAGGTATGGTTTGAGGACGCAAGGAGCATAGGAATGAAATACGACTATGCGATGTCGAAAAATCTCCGCGGGGTTGGCATCTGGGCTTTGGGTTACGACGGGAGCCGTCAGGAGTTATGGAAAGAGATTGAGAAAAGATTCCTCTACAGCAGTTTTACATCGCTGGCAGTCATGCCTTTAAGTCTGCAGGAAAGTCCTTTTGACTACAGGGCCCTTCTGTCCCGGGGCCTGCAGCAGGTATTGGAGCTTAAAAAAGGCGCATAAATTTGCACCGGATAATTGTTCTTTAATAAAATAAAAAAGCCTGATTACTCAGGCTTTTTTATTTTATCTTTCAGATAAATTTCAGACGGAGATGATTTTTCTCGCATCTTCAATTATGGATTCGGCTCTTTTCTTTCCATCTTTTATAACGTCTTCCACAGCCTCGTAATAGTCGCTCATGTCTTCCATGATGTCGTCTTTCTTCTTGATAATCTGCTTGCGCATCTTTTTACCGGTAACAGGCGTATAAAGCAGAGCTGTTATGCCCCCTGCAATTCCGCCGAGTAAAATTCCATATACAAAACCCATCGTTCCTTTACTCATAATAATCCCTCCTCATATTTAATCAATGCTAAATGACTGTTAGTATAGAATAATTAAAATGAATGATATTATCAATATCGTTTAAACATTAATTCACAATGATATAGAGCACAATCGGGGTCGTTCCGCAATACAGACTTTTCAGAGCTCACAATACGACCCCTCGCCCGAAAGATTCCTGCACGGGTAACGCCACGTGAGTCCCGGCCCCTCAATCAGATCATCCGCATTCTCCGGTCCCCAGGTGCCCGCAGGATATCCGTAGAGCTTAATTGAGGGGTACTTATCCCACGCATCCAGTATCGGCTGAATAAAATTCCAGCATGCCTCCACGGCGTCACCCCTGGAGTAAAGCGTGGCGTCGCCTTCCATTGCATCCAGAAGCAGCCTCTCGTATGCGCCCGGGACGTACTGGTCGGCAAGTTCGGAATAGTGGAAATCCAAACTGATGTCCTGCACGTTATAGCCGCGTCCTGGGACTTTCATGCTGATTCTTAAAAGCATCCCTTCATCCGGCTGAATACGTATGACCAGATAATTGAAGTTATTATCCACAGGTCTGAAGAGACTGTGAGGAGTCGGTCTGAAATGGATGACGGCTTCGGTAACGGATGTAGGCATTCTTTTGCCCGTTCTCAAATAAAATGGCACGCCTCCCCAGCGCCAGTTATCTATAAAAAGCTTTAGTGCCGCGTATGTTTCAGTGTGTGAGTTTCTGTCAATACCCATCTCCTCGCGGTATCCGGCAACAATTTCGCGTCCTATTTTATTTGCCACATACTGGCCCCTTATAACGTGGCTTTCCACATCCTGGGGCTTCATAAGCCTGAGCGATTCAAAAACCTTCAGTTTCTCATCCCTTATGGCCTCAGGCCTGAGTGAGGCAGGAGGTTCCATGGCTATAACCCCAAGGATCTGCAGCAGGTGGTTCTGCACCATATCTCTCATTGCCCCCGTCTGGTCGTAGTAGCCCCCGCGCGTACCAATGCCGTCGCTTTCGGCGGCGGTTATTTCCACGTGGTGCACATAATTCCTGTTCCATAGCGGCTCAAATATTCCGTTTGAAAAGCGGGTGGCAAATATATTCTGCACGGTTTCCTTGCCCAGAAAGTGGTCTATACGGTAGATCTGGTTCTCATTAAAAATGCGGCAGAGCCTCCTGTTCAGCTCTTTTGCCGTTTCAAGGCTTTGGCCGAAAGGCTTTTCAATTATTAGCCTTTTCCAGCTGTTTTCACCCTGAAACTGCATTTTCTCCACACCCAGACTAATTGCAATATCCTCAAATGCCGACGGCGGCGTAGCCACGTAGTAAATGCAGTTTTCCCCGGTTTCCAGCTCAGAAGCCAGCGATTTGATCTTCTTGTTTAATTTCGTGAATTCAGCCGGAGCGTACTCCTTTAACTGAATATAATGCAGGCAGCGCTTAAATTTTTCTCCTGTTTCATCTTCGTTGTCTTCATCTTTTATGAACTCAAAAGAGGAGTCCCTGAATTTCTTGTCTGCCATTTCCGATCTGGCCGTTCCAAGTATGGCAAACCTTTCTGGCAGCAGGTTGTGCTTGTAAAGCTTAAAGAGCGCCGGGATGAGTTTTCTTTTTGTAAGGTCACCCGAAGCGCCGAATATTGTAATAATGCAGTTTTCCGGCTTTTCCATATCCCTTCCATTTATTTGTATGCAAATTTTTGACCTCTACAGATACTTCCATGAAACCGATAATAACCTGATGCACGTGTCCCGGGGTTCAGATTTTTTCAAACTTATTGGCATCTGTCTTTGAGGAGCCTTAATTTTATAAGGTCAATTTTTCAGAACCATGCGCATTATTTAATGTAGAAAGAACATGGGATAAGCAAAAGACATTATTTTTCACATATTTCCACGCACAGAAGCGATGTATAAACAAAACACATTCAAACTAAAAAACTTATTTTTCACGCTGTTCATACTGGCAGTTTTGACCGGCAATGCATACCCGCAGCTGCCGCCGGTTAAGCTGGAGTATTCCTCCTACGCACTTTCTTCCGACGGGCGGCTTTTAGGCTATTACGGTGAAAAGCACAGGGTTGAGGTCAAAAGCACGGGTAATATCTCTAAATGGGTGATTTACTCGCTTATTGCCACTGAGGACAGGGATTTTTACAATCACGACGGGGTTTCATACAAGGGAATCGGGCGCGCAATTATCAAGACGCTTACGGGTTCCACTCAGGGAGGCAGCACTCTTACAATGCAGCTTGCAAGGAACCTCTTCCTTTCACGCGAGCAGACAATAACACGCAAGCTCACAGAAATCAATATTGCACGTGAGCTTGAAAAAAAGTACACCAAGGACCAGATACTTCTTTTATATCTTAACACCTGCTACTTCGGCCACGGGGCCTACGGCATATGGGCCGCCAGCCAGGAATTTTTCGGCAAAACTCCTGAAAAGCTTTCAGTAGCCGAGGGCGCCACACTGGCAGGCCTGCTGCAGTCGCCAAGCGGATACGATCCCGGCAAATACCCCGAGAAGGCCCTGAACCGCAGAAATGAAGTTCTGCATAACCTGCTTGAGGTGGGGAAGATCAATGAACGGGACTTTGAGCGTTACCGCAGCATGCCTTTGGGACTTAAAATGAACCAGGGTTTGGGCCGCCATTTTTTAGAACACGTGCGCAAGGAGGCGCTCGAGATACTAAATTCAAGAGGAATTTCCCTAAGCAGGGATCAGTTAAAAATAACAACAACACTGGACTTCGACGTTCAGAAAGCAGCAGAAGACGCCGTTAACTGGCAGTACGACCGCTTCCCCGGTTCAATGAAACAGGCACAGGTAGGCCTTGTTTCAGTAGAAGTGGGCACCGGTAAAATAAGAGCCATGATAGGCGGAAGCCCGGGCTCGGAATCGCGCGGGCTTAATCACGCCGATGAAATACACCGCCAGCCGGGCTCATCCTTTAAGCCGTTTTTATACGCAAGCCTGCTGGAGAAGGGCTTTACACTTGCCACTCCGCTGCACGACTTCCCGATAGTGGTAGACTCCGGCTCGACGATGGAATGGAGACCCGAAAACTCTACAGGCAGCTTCTCAAACACAATGATGCCTATGATCAACGCCGTTAAGCATTCTGTTAATGCCTGCGCAGCCGATGCAATGGTTAACTTTACAAAGCCCGATTCTGTGGCGGCTTTTGCCCTCAGGCTGGGCGTGAAATCGGCTATTCCGCCTTACCCTTCAATTGCCTTGGGGACAGCCGAAGTTACACCTCTTGAAATGGCCTCGGCCTACGAGGTATTTGCCTCAGAAGGCCTCTACGCAAAGCCGTATTCAATACTGAAAATTGAGGACAGAAATAACAGGGTACTCTATCAGGCCAATCCCGAAACCGTAAGCGTGCTCGATTCTGCAACGGCTTACCTTATGACTCAGGCCCTCCAGGAAGTTGTTGAGGGGGGAACCGCCGTTTCAGTTAGATCGTACTTTAAGGGTGTGGCGGCAGGGAAGACCGGAACGACGCAGAATTCCACAGACGTTTGGTTCGTTGGATACAACACAAAACTTTCCACGGCTATATGGATAGGATACGATAACCCTTCAAGAAAGCTTGGCGGAGGTTTTCAGTACGGAGGAAGTGCCTGCGCACCCATCTGGGCTAAAATGATGTCTTCGGCTTCGGGACAGTACCCGGGCTCCTACGCCACGCAGTTTACGCATCCAACGACAATTCAGGAAATAGAAGTCTGCGAGGATTCAGGTGAGCCTGCAACTTTGAGCTGCCCGCACAAAAAGCTCTACCCGGTTAACTTCCTTCTTCTTAAGGGAAGCTGCCACATTCACCAGAACCAGATCGGGCAAAAGTACTAAGTAAAATTGCTAATCCGTTTATAGGGGTAAAGCGCCAGCCGCTTTACCCTTTTTTATTCCCCTTTCAATTATTTCTTATTTTATATTTAATATTTTATAAGAAACCAACATACTAAGATGCACAGGGCATTTTTCAGGTTTTACGAAGAGCTTAACGACTTTCTTCCCGAAGAAAGGAAAAAGATTAGATTTACACATCTTTACACCGGCCGCGCTTCAGTAAAAGATATGATCGAGTCGCTTGGTGTGCCGCATTCGGAAATTGACCTCATACTGGTAAACGGCCAGTCGGTGGACTTTTCATACATCGTTCAGGATGATGACGACATAAGCGTTTACCCCGTTTTTGAATCCTTTGACGTAAAGGATCTTACACACCTGAGGCAGAAGCCCTTAAGAGAGCCTAAGTTTGTGCTGGACGTGCATTTAGGGAAGCTTGCCCGCTATATGAGGATGCTGGGCCTTGATACGCTTTACGATAACAATTACTCCAAAGACGACCTCGTGAATATTTCGCTTGAAAAAAGAAGGACCATACTGACGCGCGACCGGAATATTCTTAAGCGCAACGATGTAACTCATGCCTACTGGGTCAGGAGTGAAGATGCTTTAGATCAGGCGCGTGAAGTAATAGAAAGGTTTCACCTGGAGAGTGAGTTAAAAGAATTCTCGCGCTGCATGGAATGCAACGGCGTGCTTGAAAGCGTAATCAAGGAAGATATACTTGACGGGCTCCCGCCAAAGGTTGAAAAGTCGCAGACGGAGTTCTACCGCTGTCCCGAATGCCTTAGAGTATACTGGAAAGGCACGCATTACGAAAAGATGCAGCACCTGATCAATAAAATCGAAGGGAAAAACTAAACCGGGGTACCTTTTCTTTTTTAACCGCTACTTTTGCCTTTCCTTTATTAACTTTTCTTTCTTAACTTCCCATTTAGATTTTCTTCCGTTTTGAATTTTCTGTCCTGAAATCTTTTTCTCTCAAATTTAATTTTATAGAGGAGTACTCATGCAGGAATTGGAAAAGTTACTCTCCCAGATCAGCGATTGGATCTGGGGCTATCCCTTGCTTATACTGTTATTCGGCACACACATTTTCCTTACCTTTAAGCTGCGCTTTATTCAGCGCTTTACGGGTAAGGCTATAAAGCTTTCACTCAAGCGCTCCAAGGAAGGCACAGGCGACGTCAGCCAGTTCGGCGCCCTTACTACGGCACTTGCCGCAACAATCGGCACCGGCAACATAGTCGGTGTTGCCACGGCTGTTGCAGCCGGCGGACCCGGAGCTGTACTCTGGATGTGGCTTACGGGCGTCTTCGGCATCGCTACTAAATATTCCGAAGCCCTCCTGTCAGTTAAATACAGGGTAAAAACCAAAGAAGGCTTTATGGCCGGCGGACCTATGTACGTGCTTGAGCGCGGACTTAAAATGAAATGGCTGGGCGTTGCATTTGCAGCCCTTACTGCCGTTGCCGCCTTCGGTATAGGCAACATGGTGCAGGCTAATTCCATTTCCACCATGGTCGAAAGCAACTTCCATATACCCACGTGGATCTCCGGCATACTAATGACTATACTTACGGCTGTTGTAATCATAGGCGGAATTAAGTCCATCGCAAGCGTCTGCGAGAAGCTCGTTCCCTTTATGGCAATCTTTTACGTACTGGGCTGCTTAACGCTGCTTATAATAAATTACTCAACGGTTCCTGCAACTTTCATGCTTATAATAAGAAGCGCTTTTACTGGGCAGGCAATGATCGGAGGATTTATTGGCGCGGGCTTTAAAGAGGCAGTCCGCTTCGGTATTGCAAGGGGACTATTTTCTAATGAGTCGGGACTTGGAAGCGCCCCCATTGTTGCCGCTGCGGCACAGACCAAGAACCCCACACGTCAGGCTCTGGTTTCTTCAACCGGCACATTCTGGGATACGGTTGTAGTCTGTGCAATGACGGGACTTGTAGTTGTAAATTCCGGCGAATGGATGAAAGGCCTGCGCGGCGGGGAACTTACAAGCTCGGCTTTTTCGGACATACCTGTTGTAGGGCCCATTGTTCTTACAGTCGGCCTTTTAACCTTCGTTTTCTCAACCATACTCGGCTGGTCGTATTATGGCGAGAAGGCTGCAGAATACCTCTTCGGCAGCAAGGTGATAAAGCCATACAGATGGCTCTGGGTATTTGCCGTAATGCTGGGCTCGGTGCTTTCACTTCCTGTTGTATGGACATTTGCCGATATTGCAAACGCCCTTATGGCCGTTCCGAACCTGGTTTCCCTCATTGCCTTAAGCGGCGTTATTGTAGCTGAAACTAGGAAATACCTCTGGAATAACCAGCTCGACCTGGCAGCCGAAGAGGAACCGGAAGAGGTGGAGTTGTCGCAGGCAGAATAATCAGGTTATAGATAGATTATTTATCAGGCCCCGGAGAGTTGAAAAAAAATCTTTCCGGGGCTTTCTTTTTATGAGGTAAAATAAGAATAAAAGACCTTAAGGTTTGCTTTTCATTTTCGAAAGTAATAGATTTATTACTGCAGTAAACACATTTTCTAATTTATCGGTTGAGCTTTATTCCGGTACTGAGGATTGGTAAAGATGTGTTATATCGAGCAGCTTTAGTTGGGGTTTTTTGCTTTAATAAGCATATTTTGCCCGAAAAGCAATTGCCCAAACCCTGGTCGCCCCCTATATATATGTCTCTGACCGGTTCTTAGGCATCTGGACTCTGGTTCAATAAGGAGTTTAGATAATGAAGATTCACTATTACATGCTCTCTTACCGCTTCGAGGCACTCGTGGCCTCTCATTTGGAGCCGGAAGCCTTCGGTTTGTATATGGCTGTCGGCACCCAGAAAAACACACGCGGCAACGTCCTTTTCTTTGAGATTGATCCTGATCTTCACAGCGATTATTTCCATCTTGAGGATATCCAGGCGCGCTGTACACCCCACAAAGACGGAAGTCCAAAACGCAGTAAATACATCAGTATTTACCGTGTCATGGAGCACCTGAATCTTTCTGCCTTCGGCAAACTCTACCTTACTACTGCCGACGGGAGGGTCATACACCTTGAAGCCACTGAGTATGACGTGAGCAATAACAGCTCGGGTCCAAATCTTTATCAGGAACTCTGTCCCGTTTCTCCTCTAGTGTTATCTGCCCTTTCACCTGATGCCTTTTCAAAATTCATGACAGACCCCTGCAACCCGGTCAGCGTGCCCAAAATATTCTATGCCGACCTATTGCTCGACCGTGATGAATCAGGGAGGCTTGCAGGATACCTGCCGTATTCAGATCCGATGCATATAGTTGACTGCATCAACGAACTGAAGCACAGCAGGAAGCAGACTAAAACCGTTTCAAGAAGTCCTCATATTCACAGCTTTTACAGGACTCTCCGCAGGGGATTTTTCCTTGGGGATCAGTCGGGAGTTAAATACTACCCGTTCCCGGAGAGGCGCCACCTGGAAGTTGAATATGCAAAATGGTGGAGGTCAGCTTCGGAAAGTCTGGTTTCTTAATTAACTTATTTCTTTCACAGTTTTCAGAAAAAGCATTTGGGCAGAGTAATTGAGCTCTGCCAGTATGTTTTTCTGTATAAAAGCGTTAAATGGAAAAGTGAAAAATGACTCGAATCAAAAATCTTATGCGTTCCAGTACAGCCCGGCGTAATTATTTGTTCGTTCTAATGCTCCTGTTCGGTGCAGCTTTTTTCTACAAGCCGGGTTTTAGCCAAACCGAATCAGCTGCTTCCAGCGTTGGTGAAGCTAAAAGCTTTGTTCCTTTCGCTCTTTTCTCGGATCCCAAATACAGCACGCTTGAAATCGTTTGCCTGCTTACAGTCCTTGGCATTGCTATTTCGGGATTGCTGTATGCTCTTTTATTGGTAAAACAGGTTTATAAAGCCGATACAGGCACAAAGAAAATGCAGGAAATTGCAGCTGCCGTGCGCGAAGGTGCCAATGCATACCTCGGCGCGCAGTTCAAACGTATCGGTCCGCTCATCGTAATAATTACATTACTTCTTTATTTTACATACACCGGAACAGTAGATGCTTTCCGCTGGGGGCGTTCGGGGGCATTCTTAGTAGGTGCGCTCTTCAGCTGGATGGTGGGCTTTGTGGGGATGCGTCTTGCAACCGCGGGGAACCTGAGAGTTGCAGCCGCGGCCACAAGAAGCTATGGCGAGGCTATGCAGCTTGGCTACAGAACCGGCACTGTTACTGGTATGCTTACCGACGGACTCGGACTCTTAGGCGGAACGATGATATTCCTCATATTCGGGGATGTAGCCTATGAAGCCCTTTTGGGCTTCGGCTTCGGCGGTACGCTGCTTGCACTCTTTATGAGAGTCGGCGGCGGCATCTATACAAAGGCTGCCGATGTGGGAGCCGACCTGGTGGGCAAAATTGAAAAAGATATACCCGAGGACGACCCGAGAAACGCTGCAACTATTGCAGATAACGTTGGCGATAATGTGGGCGACTGCGCCGGTATGGCCTCCGATATCTTCGAAAGCTATGAAGTTACCATTGTTGCTGCAATGATACTGGGCATAGCATCTTTCGGCCACAAAGGCGTTATATTTCCGCTTCTTGTGCGCGGCATAGGCGTTCTTGGCTCTATCATCAGCACCTATACAGTTAAAGCCGGTGCTCATGACACTTCCGACACGGCACTTCACAGCGTGCACCGCGGCTTCTGGATCGGATCGGTTATTTCTGTACTCGGATTCTTCCTCTTAGGATTCGGATACCTGCATTTTGACGTGAATTATTTCGGCGTCGAAAAGCTTAACGAAATGACTAAACTCGGCTACTGGGCCGTGGACCCCAGAAACCTGCCGTGGTTTGCTAATTTCGGCTTTACGGGACTCGATCTCCGTCCGGCATGGACGTGCCTTATAGGCGTCTTCCTTGCTATAGCACTCAATAAGGTAACAAGCTATTTTACCCATACGGCACACGCACCGGTAAAAAGCCTTGCCAAAAGCTGCCAGACCGGCCACGCTACAAACATTATTCAGGGCTTTGCAGTCGGTTATGAATCTACTGTTGCAGCCATTATTGTAATTGCTGCTGCCTTAATGCTTTCAGTACTCTGCTACGCCGGAACACCCCCACTCTTCGTGGCTTACGGCGTTGCAATGACAGGTATCGGTATGCTTACTTTAACGGGTAATACTATTTCCATGGACGTTTTTGGACCTGTTGCCGATAATGCAAACGGCATAGGCGAAATGGGCTATGAACCTGTGGAAATGGAAAAAGAAAAACCCGGGAGCTATAAGCGTGCACGCCAGATACTTGCTGACCTGGATGCAGTTGGCAATACTACAAAAGCCGAAACAAAGGGTATCGCTATTGGCTCGGCAGTTATAGCCGCCGTGTCGCTTTTCTCCAGCTTTATTGCAGTTATTGCAGTAGGCAGCGAGGATAAAATAAGCCTGATGACTATAGGACAGTATGTAACTGAAGCCGGTAAACTGACGGTTGCAAATCCTATTGTATTTATCGGTTTCCTTATCGGAGGCGCCGTTCCATTCCTCTTCAGCAGCATGCTTATACGTGCCGTCGGCCGTGCAGCATTCTACATCGTGCACGAATGCCGTATTCAGTTCCGTGACCCCCATATCTGGGACGGCACAAAGAAACCTGACTACGGACGCGTGGTTAATATTTGCACCAACACAGCCCAGAAAGAACTTATCGGTCCGGGATTCCTGGCTATCATGACCCCGATTCTGGTAGGATTTCTCCTTGGCCCTTACGCCCTTGGCGGCTTCCTTGCGGGAATGATTCTCGTAGGACAGCTTCTTGCTGTTTTCATGTCGAATGCCGGCGGCGCATGGGATAATGCAAAGAAAATGATTGAAGACGGTATTTATGGCGGCAAGGGTTCGGATGCCCATAAGGCGGCTGTTACAGGCGATACGGTTGGCGATCCTTTGAAGGATACGGCAGGACCTGCAATTAATCCGCTGATAAAAGTAATGAATATGGTAAGCCTTCTTACTCTTGGAATGATACTGAACTACAATATCTTCGTTCCCCGCATTCATTCCTTCGGAGCTCTTATGGTGGGTATTCTGGTAACCCTTCTGGCACTCGGATCTATTATATGGGCCGTATGGCAGAGCAAAAGAGAATCTTCTGATGCTCCCCAGTTCGAAAGTATGATCAGTGAGAATGAGGAAGAAGAGCTTCAGGAACAGGACACCTTAAAGTAATTCTTCACCTGTTGCATAGTATAATAAAAAAATCCCCGCTTCTAAACAGGCGGGGATTTTTTTTGATATCAAGGCAGAGAGAGCAGGATTTAATTTTCCCTGCTGAATGAAGCTATAAGTTCAAGAACGCTGTCTGTAATTTCTTCAGTTTCCCTGCTCGTGCGAAGATGCCCGTTTACAAGGAATGAGAATACCAGGTCCTCGCCGTCGGCTGTTTTAACGTAGCCCGAGAGACCGCGCACGTTTGAAATGGTTCCCGTCTTTGCGTGCACGTTGCCTTCGGCTTTGGTACCTTTCATGCGGCTCTTAAGTGTTCCGTCAACACCCGCAACAGGCTGGGCATCGTACCATACATTCCAGTAAGGGCTTTTCTTCATTTTAGTCAGAATAGTAACAAGCTGTTTGGGGCTCACGTAATCGTACCTCGTGAGGCCTGAACCGTCGACGTACGCATAGGTGTCGGGCTCGATGCCGAACTCCTTCAAAACTTCCTCAACTATTTTCTTTCCGCCCCCGAAGCTTCCAAGGCCCGTGTATTTCCAGCTTAAGATGCGCGGCATTATTTCGGCATACATATTCTGGCTTCTTTTCATCATTTCCTTTAAGACTTCATTTAATTTCGGGGAGTAGTGTTTGTCCAGAACGAGGAAATCGCCCGCGGTATGCTTCCATCCCTGAATGTCGTCGCAGTCCTCTGGACTTCCGTCCACCTTAATGCCCGACTGCTGAAGCACTTCTTTTAAGACTGTAACATAAAACAGCGTAGGGTTGGTTATGCTTGGCGATTCCACAATGGGCCTGGAGCCGCATACAACGTTTCCTTTTATTACAATTTTATTTGTACCGAATGCGCGGCTTACGTAAACATGGCTGCGGCCGGTATCTGTCACCGTAAGGTTATTGATTATTGTATAGTAGCTGCTCGGTATGTTGGGCTCAATTTTTACAGGTTCCAGCATAGTTTTAGGAGCGGTAATTTTAATGTCGACATAGTTCTCATTCAGCTGCAGAGGTCCAACTTCGGCAGAATACCAGGCATCGAGGCCGTCGAACGACCAGCCCTCGCCAAGCGCGTTATCGTCAAATGAATTATCGTCGCCAATGACGCTTCCCGTAATGTGCCTGATTCCTTTGGCATAAAGCATATTTGCCCAGCTGAAGAACAGGTCGCGGGGGTCTTTCTGGAAATGGTTATAAAGCGTAGGGTCACCGTTTCCGAAGACAACCAGGTCGCCGTTTATAAC
>JBLNAZ010000073.1:0-5043 GCA_050259615.1 Syntrophomonadaceae bacterium | reverse complement strand
CCTAATTATAATGGTAGCTTTATTCCTTCTGGTAATTGGAGTATTTTACTGGCTTATACTTGACGACATAAAAAAAAGGAAAGCAGCGGAGCTGAAGCTTAAGAAAAACGAGGCTTTTCTTTTTATGATTTTCAATGAAGCCAAAGATGCCCTTTTAATTATAAATTCTGAAACGAACCTGGCTGCAAACTGCAATAAAGCCGCAGTGGAGATGTTTGATGTAAAAGATAAAAGTAATCTTCTGAACTCATTCATTCCCCGCTTTCATAAAATTCCCTTTGAAGAAAGGGATCTCATTGAAATTAATGCCGCGATTGAAAAAGAAGGAGTATGGAAGGGTGAACTGGAGTATGTAACTGAAAAGGGGAGACAGTTCTGGGGGGCAGTTTCAGTAAATGCATTTGAATTCAATTCAGAAACTCACAAGCTGCTCAGGATAACGGATATCACAGAAAGAAAAAATTCAGACCAGGTGCTCAGGAATTATGCCGAAGCACTGGAGGAAAGCAAATCCAAGCTTTATATGCTTACCTCAGAACTGCTTCTAAAAAATAACGAGCTTAAGAAGTCGGAAATTGCATTGAAGGAGCTCAATGCGGATAAGGATAAGTTCTTCTCAATTCTTGCTCACGATATGAGGAGTCCTTTTACAGGACTTTTGGGAATGTCGCAATATATTGCAGACTACAATGATATAATTCCGCAGGGTGAAATTAAGGAGCTTTCGGGAGCAATTTACGGCTCGGCAAAAAAAGTATACGGGCTTCTGACCAATCTGCTTGAATGGTCGAGGCTCCAGATGGGGAAAATTGAGTACTTGCCTTCAGACATAAATTTATATGAGATTTCCGAAGAAATCCTGGATCTGCTGCTGCCGAATGTGAGCAGTAAATATATTAACATGAAAAATGAAATCAGCAGTGAGATCAATGTTTTTGCCGATCAGAATATGGTTTCAACAATTTTAAGAAATCTTATTTCAAACGCAATAAAATTCACAAATGCAGGCGGGGAAATTACCTTATCATCCGGGATAAAAGATCAGTATGCGGAAATAAGGGTGTCGGATACGGGTATAGGAATGAGTGATGAAGTGCTGGAGAAGATTTTCAGGATCGATTCCAAGCATACATCCACGGGTACTTCCGGTGAAGAGGGCACAGGTCTCGGTTTGATACTATGTAAAGAGCTTATTGAAAAGAATAAAGGCTGTATAAGGGTTGAAAGCCAGGCAGGCCGTGGGACAGAATTTTTATTTACACTTCCGCTGGCACAAAAAGAGGAAGCTATACAAATGAATAATACTGAACTATGAACACCTGACTTTAGGGCAGATTCCTGCAATGAAGTTGAATATCAGGAGTACACTTAAGAGTACTTTTGATTTTCAATGGCTTCATTTTTTCAGAGTGAAATAAAAACTGGAGCCCTCGCCGGATTCAGATTCCACCCATATTGTTCCGCCGTGTCTTTCGACGATCTTCTTACAAATAGCCAGGCCGATGCCTGTTCCCGGATATGCAGCCATATCGAGCAGTCTCTGGAATATTACAAATATTCTTTCTTTGAACTGTGGATCAATGCCAATTCCGTTATCTGAGACGCTGAAGACCCATTCATCCTTTTTATCCTCTGCTTTAATTTCAATCAGGGGTTTTCTTTGGCTTCTGAATTTAATTGCATTGCTGATAAGGTTCTGGAACAGCTGCGACATCTGAACCCCGTCGGCTTTAACAGCAGGGAGGTTACCGGCCAAAATTTCAGCTCCGTTTTCCCTAATTGTCATTTGGAGGTTATTTTTAACAGAGGAGATCACTTTATTCAGGTCTACGGTTTCAAACGGCATACCTTTGGTCATAACCCTGGAAAAAGTCAGCAGGTCCATAATGAGCATCTGCATTCTTCTTGCGCCGTCGACTGCAAAATCAATCATAGTATCTGCTTCTGAATCGAGTCTTCCGCTGTAGCGTTTACTCAAAAGCTGTGTGAAGTTACTAACCATTCTCAAAGGTTCCTGCAGGTCGTGAGAGGCAACATAAGCGAACTGTTCCAGTTCCTGGTTAGAGCGTTCCAGTTCCTGCATGGTTTTTTTCAGCTCGGTTTCAGTACATTTTGCAGGAGTAATATCAGTCATCTTAAATACTGCTCCGCTGAAATTACCGTCGACGCCGGGAATAAGGTCTGTGCTGACAAGGTACCACGATTCGTTGACGAGAATTTCCTCATTTTTTATTTCATCACTGCTCAGGATTTTATGTGTAAAATACTTTTCATTAAAGGAGCATAAATCTTTGCATACTTCGCATAAAGAGCGGTTTAATATCTCTTCCTGTTTTTTCCCAATAATGGTTTCGAAAGCTTTGTTGCACTGATCGATCTTAAAATCGGGATGAAGAATGCAAACACCGTCATTGATAGCATCAAATGTAGTCTGCCACTTGGCAGCTGCTTCTTTAAGGCTGGTTTCAGCCTGTCTAATTCTGAGCATAGCATTTATAGTTGCAGCCAGTACCCTCGGCTCCACGGGATGAGTAAGGTAGGCGTCTGCTCCCATATTAAGGCCCTGGACCCTGGATTCATTATCGAGATAGGTTGCAGAAAGATGAATTACGGGAATTGCAGAAGTCTCCGGGTCGGATTTAAGTATGCGGCAGACCTCGAAGCCGCTTATATCGGGCAGTTTTACGTCTAGGACAATTACATCAGGTTTTTCTTTTGCTTTAGCTAAAGCTTCCTGGCCTGTGGAGGCAGTTATAATATCAAATCCCTCGGCTCCCAGAGTTCTTGAAGTTGCGTATAAACCGACGGGATTATCATCCACTACAAGGGTTACACATTTAGCCGGCTTTTTATTCATTTTTTTTCCCTTTGCTGTCTTTTACAGTTTTAAGCAGTAAGTCTTTTATCTGGCTGGCCAAACTGGCCTTTGATATATCATTTTTACCAAGGACAGCCGCAGCGGCGCGTTTCAGTCTTTTTATTTCACTTTCATCCATATCTTTAGAAGTATTAATAACAACGGGGATATCCTTAGTTTTGGGATCAGCCTTGAGCATCTCGAGGATTTCGAATCCGGTAAAATCGGGCATTATGAGGTCTAGAAAAATTATATCGGGCATAAAGCTCACTGCTTTTTCAAAGCCGTTTCGGCCGTTTTCAGCTTCAATAACCTCAAAATGTCCCTGAGGCAGCATCTCCTTCAGGATATATCTGGCAATGGCCTCGTCATCGATAATCAATATTCTGGCCAACTTTCTTTTGCTTTTTAAGTTCCTTAGTTTTTCCAAAAGCCAGGATCTTTCGACCGGTTTAACGCAGTAATCGTCGGCACCAAGAGCAAGGCCGCGTTCCTCCTCGTCAATTACAGAAGAAACCATTACAGGAATATCTTTGAACCGGGTGTCGGATTTCAGTTCGGCGAGGAACTGCCAAGTATTTCCTCCGGGGAGGAGAATATCGAGAATAATAACATTTGGCAAAGTCTCCGCCATGGAAGCTTTAGCTTCCTCGATGGTTCTGACAGCCTTTACGTTAAAGCCGGTTCCGCGCAGATATTTATCATAAATCAGGTTCATAGCCTCATTATCTTCAATAATGAGGACCGTGGCATTTTCAATTTGTTCAGTCAGATCAATTTCTATTTTTTCACTTTGTTCCTTCTCTTTTGAGGGGAGTCCGATGGGGAATTGGGCATAAAAAGCAGATCCTTTTCCCGGTTTGCTCTTAAGGTAAATGCTGCCTCCCAGGAGCTCAGTGAGTTTTTTCGAGAGCGGGAGTCCGAGTCCTGTACCCTTTGCTTTTTTCTGAAGGTCATTTTCGACCTGGGAGAATTCCTCAAAAATCACTTCCTGATATTCAGGTGCAATGCCAATACCGGTATCGGTTACAGAGAAGATGACGTATTGGCCGTTACTGCTCAGTTCAGCTTTAACTCTTATTTCGCCATTAAGAGTAAACTTAAGGGCATTGGAGATAAAATTTCTGAGCACCTGGGATATTTTAACCTCATCATTAAACATCAGGGGAACAGTTGAGGGTTCTTCAAAAATCAGATTTACGTCGGGGTTATTAAGCAGCGGTCTTAACATTCCTCTAAGTGTAGAGAAGAGGGTGGAAACGGCAAATTCCACCGGTTTCACCGTAGTTTTGCCCGATTCAACTTTAGCAATATCCAGCAGATCGCTAACGAGTTCAGAGAGGTCCTCGGCAGATTTTCTGATATAGCTTACCTGTTTTTCCTGTTCCTCGTTGAGACTGCCGTCGACATGTTCCTGCAGGAGTCTTACAAGGGCAATAATTGAATTCAAGGGTGTTTTAAATTCATGGCTCATATTGGAAAGGAAACGCGCCTTGGCCTCATTAATTCTCTGCAAATGTTCTGCCTTTTCATCCAGTTCGGCATAAAGGGCGACGACGCCCCTGTTAGTTTCCTCGAGTTCGAGGTTCAGCTTTTCTAATTCTTCCTGTCTTCTTTTAATTTCCTCCAGTGTCCTTAAAAGCTCCTGGTTCTGCATTTGGAATTCCTCAATAGGACTTTGAGGCTCTTTTGTAATAAGTTCATCTGTGATGCGTTTTATAGCCTCAGGGCCGACAAAAGATTTCTGCAGCGGAAGTTTTTTCCCAATAACAAAAGTTGTTCCTTTGCCGGGTATGGTCTTTACGTCGAAATAGTCCATGAGCCTGCGGGTTCCCAGAATTCCGAGACCCATGCCAGTTTCAGAGCGGTAGTGTCCATCCATAATTTCATTCAGGTTATCAATTCCTTGTCCCTGGTCAGAAATTTTAATTGAGAACATCTGCGATTCGGGTTTACCTTCGAGCGAAAACTCGACGATTCCGCCTTTAGCATAATTAAACGCATTACGCACGAGTTCTGAAACCGAAGTTGCAATTGCAGTCTGTTCGCGGCTGTCAAATCCCAATAAAGAAGCCAGCTGCCGTGCCCTCTGGCGGGCAAGGACAGTATCTTCTTCATACTTAATTCTTAATGTTATAAATACAATGCTCATAAAAATTCTTTTCTTACCGGTTCTTTTTATAAAT
>JBLNAZ010000072.1:0-13393 GCA_050259615.1 Syntrophomonadaceae bacterium | reverse complement strand
TTACCGTTGATGAGTTAATAGTTGAGAGAATAATAAGGCCAGAAAACAGGATGTAGGTTGGCAGATTATTAAATTCATGACCAGTTATGTATTTGCAAAGTATAGAACCAATTCCCAATCTCAATGCCCCCAATGATCAGCGGATAATTGGCTAAATACTTTAATAAAAAAAATCAAAATACAAAAAAAATCATTATTCCCCACAAAAGCGTCGTAAAATTAAGAAAAATATTCAAGTAAAAGAAATTTCCACAAATATTTCTTTACATATATAATATGATGACGGAGGCCGTTTTCGGAAAATTATTTTAAATTTTTTTTAAGAGACAGAAGATATCTGCATCCTAATATCATCTTATAAATATTGTTAACGGAGGGAAATATATGTTCATCATTTCAGAAGGATAAACTTTTTTGTTAAAATATTTCCTCCGGATTCAAGTTTATAAAAATAAACTCCGCCTGGTAAATTATTACCGTTATAACGGACGGTATAATTGCCTGCAGATTTATAGGCATCCAGAATAACCGCAACTCTGCTGCCGAGAATATTATAGACCGAGATTCTGATCACGCCATCCAGTTTAACTGAATAGTTGATAGTGGTTGATGAGTTAAAGGGGTCGGGATAGTTTTGTGAAAGTGAAAACACGTGCAGTGTATCCGGATGAAAGAAGTTTGTTTTATTCTTTTGCGGGTATATAGATCCCTGCAAAGTAATGATTAAAACCACAAATACCAGAAAGCTTTTCATTACTGGACATCCGCCAATTTATTTGGATAATAAGGTTTTACTACTTTAATAACTACTTAATTATCAAAAGTTTTTTAGAATTCCGGAACTCCCCTGCCTGGATTGTATAGATATATACTCCGCTAGGAAGCTGCGATGCATTAAACTGTACTGTATGGCTACCGGCAGGTTTAAAATCATTTACAAGTGTTGTGACTTCCTTGCCGAGGATGTCGTAAACTATAAGCTTTACAATTCTTCCTTCAGGTATTGAATAATTTATTTTTGTTTCCGGGTTAAAGGGGTTCGGATAGTTCTGGCTTAAAGAAAATTTTCCAGGCAGATTATTTTTGGGTTCTTTTATATTTCCAACAATATCATTTTCATCATTGAAGACTAAAATTCCCCCTCCATTAGTTCCGATCCACTTATCCCCTTTTGCATCTATTGCAATAGTCCGGATACTATTGCTCAGCAGTCTGGAATTTGTAGTATTAAAAATTTTCCAGTTCTGTCCTTCAAAACGTACAAGTCCCATTCTATTAGTTCCGCACCAGATAATTTCATTTTGATCAACAGCAATTGAAAGGATAGCATTATCTGTCGGTGTCCCTGAATTCGTAAAAGTATATGTCGTCCACGCCTGTCCGTCAAATTTCGCGGCTCCTCTGTATGTACCGAACCACTTATTCCCCTGCTGATCAATAAAGATTGAAAGAACAAATTTATCTGGCAAACCGGAGTTTGAAGTGTTATATATAGTCCATGTAGTTCCGTCAAATTTTGCAACACCTTTATCAGTTCCAAACCACTTAAATCCCTCCTGGTCTATTGCAATCGATGTTACTTCATTGCCAGGTAATTCCGAATTAGTAGTATCATATACAACCCAGCTGCTGTCATTAAACTGAAACAATCCTTTCGTGTCGGTACCCAGCCATTTATTTCCCTTCTTATCTACTGCAACTGTTCGTTCAAACCTGCCTGGCAAACCGGGAACAGGTTTCTGGTATTGGTTCCAATTATTATTATCGTATTTTATAAGCCCTGTTTGGGTGGCAGCCCAAACATTTCCATTAGGATCTGCTGCCACCGAAAGGACCGCCATATCGTGGATGCCCGTTGCCAGAGTATCATACAGGCTCCAGTTCTCTCCATCATATTTAACCAAACCGCCAGGGGTTCCTATCCATTTATTTTGGTTAGAGTCAATAATTATTGAATTTATAACATCACTATTTAGAGCGGAATTGGAAGTTTTGTACCTGGTACATACCTTTCCGTCATATTTCACCAAATCCCTGTCTGCACTGACCCAAATATTTCCAAGTGAATCAATTGCAAGATCATTGTAGAAAGCGGCCGGAAAACCTGGAATTTTTTTAGGGTCATAACGTTCAAATGTATTTCCATCAAACTTAAATACGGAAAAAATATCTCCAATCCACTTATTGCCCTGTTTATCTATTTCAACGAAACTGATATTGTTTCCAGGCCAGTCGTAATATTCATATTTATACCACTCCCAGTTCTTACCGTCATATTTTACAAGGCCGCTATCGTTTCCGATCCAGAGATTACCCTGCTCATCAGCAGCTAAATCAAATATGGTATTGTTTTGAATGCCTGAATTGCTGGTGTCATATAATGTCCAGTTCTGTCCGTCAAACTTTGCTAATCCGGTGTCAAACCCATGATATATTGCCCGGCTGCCAATCCATTTATTACCTTCACGATCTATAGCAAGGCTGGTAAAAAACAATTTGGCAGTGTTTCTCCAGGGATTATAAACATTCCAGCTATTCCCATCAAAGCTTACAAGTCCGCTGTCAATTGTAACAAACCACAGTACTCCCTGTTTATCAATTTCAATTGAATTGACACGGTTTTCGGGCAGTCCCGAATTCGAGCTATTGTAAAGGACCCAGTTATGGTTGTCATATTTCATAATTCCTTTTTTATCGCAGCCGATCCATTTATTACCATCCTTGTCAATTGCTATTGCCGAAATATCAGTTCCGTCCAGCATTATTTCTTTTTCACCAGTTAAAATATTCAGTTTTGTAAGATATCTGGGAGTGCCGAGCCAGAGGTAATTGCCCTCAAAAGCGTGGCAAACAACAGCTGCATCTGTGCAAAAGTTCTTAGCCTCGTGATCCTGAGCAAAGGAAAATGTGGAAAGAAGAATTATTAAAGCAATGAAACTGGAAAGCCTCACGTTATACCTCTTGATTTAATTCTGTAAACAGGAACAACAAAAAAGTTATTTTGGACTGGGCAATAAATAATTTATATGCCTCTATAATATATATGGTGACAAGAGCCGTTTTCGGAAAAAATAGTTAAATATTTTCATTTTTTATATTTTTTTCCTGCCTGTTTTAATCCTGAACATGTACTTGGCAGATCATTTCAGAAGTATAAACTTTTTAGTATGAGTACGCCCCAGCGATTCAAGCATATAAAAATAGACGCCTCCCGGTAAATTACTCCCGTCTAATCTTGCCGTATAATCCCCTGCAGCCTTGTATTCATCAAGTATAACTGCAACTCTGCTTCCCAGAATGTTATAAACAGAAAGCCTGACCATTCCATCCTGCTTTACTGAATAGTTGATTGCGGTTGAGGAGTTAAAAGGATTCGGGTAATTCTGTGCAAGTGAAAATTCATGCACTAAAGGCGGCTCTTCATCTTTTATGTATTCATATTCCGCTTCAACTGAAGAAGCTAAGTATTCAACATTATCTTTCCCCAGATTGTAACTGAGGTTTAGATAGGATCGGGAAGATATCCAGGAGTTGTTCTTCAAGTCAAAGGATTCTGCTTTTATTGTATTCCCTTTGTTATCCATTGTTTCAACACATTTGGAACTGTCAACCCAGGCATTATTTTTCCAGAGTTCCCATAGATTCGTGACTGCAGAGCCGTTACCGGAGGTTGTTCTGCTGAATCTGGAATAGTTAACCCAGACATTATTTTTCCATTTTTCCGTTAGACTGGCAATCAGCAAACTGTTGTTGTCATATGTGTGGGTGCTTTTTTCACGATTTTTCCAGATGCCATCCTGGTATGTTTCCCAAAGATAGTTAATCAGATTTCCAAAGGCATCATATGTATTTGCTGTCCTTGAAGAGTATCTCCAGGTCCCGTCATAAAAAATTTCGAGAACAGCTGAAGCGAGTTTATCTTTATCATATGTGTAAGCACGCCTGTAGTTACTTAACCATGCGCCATCCTGCCAGTATTCTAGAAGATCAGAAAGCATATTCCCATTATTATCATAGGTATAAAACCACCTTTCGGCATTCGACCAGACACCCATTCCGCTAGGATCCTGATCAAAGTATTCAAAAAGATAACTCTTTGGGTTGCCGGCTGCATCGTAAGTATAAGTATACCTATAATATTTAAGCCAGGCATTGTCCTTCCATAATTCATAAGAACTGGCAAGAATCCGGTTATTATTATTGTAAGTATTAATTATCCTGAAAGAGTTTAACCATTGCCCGTCTGAGCTTCCCATATAAATTTCCGCAACCAGATTTCCGTTATTGTCGAAGATCCTGTTACACCTGAAAGAACTTAATAAGACTCCTTCATCATAATGTTCACCAAATTCAACAGCCGGAAAGCCCTTCTTATCATAGATGTAAGAATAACTCCTTGTTGAATCCACAATGATTTTAACCGGTCTGTATTTGCCCCTATCAGACTTATAGCTGCTTCTATTTTTGTTTAATTCCCTTTTAAGAGGTATTTCAGGGAGCATCAGCAGATCATGATTAACTAAATTTCTTTCATTTGAAGGCATCTGATTCTTTTCCCCTCTGAGAAAAAAAGTGCCCCAACCGGGATGCCGAAGGCTGGTTTTAAGGTTCTGCGGGCATGAATCCGCATAAAAAAGGAGAATGAGAATAGAAAAGATGAAAATGCTTTTCATACCAGGTCCCCCGTTCTTTGATTTTTTATTTGATGCTTTTATTTTGAAAACAATATTAGCAAATGGTACAGAGATTTATTGTGACGGGAACCGATTCCGGAAAATTTTCTTCTTAAAACTAATTTATTTTCAATTGATGGTCAATAAGTTAAATCACTAAACAGGATTACAGGGCAAAGGCGGATTGTAAATCAGCCTGATCTTAACTTTTGCTTTGTTTCTCTTTATCTGCAGGTCTTCAAATTCAAGGTACGTATCCTTTCTGAGCTCAAGGGCATATGGCGCGGGAGTATCCTTGGTATTAAATTCCACCATTTCGTCCCCCATTCGCCCGCCTTCGTATGCAACCCAGAGAGTCACATTATAGCTGCTGTCTTGTTCTTCAGTAAGGTAGAAGAACATTACTGACATTTCCAATCCGGAGATTGTGACAGCTTTATTCTTTGAGACCCAGAATTCGCCGGGAAAATAATAAAGGTCGCTTGGTATAGTATAATTATAGTCGGTTTCATCCGTTCCCGGGGCAAGCGGATTGACGTCGCTGTTCAGGTTATTACAGCCTGTGAGCATGAGGCACAAAGCCAGATAAAGAAAGGTCGTTTTCATAACTACTCACCGTAATTATACAGGCTTAATAAAACATATTCCGTGCCTAAAAAAAATTGCAAAAGTAATCCACATTCGGGATATGGGATTTAGAAGTGACCTATCTGAGCTACAAATAATTCTGAAAAAATATACAATATTAAGTGGAGCGGGAAACAGCAGATATAAAAAAAGCCCGCTCCGGCAATGATCCGGGGCGGGCTTAAAAGTACAAAATTATTTATGCGTTCTCAGTAACCATTTCCTCTTTTTCCTCTTTAACCTTTGCCGGGGTAAATATTGCAAACAAGCCTTTAAGTCCGAGCGTCATTACAATATTATACAGGAATGCAATAAAAGCAAAAAGGAGGAGCGAACCTGAAAGTGCCGCAAGCACCATATAGATATTGAACTCACCGTTATAATAAATTGTGTGCCTCAGCATGCCTCTTAAACCAGCCATGCCCATGAAGGCACCCATTCCAATTCCTCCCAAAAGGTGGGCCCAGAAGTGGAAATTTGCCAGTTTATTGCTGTAAAGCTCTGCGCCATTTGTAAGTATTGGCAGCAGGAAATAAATTGCTGAATAAAGTGTCATTGTAAGTCCGACAAGCGCAGCCACATGTACGTGAGGCCCGATGATCCACTGCGTATTGTGCAGAATTCTGTTTAAGCCAAGGTCGGCCTGCATAATTCCGGCAGGAACGGCCAGCGCAAAACCCAGCAATCCGCCAAGCAGGAACTTGAGAGGATTAGTCATTTTAAGAGGCCTTGCGCTCCAAAGCGTAACAAGTGTTATAAAGAATGCAAGTCCCTGTGTAATGAGTTCAAAGGCAGTAACCATTTCGCCGGAAAGAATCTTCAGAATGCCTGGCTGTGCCTGGTCGGACATCAGGTGGTGCGACCAAACGACCCAGGAGACTACCATTTCGATAAAAAGAGCTGCGCGGGCAGCATTTTCCATAAAAAGTTTTTTGCCGGTAATTAAAGTTGCAAGCAGATACCAGGTTCCGGCAACAAATATGAGAACCAGTCCGTCGGCAATTAAATCGAGCCCCCACCAGAACCAGTTCTTATAAAGTAATGCATCGACTGATGAATTTTTAAGGTCGTATCCCAAAAGGGCCGCAACCATATAAACCAGAATAAGGACGCCGGTAAAGGTAATAATTCCGGCATTGAGCAGAGTATCCACGCTTCCCCTTGCTATTGCGGCCACAGGTAAGGATACGAGGTGTTCTTTTTTCTGCTTTCTGAAAAGGTTAGGAAATCCGCTAATGCCGAGAGCCGATTTAAGGAGCTTTCCTGAGGGCTGTTTTTCCCATCCTTCGGGTGTAAAGGTGATCGTCTTAAAAATATTGACGACAAAAAATATTGTTCCAACCATTACAAGCGCAATGCCCAGAATAAAGAAGGTTCCTCCCCAGACGCTGAACTGCGAAAAATCGGCCGGAAGGGGCCAGTAAAGCGTATACAATGGTGAATAATGCGATACGAAGCCAGAGAACCAGAAAATGAATGTTCCCACTGCAATAAGTCCCATCGTCCAGTTGCCAAGCTTAATGCTCCATAGCGGTTTTTTCATCAGGAATGGAACCAGGAATAAGAAGGCGCCAAAAACAATTGAATAAGTAGAACCGAAGATTGCAACGAGCGGGTGCGCGGTCATTATTGCGAAGAACTGCGACTGGCTTACCTGAGGAATGGGAGTGATTTCATATACTCTCATTATCATGCCTTCTACCACGGCAAATAAGTAGTAAACAAGCCCCACCACTACAAAGCGCAGCGTAAGCTTCTGCATTTGATTTAAGGAATCAGGCTTAAATGTCAATCCTTTCCCATTGGTTAATGTATTTATAAAGCTCATGTTTAATGTCCCGTTTAGTTGATAAATGTTTTAATCGGTTACTTCAACTACATCTCTGAGAATCATATTAATTCCCTTAGGTCCTGAGTATTCAGTAGACCTGATTGAATAGACCCCGGGTCTGTCGAACTGCCAGAGAATATCATTCATATGCCCCGGCAGCACCTGCATCTGGAAGACCATGGAATTATCGTTTCTGAAAAGACCAAACCCGTAGGTCAGATCGTCCGAAGTGACATTAAATCTTACTTTTTCATTTTTTCTGAATTTCAGCTTAGACTCAGGCATCACAAATTTGTGGTTCGCCATGGAAATATTAAATTCCCTGTCGGCCCTGATCTGAGCGCGGTCGAGGTCCATTTTTTTCCAGGGAATTGTTTCGTGAGTAATGATGTGGAGCGAGACTCCCAGGACTACAAGGAGTGCAACAAAAGAATAAAAGAACACCGGTTTAATTTCCCTGCCTGATCCGGTACGCGTAACCTTATAAGCGAACCAGCCCATAAGGGCCATAATGGCGAGCACGTAGCAAGTGTAGGCGAATGTCTGTCCGGCAAGTACGGTATTAGAATCGACCATAGTATTGTCCCCTGTTAGTTTATGATCATTTTAATTGCTACGCATATGTAGTAATTAAAGATAAAAAAGTCAAGATTTATATATTTTAAATTTTACTTAACCATTTGGGACAAAGTTGTAGTAGAAAGTACCTTAATAATTTCATTTTGGGATTTAGCCCAGACCTCGTGCATTGCGCAGGGGTTGGAATGGATGCACTCTTCAAAGCCAAAGAAGCAGGTAGGTTCCTTCTTAAAGCCTTCTACGGCTTCTATTATTTCGGAAAGGAAAATTTCATTACCGGTTCTGCCGAGCCTATAGCCGCCGTATTTGCCTCTTACGCTTTCAATGAGTCCGCTTTTTGAAAGGTCTGTCAGAAGGCGCTGGAGGTACTTTTTTGGGATTCTGAGTGTCTTATGGAGGAAATCGGCCGAAAGGAGTTCCTCCGGTTTTTCAGTCATAAGAGTAAGAGCCCTAAGGGCATATTCGGTAGTTTTGGAAAAAGCCATGTTATCTTTTTTTTTGCAAAGATAAGAAAAAATGGTTCAAAGTTCTAGATTCGAGGTTCAAAGTTCAACGGAGGACAGGTTCGAGGTTTAGAACAAGGAGTGTGGTTAGTCCACAAATCCTATGTGGTCATTGGGTTTGAGGGTAAAAGATAAAAGTAACAGGTTTGGATTCAAGGGAGAAAAGGATCAAAGAAATTAAAATAAGGGCAGGAATGTTCCTGCCCCTAATTGAAATGTATTTATTTCAGGTAAGCCATTTTTCTTACGGATTTAAAGCCTTCGCCGCCTTCCTCAGATTTAGCTTCAATTGAATAGAAATATATTCCGGAAGTAAGCCCTGAGGCGTCAAAATTAACAGAATGGTTTCCTGCTGACTGCACCCCGCTGAAAAGAGTTTTTACCTCCTGTCCGATTGAGTTAAAAACAACGAGTTTTACGCTGCTCTGTTTTGGAAGCGCATAGCTTATAACAGTAGCCGGGTTAAAGGGATTAGGATAATTCTGATTGAGTGAATAACTGGTAACTGTCTGTTGGTTATCCTTTACATCAGTGGCCGACTGAACATTCACGCTGAAGTTGGGAGCAAAATTCCACTGAGGTTTTGTGCTCACTCCGTTTGCGTATAAGGTCTGTGTTCCGGATGCTGAAGGTGCCGTATACTTAAAGCTGAAGATGTACTTCCCTCCCGAAAATGATTTTGCAGAAGTTTGTGTCAGTTCGCTGTTTAATACTTTTAAGTTATTATCCACAATAGCAAGTGTTCCGCTTGAGGCAGCAATATCTGTCCCGACGGCAGTACCGGAGCCGCCGCTGATGGTTACAGTATAGCTGCCTGTTTCACCTGTTTTCAGGCTTGAGGGGCCATTAATAGCAACACTGACCGTGCTGTTTGAGCTGCCATGGCAGTAGCAGCCGGTTGTACCTGATTTAAGAGTAAATCCGCTGACGCCGCTGGGATAAGAATAAATAAGTTTAGTGCAAAGAATAACTAATGCAAACATTATAACCATGTATAAGTTATTCAATTTTAGTTTTGTACCATTTCTTTTCATGGATTTTTCCTTTCCTGTTTAGAACTGCTGTTAATTACGGTAACGGCAAAATAAGATAATTTATCGTCTTATAAAAACTAATTTTCCATCCCAAATTTCCCCCCTAACCTGCGAATTCAGCCAGAAAACGCATGCCGGTCAGGCCACAACATAATAATACCGTATGTACAATTTACAGTTATAAAATGTTCCCTCCTCAGGCTCATAGTTGTGAATGCGGGAAATTGGACAGTCGTTTCTTTTCCATTGATTGTGAGACGCGGATTTTATTTTATAAAACATATGTAAAACAAAAACCAGGATAATATGGATACAACGTACCTAAAATCTTTTGCACTAGGTGCCGTCTCAGGCATGCGGAGTTTAATGGCGCCGGTTTTTACAAATGAAATTCTTAAAAGTCACCACACGCGCAGGCTGATGCATTCGCCTTTCAAGGTTCTTGCTGAAGGCAAGCTTTCCCCTTTCCTTAAGACCGCTGCGTTGGGTGAGCTTCTAGTGGATAAACTGCCCGATATTCCCGACCGTATAGAGCCCGCACTTCTTGCCGGGAGGGCTGCTCTGGGAGCCTTAAGCGGGGCTGCATTCTGTGCAATGGAGAATAAACACATTGCAATTGGCGCTGCAACGGGAGCTGCAGGGGCAATAGCGGCGGCTTATCTGTTCTTATTTATCAGGAAGAAAGTAGGAAGTGAATTCAAAATAAATGATACTGTTGTGGGGATTGCCGAGGACCTGATGACAATTGGTAGCGGGCTCGGTCTGTTAAAAGCAACAAAATAAACTGTGCCGCAGATCACCCGGGCTGAAGATCAACCGGAGGCAGGATGACCGGCGCAAAGACGATTGAAATTTCCGTGTTTTTTATTTAGTAAAATTATATATTTCTTACGGGGAAAGATTAAGCTGGTGCACACCGCCGGTTTACTTTCCCCATGAAATCCTGAACTGACATCTGGAACAAATTTACGGTGCAGATGAAAACACGGTTACTGGTCGTCATAAGTTTATGTCTGTTAGTTTTTTCAGAAGCTCTTTATTCACAGGGGCTTCGCTTCTACAGGGAGAACATACAGATAGAAGTAAAAAAGGATGAATGTATCCTGACAGGGATATATTATTTTGCCAACCCTTCGGGCACACCGGTCTCACAAAGCCTCTATTATCCATACGTTGTGAACGATTCACTTCCAGTACCATACAAGGCCGAAGTAAAAGCAGTTAAAAGCGGCCGCCCGCTGCCAAATGTTGCTACGGCAAAAGGAATAATTTTTTCAGTCGATACAGCCCCGCACGATACAAGCATAATCGAAGTAAAGTATTACCAGAAGACCCCGATGCATATGATGGAGTATATACTGACTACCACAAAGGAATGGGGTACCTCTTTTGACATGGCTGAATACAGCGTAAAGCTGCCTGGCCGCTTCAGTCTGCTTTCCATGCAGCCTCAGTTTGAAAACGTAAAAAAAGAAAATAAATACAGAACGTATTTTACACTGAAGCGGAACTACCTTCCGCAGCACAATTTTATAATAAAGTGGAAAGAGGCCGGTCATGAAAAAGGTGTTCACTAAAATTGTTTTAATTGCGCTAATAATACTGTCTTCAAACAGCCTGAAGGCAAACCCCATTGGAGCTGAATTCTTCAGTGAAATTGTTTTCGACTCCACTGGCTGGAAGCTTGAAATGCATCTTACCATGGCTGCCTTTCAACAAGGTGATTCGATTTCATTGAAAGGTTGGTACCTTGTAAGCGGTACTGATACAGCTTACTTTAAGGACTGGCAGTACCTGAAAGCCCCTGAAAGGCATGGCTCTGCAGAAAATACAAATTTTCTCGTCCTGACTAAGGACAGTCTTAAAGGCTCATTGAATTTAACAATAAACGGCGGCCGCATCAGTCTTCATTCCCCCGATGGACATAAATATGATGAATTTTCTTACAGCACTCTGAAGCTTGGCCAGTCTCTCTGTGTTCTTTATGACGGCTCCTGTTATTTGGACAACTCCCCCACTATCGGCTCACAAAATGACAGTGAAGGAGCCACAGGTGTTATTAAAGGTTTTGTGAAAGATCTGGCGGATAAGCCGGCAGCCAAATATGGTTTTCTCGTCTATTCTTCCCATGGAGAAAGTTACACTACCGACGCTACAGGACATTTCGAATTTAATTGGCTTTCAAGAAGTTATACTTTTGGCCTCCCCTATAATGGTGAAAGGAACTTAACTGTCTCCTTACAGCCTGGAGATACACTGAACCTGGAATTCAAACTTAACTTCCTGGTGGATGTTGAGAAGAAAGCAACCCCCGAAGTACGCGAATACGCTCTGGAGCAGAATTACCCCAACCCATTCAATCCCGCAACTTCAATAAGCTACTCACTTGCGAGGGCGGGCGTTGTAAATATAAAGGTATTTAACCTTCTGGGAAATGAAATTGCCACACTCGTTAACAACTACCAGAACGCGGGTTCATACAAGGTAAGCTTTGACGCTTCCACCCTGCCGAGCGGTGTTTATATCTACACAATTCAGTCAGGCGGATTCAGAAATGCAAAGAAGATGACAGTGCTGAAGTAATTTCAATCAATAATAATATGTACACTAATTATGGGTGCAGTTATGAAAAAATTATTTACCCGTATTTCTGTTTTATTTTTCATTCTGGTCTGCTCAAACATGCTGCGTGCAAATCCCGTACGCATCGGTTTTTTCAATGAGCTGTTATTTGATTCCTCAGGATGGAAACTTGAACTTACAATGAGGAATTCTCAGGATGATTCACTTTCACTTAAAGGGTGGTATATTGTAAGCGGAAAGGATACGGCTTATTTCAAGGACTGGATGTATTTGAAGGCAAAATGGACCGCTAATGGCTACACTTCCAATTATCTTGTACTTACAAAGGACAGCCTTACAAGGGCTCTGGACCTGAATATGACAGAAGATACATTGTACCTGTATTCTTCCGGGGGTTCCAAAATGGATCATTTAATCTACGGACCAAAAGCCATTATCCCCTCGCTGAAGCTGAATCAGTCCATCTGCAGTACTTTCAGAACTACATTTCTTGATGAATATAAATTTTACTTGGATGACTCCCCTACCATAGGAGCAAAGAACGATTCAGTTGGAGCGACTGCCACATTAAAGGGGTATGTAAAAGATGCAGCCGGCAAGCCTGCTGCGGGCATAGAAACGGGCGACTATTACGCAGAAATGGGCACGAAGAATTACAAAACCGATTCTACCGGACATTTCGAGGTAAAAAACTGGCTTGCAAGCAGATACACACTCTTTTTCCTCCGCAAGGACCAGAGCCAGTTTCCTTATCAGTTCTTTACTATCTATCTTGAGCCTGGAGAAACGAAGGAAATGGAATTTAAGCTCGACTGGGTGGTTAATGACAACAGCCAGACTCAGGACGTTGATAAGAATGCTGGTACCAGGGAAATAAAATACTCTTTGGATCAGAATTATCCTAATCCATTTAATCCGGCAACTTCAATAGAATATACAATTGAAAAGGCAGGAGTGGTAAAGCTGCTTGTATTCAATCTCTTAGGGAATGAGGTGGCAACGCTTGTAAATGAATATAAAAGTTCAGGAAAGCACAAGGCAACCTTTGATGCATCTATGCTTCCAAGCGGGGTTTACATTTATACGATACAGACGGGCAGTTTCAGGAGTGCGAAGAAGATGACGGTGATGAAATAACATTATATTTTTGCAGTTACAAATAAATATTTATGAGCGAGATCAGGAATAAATACAGATGATGGAAGTGAAATTCAGTACAGTGGATGAATACATAGAAAGTTTTCCGCCTGATGTGAAAAGCATACTTAAGGATTTAAGAAGGGCAATAAGGCAGACTGCACCCAAAGCCGAGGAAGTAATAAGCTATAATATGCCGGCGTATAAGTTCCACGGCATACTGGTTTACTTTGCCGGGCACAAGAACCATATAGGTTTTTATCCCGGCAGCGGCGCCATAACAGGCATATTTAAGGACAGCCTGGCCGGCTATAAGACTTCAAAGGGTACCGTTCAATTGCCCATGGACAAGCCTCTTCCGCTTCGCCTGATAAAGGATATAGTAAAGTACAGGATTAAAGAAAACCTGGAGAGGGAAAAAGCAAA
>JBLNAZ010000071.1:0-5282 GCA_050259615.1 Syntrophomonadaceae bacterium | reverse complement strand
CTGGACAGGTGAAAAGTCCGGAATTAAGCTTTATATTTCACATTACAGCAGCCTGAATCTTAAGGATGCAAAGCTTAACTGGAAAGCAGAAGGCGGTCAGAAAGGAAGCGTTCCTGTAAATATTAATGCGGGTGCCACGGTAACTGAACTGCCGCTGATTCAGGTTAATACCCCAAAGGTTCAGAAGCCTGAAAAGCTTCGCCTGGATTTTGAGCTCTTGGATAAAAACGGAAAACTCTGTGCTAAAAACTTTACTGAAATTTTTGTATATCCTTCTTTGGATAGCGTTCAATATCCCGAAATTATAATTGCCGGTTCAGATGAAAAGCTCTCAAAGCTAAAACAGGCCAAAGGCTCTTCATCAAGCGGAAGCTTAATTGTAACAAATACGCTGGATAAAAATGTCTTAAGCAAATTAAACGCGGGCGCCAATGTGCTCTGCCTTGTCGACACCCTGACAAAGCTTCCCGATTCAATGAAGCTTAAGGTTATTTCAAGAAAAAGCGAATGGTACGACGGCAACTGGGCCAGCAATTTCAACTGGATAAGGCCTGAGCAGGCGCCGTTTAAGGATATAAGCTTCGGAAAATACCTGGGCTTTGAGTCAACTTATTCAACTCCTCAGCTCGTCATCTCAGGAATTGAGCCCGGAAACTTTAAGAACGTTCTTTCAGGAATGTACGTAGGCTGGCTCCACTTAAATTCCGCATACATATATCAGATGAATGTCGGCAAAGGCAGGCTCGTTCTATGCACACTGCCCATTGCAGATAATTTCAATAATGACGCTTTTTCAAGAACGCTCTTTTACAACCTTGCACGCTACACAGCCGGTACGCATCAGCTTTAGCTAAAAGGCAAATGAAAGGAGAACCTTTTGAATTACGCCGCCCGTCTCTGAGACCGGAACGGGAAAAGAAAAACGGCGTAGCCGTTTCATGTTTGTAGCCCAGGGTTACAAATCCGCGGCGGCGGATGCCGTAACCCTGGGTTCCCGGAGAGGCGACATATTCTATGCTGCATATCAGAATTTGTAATTATTATATATAGGAGAAAATTAATATGGCAACAACAGACGCTAACATTAAAACAGTTGTTGAAAAGGAAATTAAAAAAAACGACGGCATTCTAAGACTTGAACCCGCCTGGGTGGCCAGGGATTTTCTTCCTCCCGGAAGAAGACTCGGCCTGCCCGAAAGCCAGTATGAACTTGGCCAAAGGGGCGGAATCTGCGAACGCTGGGTGGGCTCCACCACAAAAGCCGACAACAAAGTAAGCGTGCCCTACGAAGGCTTAAGCTTCCTTATGCTCGCTTCCGGTGAACGCATAACTCTAAAAGACGCCGTTGAAAATGCACCCGCAGCAATAATGGGCGATGAATATTCAAAAACACATAAGGGCCTCAACCGCCTGCCTAAAATATTCGATTACGAGGAACGCCTGCCTTACCACATACACCAGATGCAGCAGCATGCAAAACTCGTGGGCTGTAACTCAAAGGAAGAAGCCTACTACTTCCCCGAGGAAGTCGAAATGGGCAAAAGCCCCGAAACTTTCTTCGGCGTGCACCCTTTCATTGCAGAGGAAAAAAAGTACAAACTCCTTCTTCCCCACCTCGTGGAGTGGAAGGACGACTCAATACTTCAGCACGCAAGAGCCTTTAAACAGATCTCGGGCGACGGCTTCCACGTCCCCGCCGGCACACTCCACGCTCCCGGTACCGCCCTTACAATTGAACTCCAGGAGGATTCAGACGTGTTCTCTATGATGCAGGCTAAAATCGGCAGCCATACAATAAATAAGGACCTCCTTTATAAGGACGTCCGCCCCGAAGATAAGGAGAAATTCGGCGAGAAGATAATCCTCGAAATGGTAAACTGGGATGTGAGCGGCGACCCGTACTTCTACGAAAACCGCCATACACCGCCCGTCCTTATTGAGGAAACTAAACAGCCCGGCGGCGAGGAGTACTGGATATTCTATAATACACTTAGCTTCAGCGGAAAAAAACTTGTTGTCCACCCGGGAGGAAAATTTACTTCAAAAGATAAGGGCGTCTATAATATTCTCGTCTGGAAAGGCAAGGGACTTTTTGCAGGCCTCGAAATTGAAGGCGGAAACTTTGAACAGGATGAGCTGCTCGTAACTTCAGACCGCGCTCAAAAAGGCCTCGTAGTTGAAAATACGGGAGACAGGGACCTCATAATCTATAAGTTCTTCGGCCCCGACATCAATCAGGACGTTCCGATGCTGAAAAAATACGGACGGTAATTTAATTGTTCATGAAACAATAGAAATATTTTTTGCAAATTGAACATGTATATACGGTTATTTACAATTACCGCTTTAGCGGTTACCTGTTTGTAGGAAAACGGGCCCGGAACCAATTTGGAACTACGTAGTAGTTCTATATAAAACTCTTTATTATTGTTAAATATAAACTGAATAATTAAGGAAAATTGTTAAATGGGTATACTTGAAGAAATTAGTAATTGCGTAATTAAAGGCCATTCAAACCAGCAGTCCCCTTATCCCCCTGAAATGCAGGGACAGGCGGGCGTAAGCGAACTCGTCCAAAAAGCCCTCGATGAATATTTCGAAGTCGGCCATATCCTCAAAGAAGGTCTCATCCGAGGCATGGATGAAGTGGGAAAGAAATTTTCTGCCGGCGAATGCTTCGTGCCCGAAATGCTCGTCTCCGCCCAGGCTATGAAGGCAGGACTTAAACTCCTCGAGCCTTACCTTAAAGGCGAGGATACTAAAAAGGTCGGGACCGTTATTATCGGTACGGTTAAAGGCGATATGCACGACATCGGAAAAAACCTCGTCGGAATGATCCTGGAAGGCGGCGGCTTTGAGGTGATCGACCTCGGCATAAATACGCCAATAGAAAGATTTGTCGAGAAGGCAAAGGAATATCCCAACGCCGTAATCGGTATGTCGGCGCTCCTTACAACTACAATCAGTAATATGAAACTCGTTGTTGAGGCGCTGCGTACAAACGGATTAAACAACAAAGTAATAATTGGAGGTGCAGCCGTAAGCCAGAAGTTTATGGAAGAGATAAAAGCCGATGCCTATTCAAGGGATGCGGCTAAGGCTGTGCCTATAGTAAAAGAACTGCTCGGCATCAAAGCAGCATAAGGCTAAAAAAATATGCCTGTCTTTAACGGATGGCCGTCAAAGGCTCCTTCGTGGAGCGAAATGGAGTACTTCGAAATTATTGAAGTTCCCCGCAATACAATCCTGAGTTTTCAGAGACATTCAGCTAAGGAAAAACTGTTCGTGGGCGCAGGAAGCTGCACTGTACTTTTGGGAGAAGAAAAAAGAGATCTGAACTATGGCCAAAGCATAGATGCTGCTTCAGATATTTTTCACGTCTCGGCTTCCGAATCCCCCGTTACAATTATACGCGTGGGCGGCACGTGGGGAAGCGGCGTTGGAGACTCCGGAGTCTTCAGCATGGATAAAACTCCCGATGCCGAAAATACCGGCGACAGGGTGGATTATCCCCGCAATACTTTATTCGACAACCACTTCCACGACTGCGATGAATTCTGGATAATTTTCAAAGGCCAGGCCCTTGTATACTCCGAAGGAAAACCTTATAAGATCGGAATGGGCGACTGTGTGGCAACCAAGTGCGGCGATCATCACGATATAGCCGAAATCTACGAACCCCTCCACGGCGTATATTTTGAAACCACACTAAAAGGCCCCAAACGCCCCGGCCATCTGCATAATCCGGAATAACCATGACTGTTCATTTTTAATTTATAATTCCCAATTCATAATTCATAATTCATAATTCATAATTCATAATTCATAATTCATAATTCATAATTTCCCCATGAACTACAGACTCCTTGGTAACTCGGGACTTGAAGTCTCAGAAATATGCTTCGGCGTAATGACATTTACGGGCGAGGACGGCTGGACACACGTCGGCAAACTCAATCAGCTCGATGCCAATAACCTTACCAGCGCAGCACTCGACCACGGCGTAAACTTCTTCGATACCGCCGATAACTACTCCTCCGGAAAATCGGAGGAAATGCTTGGCCGCGCCCTTGGCGCCAGACGCAGAGATGCGGTAATCGCAACCAAGTGCGGATTCAGACTCTTCGAAGGCCCTAACGGAACCGGCCTCTCCCGCAGAAGAATTATTGAGGCCTGCAACGAAAGCCTTAAGAGACTTAATACAGACTATATCGACCTCTACCAGGTGCACTCATTCGACTTTATGGTGCCCCTTGAGGAAACCCTCTCCGCCTTCGAAACCCTCGTCCGCCAGGGCAAGGTGCGCTACATCGGCTGCTCCAACTTTATGGCCTGGCAGCTCGTAAAAGCTCTATCGCTTCAGGAGAAAAAAGGCTGCGAAAAGTTTGTTACTCTGCAGGCTTACTACTCGCTCGTTGGACGCGACCTGGAATGGGAAATTGTGCCCGCATGCCTGGAGGAGAAAATCGGAATTCTCGTCTGGGGACCCCTTCACGGCGGCATCCTTACAGGTAAATACCGCCAGGGACGCGAGTGGCCTAAAGATACAAGAATTAAAACTCCGGAGAGCCACCTTCCCTACGACACAAAAAAAGGCGAAAAGATTCTTCAGAAACTGGAGAAGATTGCCCTCAGAAGAAATGTTTCCATAAGCCAGGTATCCTTAAACTACCTCCTCAGAAAGCCCGGCGTAAGCTCGGTTATTATTGGGGCAAGAAATAAGGAGCAGCTTTTAGATAACATCAAAACAAGCAGCTGGCAGCTTTCCAAAGATGAAATGCGCGTGCTCGACCAGGTGAGCTCTCCCGGCAAAATTTACCCGCACTGGTACTTCGATATTTACAGAAAGGACAGAAACTATACCTCTAACTTATAACTCAAAACTTAAAACTTATCCATGCCGGTCTATGCACAGTAAAACTGGAGTGCCTTTCTAATAAAATTTGTGTAAAATAAATGTAACAGGAACGGGCCATGAAAAAATATTTAATACTGTTCATCTTTACCGCCGCAGTAATATTTTCATCTGTAAGCTGCGGAAGTAAAAGTAAGAACGACGGTAAAATCGTAATTACTTTCTGGCACAGCTTTGTCTCTAATACTATACCGGCTCTCGAAGAATTGATAAAGAAGTTTGAACAGGAACACCCGAATATTAAAATAAAAGCTCAGTATGTGCCAAGCGGTGACCCCCTGATTCAGAAACTCGTTACCGCAATCCAAAGCCGTACGGCACCCGATATTGCATGGATCCATTCCGACTATCTGGATAAGCTTGTTGA
>JBLNAZ010000070.1:0-34616 GCA_050259615.1 Syntrophomonadaceae bacterium | reverse complement strand
TCTCCTAATCTTCCGGTACTTGAAACCGCAGAGGTATATCCGGGAACATGCTTCTTTGAAGGCGTAAATATTTCCGAGGGCAGGGGAACCGAAAGTCCTTTCCAGTACATTGGAGCACCATGGGCCGATGGACAGAAAATAGCACAGCTCTTAAAGAATAAGAACATAAAAGGAGCTGATTTTAAGGCAGTGGATTTTACACCCAAGTTTCTTCCAAATAATGCAAGACCTCCGAAATTTAACGGACAGGTATGCAAAGGAGTTTTCTTAAGCGTAAAAGACAGGAACACATTTGAACCCGTTAAAGCCGGTGTGTATCTACTCTGGGCTTTTAAGCAGGTTGGACCCGACAGTCTACAGTGGCGCGTTAAAACAATTGACAGGCTTGCCGGAACTGCAAGACTAAGACAAATGATAGATCAGGGAATTCCGCCCGAAGAGATCATTAAATCATGGCAGAAAGAACTGGCTGACTTTATGAAAGTAAGATCAAAGTATCTGCTCTATAAATAATATTAACTGGTAAATATGCAGGAACCATTTCCTGACATCTTTTACTTATCAAACCGTCCTGTCATTTTATTTAAGTCATTCAGCAAGGATTAAGCCGGAGAGTGGATAATTTTAAGAATCGTTAATTTTTGTTATTTTGTTTTATCCTATACTTTCTTAATTTTACAACATTTTCCGGACTATTAAAATGAACAAACTCTTAATACCCATAGTAATAGTTCTGCTGCTTTCCTCAATGCAGCTTTTTGCACAGGATGAGGGCGCCTGGGATGCTAAATTTGCTGCCGGCGGAGGTTATACTCCGGGCTGGTTTATGCCGGACCTGACCCAAATTAACCAGAAGGTGGAAGGCTTCGGAGTTGGTAAATTCTCAACTTCAGGCTTCTATGCCCAGGGGGGAACAGGCTTCATTTCCATTGCTATCATAAAGAATATCAGAATAGGCGGCATGGGAATGGGGGGATCCGTTAAAAATTCCGCCATCGTTAACGGCTTCAGGCGCGAGGCTGTCTACTCGCTCGGTTTGGGAGGTTTTACAATTGAGTATACAATGCCGTTTATTAAAACCGTTGCTGTCTCGGCAGGCGTTATTCTGGGAAGGGGAGGCAATTCGGTGGACCTCTATGAAAATAAGGGATCTGAGAGCTGGGATAATGCCTGGACAGACGTCAGTTCACAGCAGTCTCAGACCAAGCACAGAACACTGTCCAACAGCTATTTCCTCCTGGCGCCGACATTAAACGTCGATATTCCGTTCTACCGTTTCTTTGCCTTCAGGCTTGGATGCGGCTATAACCTGGCGCTCGGCAATAACTGGCAGGTGGATAACGCACAGGAATTAACCGGTGTTCCCGGCGGCATGAACAGCAATTCATTTTTTATTCAGGCCGGAGTATTTATAGGATTTTTTAATTATTAAGAAAGATATATGAAAAATATTTTGGTTACCGGCGGTGCCGGATTTATTGGAAGCAACTTTATCAACCATATTCTGAGTGAGAGGGACGATTATAATATCATCAATCTCGACAAGCTTACATATGCCGGAAATCTGGAAAACTTAAAGGAATCTGAAAACAAAACAACTTATCAGTTTGTTAAAGGCGATATCACAAACGCTGAACTGGTAAATTACCTTTTTCAAAAGTATTCTATAAAGTATGTTATTAACTTTGCTGCCGAAAGCCACGTTGACAGGAGCATCCTTGGTTCTGAAGTATTCTTCAGAACGAATGTCATCGGTACCAACGTTCTTCTGGAAGCTGCCAGGAGATTCGAAGCCGAGAAATTCCTGCAGGTTTCAACCGACGAAGTATACGGCAGTCTTGGAAAAGAAGGGCTTTTTACGGAAACGACGCCTCTTTCGCCTAACAGCCCTTACTCATCCAGCAAAGCTTCTGCCGATATGATGGCAATGTCATTCTATCACACTTTCGGGCTCCCGGTTGTAATAACAAGGTGCTCTAATAACTACGGGCCTTTCCAGTTCCCCGAAAAACTAATCCCTCTTATCATCAGCAACTGCATGAATAATAAGAAACTCCCGGTCTATGGCGACGGACTGAACGTGAGGGACTGGATCTATGTGATCGATCACAATAAGGCTATCGACCTCGTATTCGACAAGGGCAGGGTGGGTGAAGTCTACAACATCGGGGCAAGCCAGGAGATGACCAATATTGAAATTATAAAGCTCATACTGCAGAACCTCCAAAAAGGGGAAGATCTGATTGAGTATGTAAAGGACCGCCCCGGTCACGACAGGCGTTACGCAATAGATTCAACGAAGATCAGAACAGAGCTTGGATGGAAACCTTCTTTTGTGTTTCAGGAAGCTATATGCAGGACGATAGAGTGGTATAAGGAAAACGAACCCTGGTGGAAAAGGATCATCTCCGGCGAGTACCAGAAATATTACGAAACCCTTTACTCAAACAGATAATTACTAAAAAACCGCCTCCAAAGGGCGGTTTTCTTTTTCTGTCGAATCCGCCGCGGTGGAAACTTTGAACCTGCCTTAGTTTTTCCTGAACTTCGCCGCCATCTTCTTCAGCAAGTCTAAAACATATTCCACTTCCTCTGGCGTGTTCTGGTAACCAAAAGAAAACCTCAGGGTTCCCCTGGCGTCTTCAACCGGTTTACCCATGCTTAAAATTACGTGCGAGGGCTTTAGTGTTCCCGAAGTGCAGGCGGCTCCGTTTGAGGCTGCAGCGCCGTTTATATCCAGATATATAAGCATCGCCTCGGCATCCGAATTATAATATTCATGCCTGAATGTAATGCTTAGTACGTGTGGTATTACACTAGTTCCGCCATTAACTTCAATTCCGGTGGCGTCTATGGAATGAATCCCTTCAACAAAAATGTCCCTCAGGGTTTTTGCGTGCTCATAGTTTGCCTGCATATTCTGCTGTGCAATTTTTACGGCTTCTGCAAAGCCTATTATTGAAGCAGGATTTTCCGTTCCGCCGCGCCTGTTGCGCTCCTGAGAGCCGCCGAAGATTAAAGGTGAAAGCGGTGTACCGCTTTTCACAAAAACGGCTCCGGCTCCTTTAGGCCCGTTAATCTTGTGAGATGAAAATGAGAGTGAGTCAGCTCTTAAAGCCTTTACGTCTAAGTGCATTTTTCCAAAAGACTGCACAACATCGCTGTGGAAGTAGGCATTACTGCTGTGAGCCAGCCCTGCAAGCTTCTCTATGTCGTTTAGGGTTCCTGTTTCATTGTTTGCGTGCATGACTGAAAGAAGGGAAGTCTTCCCGGATACTAATAAATTCTTCAGCTCTTCAACAGATACAGAGCTGTCGGGTTTAACATTTACAAGATCAGTATGAAAACCCTGCCTTGAGAGCTCCTCTAAGGATTCCAGTACACAGTGGTGCTCTACTTTTGTAGAAACGATGTGCCTCCTCCCCGACTCGATGAGTTCGGTTTTGGAAATCCCGAACAAGGGGAAGTTGTTTGCTTCTGTACCGCCGCTGACAAAATAAATTTCTGAAGGATCAGCGTTTATGAAACCTGCCACGGTTTCTCTTGCTTCTTCAATTGCAACTCTTACTTTCCTGCCGGCTTCATGAATGGAGGAGGGGTTTCCAAAGTGCTCGCTAAGGTAAGGGAGCATTTTATCCAGCACTTTAGGATGGACAGGAGTTGCAGCCGCATTGTCAAAATAAACTTTCTTAACCAATAATTACATTCCTTTCGAAAACTGATTTGACCCCGCGAAGCACGAGGTCCTCAACCATAACATGTTCAAGCTTCAGATAATTCTCTATAAGTGCTGCATTGCCGCCCGTGGTATAGAGTTTAATTACATCCGCCCCCATCTCACTTTTTAGACAGCATACGGAATTTTCAATTAAGCTCAGCGTGGAATTAAGAATTCCGCTTGCAATGGATGAGCGCGTATTTTTACCTATAAGGCTCTTATAGTCCTTCTCAATTGATATCTCCGGAAGCTGGGCCGTATTTACCTTAAGCGAATTAGCCATCGTCATTATGCCGGGCATTATAATGCCGCCTGAAAAAACCCCGTTATACTTTACAATATTTACAGTGGTTGCGGTTCCCAGATCAACAGTGATTATGAACGATTTTTCATTGTAATTCTTAAAGCCGGGTGTTTCCTTAAAAAGTGAAAATGCGCCTTCGGCTGAACATATCCTGTCGATGCCAAGCGACTGCGGGGTCTCATAATCAATTTCCAGGTTGAAGTGCGACTCGTGAGTGATAACAAAAGGCTCGATCTGAAACTCTTTCAAAAAGTATTTGTAAAGCCTGTCAGTTACAGAAGGTACAACCGAGGAGATGGCGGCGCTTTCAAAATTACCCGATTTGAGCCATTCCAGGGGCAGTACATCATGGGAGCTTGTTTTCAGCTCCCTCAGTCCCGTCCTGTCATAAAGAGCAAACTTTATTCTGGAGTTTCCTATATCGCATGCCAGAGTCATCAGCGCAGGCTCACATCCCCGAAGTGTATCTTTTCCACTGTATCTCTGTCAGTTCTTAGCAGGAGAAATCCCTGTTCGTCCACGTCTTCAAAAATTCCGCTTTTTGTAAAGTTCTCATCCTGAATAATAACTTTTTCTCCGAGCATCCTGCAGCGATCCTTCCAGTCGTTGAGTATGCTTCCCGGATTTTCCTCAACCTTGTCTAAGAGATCTTCAAAATTGTTCAGCAGGTCGCTAAGCACCCTTTCCCTTTCCACTTCCTGGCCGAGTTCCTGGTGGATGGATGTGGGGGGAATGATAAAATTTCCCTGAAACATGGTCTGGTTAACGTTAAAACCGATTCCTATAACCAGCTTATTGATCTTATTTCCCCTGCTGGTGGATTCCAGCAGTATACCGGAGATTTTTGAGTGCCCTATTAAAACGTCATTAGGCCACTTAAGATTTACCCTGATCTGGAACAGGTTTTCCAGAGTATTTGATACTGCAAGGGCTGCAGCAAAGTTTATCAGGTTTATTTTCTTCTCATTTAGCCTTCTTTTAAGGAGTATTGAAAAAGTCAGGTTCTGGTCCTTTGCGCTGTACCATTTCCTGTCTTTTCTTCCACGGCCGCCATTCTGCTTTTCAGCCAGAAGAACGGTTCCATCTATGTCCATATCGGTTTCATCTTCCAGCAGTAAAGCATTTGTAGATTCCACTTCCTCGCAATAGATAAAGTTTCTTCCAATGACTTCAGTATCCAGCTTTATTTCAAAATTTTCAAAATTGAACAAATTCTACCTCGATTATTTACACAAATTTAGCAATTGAAAGGGAGAAATAAAAATTCATTTCTTCTGCCCGGGGCTGCTTCTTCAGTATTTATTAAAACCTATTTATTTTTAATTGCCAGAATGTCGCATTATATGTCAGATTGTCATAAAATTTGCCATAATGTCAGGTTGAGTTATTTCATAGTTTTTAATACTGTTGAAAAAACGCTGTTTTGAAGCATTTTAAACTTGGCACAGCACTTGCACTAATAGAAGAGTAGAAATATTAAATAAAGGAGGAAAAGAATATGTCAGTCAGGAAATTTGAACCGATAAAAGAATTGGAAAATTTCGGCAGCCGTGTTCAGAGATACTTTGAAGATTTCCCCGCTTTCGGGATGGATCTTTCAGGTGCCTTCAGTCCGAGAATAGATATTTCGGAAGATGAGTCTAACCTTTATGTAGAAGCCGAGCTGCCAGGAATCAGGAAAGAAGACCTAAAGATTACGCTCCACGACAATATCCTTACACTTAAGGGTGAGAAGAGGAGAGTTGAAGAGCATAAAGATAAGAATTTCTACAGGAATGAGAGAACATACGGCACTTTTACCAGAAGCTTTACACTGCCTGTTGAGGTAAATTCTGAAAAAGTTGACGCAAAATTTGAAGACGGGGCTCTGATGATTAAAATGGAAAAGACCAATCCGAAACCCGTCAATGAAAAAGAAATTAAATTATCATAAAACCTTATGATTATGGAAGCGGCAGAAAGTAATTCTACAACAGGTTTCTGCCGCAATTACTAACAAAGAAAGGGGAGAATAATAATGGGAAAAATAATAGGAATTGATTTGGGTACTACTAACTCGTGCGTGGCTGTTATGGAAGGCAACGATCCGGTGGTTATTCCCAATTCCGAGGGCGGTAGAACAACTCCTTCTATCGTTGCTTTTACAAAAAACGGAGAAAGACTAGTAGGCCAGGCTGCCAAACGCCAGGCTGTTACCAACCCGAAGAATACCGTCTTTTCAATAAAGAGATTCATGGGAAGAAGAATGGATGAGGTTACTTCAGAAATGACTAAAGTGCCTTACCAGGTTGTTTCCGGTGACGGAAACTCTGCACGCGTTAAGATTGGCGACAGGGTTTATTCCCCACCCGAAATCAGCGCTATGATTCTTCAGAAAATGAAAAAGACAGCTGAAGATTACCTTGGCCAGGAAGTAACTGAAGCAGTTATTACTGTTCCTGCTTATTTCAACGATTCACAGCGCCAGGCTACAAAAGACGCCGGCGAAATTGCAGGCCTTAAGGTTAGAAGAATTATTAACGAGCCTACGGCCGCAGCTCTGGCTTACGGCCTCGATAAAAAAGGTAAAGATGAACTTGTTGCTGTTTATGACCTTGGCGGCGGTACTTTCGATATTTCAATACTCCAGCTTGGTGAAGGTGTATTTGAAGTGAAATCAACCAACGGCGACGGCCACCTTGGCGGTGATGACTTCGACCAGAGACTTATAGATTTCCTGGCCGATGAGTTTAACAAGCAGGAAGGCTTAGATCTCAGAAAAGATCCTATGGCTCTTCAGAGACTTAAAGAAGCAGCTGAAAAGGCAAAAATAGAACTGTCAAACTCTCTGCAGACAGACGTTAATCTGCCTTTTATTACAGCTACTCAGGATGGTCCTAAACACTTAAATATCACCATTTCACGTTCTAAATTTGAACAGCTGATTGACGACCTGATCGAAAGAACAGCAGGACCCTGCGAAAAAGCAATGCGTGATGCCGGTGTAACCCCGTCCCAGATTGATGAGGTAATACTCGTCGGCGGATCTACAAGGGTTCCAAAAGTACAGGAGCTCGTGAAAAAGTTATTTAACAAGGAGCCTCATAGAGGCGTAAACCCAGATGAAGTAGTGGCTATCGGCGCTGCTATACAGGGCGGCGTACTTACAGGCGACGTAAAAGACGTCCTCCTGCTCGATGTTACTCCTCTGTCACTCGGTATCGAAACTCTCGGCGGAGTTATGACAACACTCATTCCTGCCAATACAACAATACCGACCAAGAAAAGCGAGATATTCTCAACAGCAAGCGACAGCCAGCCCTCAGTTGAAATTCACGTCCTGCAGGGTGAAAGATCCATGGCAAGTGACAACAGAAGCTTAGGCCGCTTCCATCTGGATGGAATACCGCCTGCACCAAGAGGCGTACCGCAGATCGAAGTGACATTTGACATAGATGCCAACGGTATTCTGCACGTAGGCGCAAAGGACCGTGGTACCGGAAAAGAGCAGAGCATCAGAATTACATCTTCAGGCGGCTTGAATAAAGACGAAATCGAGAAGATGAAAAATGACGCCAAGTCTCATGCAGCAGAAGACAAAATGAAAAAAGAAGGGATCGAAATTAAAAATCAGGCTGACAGCCTTGTCTTCCAGACAAAGAAACAGCTTGATGAAATGAAGGATAAGATCCCGGCTGATTCCAAAAACAGGCTTGAATCTGAAATCAAGAAAGTTGAAGATGCTATTGCAAGCAATAACACAGATAACATAAAGGCTGCAACAGAATCACTCAACAAGGTCTGGAGCGAAGTTGCTTCCAATTTGTACCAGCAGACCGGAGCTCAGGATGCGCAGCAGGGACAGCCTGGCGCAGGAGGCCCTCAGGGCGGTCCTCAGCAGGAAGCAGGCAAGTCTGAAAAAGACGTTCAGGATGCTTCGTACGAAGTTGTTGATGATGAAGAGAAAAATAAGAAAAAACAGTAATCTTTCTTCAGCAGGGCAGAGTGAGTTCTGCCCTGCTGATTCCAAATAACTTTCCTGTTCCTTTAACAAAAAAAGTTTGAAATAATCCGAACGGAAGTGTTATAGCTATGAATTTTATAAAAGTAAAAATTTTACAAAGGAGGAGCAAAATGGAAAACAATAAGGATCTCGTTCAGGTCCAGGAAACTCAGAAAGCATCCTGGGATGAAGCACTGGAAAAAGAAAGCTGGGTAGGTCCCTTAGTGGATATATATGAAACCGAAGATGCTTATACCCTTATAGCCGACATGCCGGGCGTTTCAAAGGACAACGTCAGGATTAAACTTGAAGACGGCGAGCTGGTAATTATGGGAAGGATAGATTATTACGACAGGACCGGCAAAAATTATATCCTGAATGAAACCCAGATAGGCAACTACTACCGCAAGTTCCACATTTCAGATGGTGTTGATGATTCGAAAATCGATGCCCGTCTGGAAAACGGACAGCTTAAGATTCACATGCCGAAACATGAAAGATTAAAACCCAAAAACATAGAGATAAAGTAATATCTCCTTTCTTTAAACCCGCCCGTATGGCGGGTTTTTTATTATTACCCGCTTCCTGACACCCGCTGAACACTTACTTTTTAATTTCTCATTTTTTATTGATTCCATTTTGTTTTATCGCAAACGTGCTTATTTTTGATCTGCTTATTTTATTATTGGGATTAAATTAAACCGGATACAATTATTTATATAAACAGGCAATGAAAAACATTCTACTTATTCTCGTTGTAGCTGCATTTGCAGGGCTTACGTACCTGAATAAATCCGGCGGCAATCTTATCTCAGAACTGAAGCCGGATTCTGAAGAAAGCTGTTACCAGAACGGGATTCTGAAAAATACGCCTGCACCTTCCATTGCCAGTTATAAAATAAAGGCTGAGCTTGATCCTTCTTCAAAATCTCTTGAAGTCTTTGAGGAACTTACCTGGATAAATAAAACCGGTTATCCCGCACTTGAAATTCTGCTTCACCTTTATCCCAATGCTTTTAGAAATAACAGGACGCAGTATTTTTCAGGAAGGGAAGCTGAATTTTCAAATGACTACCGCTCGGGCATTTTTCTTAAGAGTGCCAGCCTTAATGAAAGTCCAGTTGAGCTCCAATACATTCATCCCGAATCAAATAATTCTTTTGACAGCACAGTAGCAAAAGTAACCCTCGGTAAGGCTGTAAATACAGGCGACTCTGTAAAGCTTAAGTTTACTTACCGTATGCCTGTGCCTAAATCACTTCAGAGATTCGGCTACGCCGCGGGGCGCAATTTTTATTCTATCTCGCAGTGGTTCATTAAAGCCGGGGTCTTTACAGACGGTAAATGGATATGCAGCGAGTATCATCCTTTTACAAACTTCTTCTCTGACTTCGGAAATTATGACGTCACTGTTACGGTGCCCGAAAGTTACACTGTTGCAGCGTGCGGGGAGGAAGCAGAAAGGAAAAATGCCCCGGGCGGCAAGGTGACATATTCCTTCAGGCAGTCTGGCATACACGACTTTGCCTGGATGGCTTCGGATAACATACTGTCCAAAAACTCGGAATATGTAAGAGGCGACAAAAGCAGGATCACAATAAAAACATACGTCCAGCCTGAAAATGAAAAGTACCTGGAGCGCTACATACAGGCTGTTAAAAATTCCCTGGCATTTTTTGAACAGCATATTGGCACATATCCCTATAAGACAATTTCGGTTGTGGACGTGCCTAAGACGAGCCGCTCGTGGGGAATGGAATACCCGACCCTTATTACTGTGAGAAGCAATCTTTTTTCACCTGTTGAAACCCTTACGCCTGAATACGTTACCATCCATGAACTTACGCACCAGTATTTCTATGGAATGGCGGCAAACAATGAGGTATTTGAGGCCTGGCTGGATGAGGGGCTTGCTTCATACCTCACTAATAAAATAATGGACAGGTATTACGGCAAAGCTTTTATTAACTTTAAGCTTTTTGGATACTATCCGGTCTTCGGTCTGGACTTTCTTTCCTTTAGTGAACTTCCCATGGTTTATACTCTTGGCCGTTACCCGGTGCCCGAAGGCATGCAGGCTCTTTCAGGCTATTACAGAAATCCTTCTTCTTCGGCAATTGCAGATACCTCATATAAGCTGCCAGACGTTTCAAGCTATGTGACTTCGGGATACTATAAACCTGAGCTGATGCTGATATCGCTGGAAAGATACATGGGGCAAGGTAAAGTGCTCAGCATACTGAAAGATTTTTTCAATACTTACAGATACACCCACCCCACAGGGAAAGACTTTATCGGTACGGTTAAGAAGCATTCGGATGAAGATATGAGCTGGTTCTTTAATAACCTTTATACATCTTCTGCCACGTTTGATTACAGGATAAAATATGTAAGGAGTACCGGCGTAAAAAATGAATATGAGGTTATGGCTGAAAGGCTGGGTGACGGAGCATTCAAAGAGGATGTGGCTTTGTATACAGACAAAGATACACTCTTTCAGAAATGGAACGGGGAAGAAAGATGGAAGAAGCTGATCTTTAAAACCCCAAACACAGTAATTGGAGCAGAGATAGATCCTAATAGAAAAAACATACTTGACCTTAATTACGCAAATAATTCTTACCTGATAAAGGAACAGTACGGCGGAAGCATAAATCTTACTGTACGGTGGCTCTTCTGGATTCAGAATCTATTGTTAATAATAAGCAGCATAGCATGACATTAAAGTTAAAAGACATATTCCGCCCGGCCCTGAGGCTGCTTGGCCATAACCATAAATTTATCTGGCTCTACTGGGGCACTAACCTGGCATTTGCCGTGGTGCTGTCGCTTCCGCTTTACTATCTGCTTAGCGATAACCTGATTAATTCATCCTTAAGCGACAGCCTGAGCAGCGGCTTCGATTATATATGGTACCTGCAGTTCAGGAATCTGTATAAAACAAACATCGGCGAAATTCCCTATATGATATACGGGGTTGCCGGGATCTATGTTTTGATACAGACATTTTTTCTGGGCGGACTTATTTCTGTTTTTAATAATACAAAGAAAAATCACTACGTCGATTTCTTCTTCGGAGGCGTAAAGTACTGGTACCGCTTTACAAAGGTTCTCCTTCTGTCGCTCATTTTCTATGCCCTGGCATTTGAGCTGAATGATCTTACTGGAAAACTTCTTACATACCTGTTTTCAAACCAGGAAAAAATTATCTTCGAATTCATACTCAGGGCCTCACGTTATATATTTTTAATTTTCCTTCTGGGAATGGTTACTGTAGTAGGCGATTATCTGAAGGTTGCGCTCGGCACAAAGGACAGCAGCAGAATATTCCCTGAAATCTATCCGCTCTTAAAATTTCTGAAGGATAACTTCAGCCGCGTATTTACAGTCTTTTTTCTAATTGCCTTAATGGGTGCCCTTGGTGCAATTGTCTATAATTTTCTTAACGATCTGCTGCCTAAAAGCCACTACGTTTACTTACTTCTTACCTTTATTCTTCAACAATTCTTAATTATATTTAGGTTATCAATTAAAATGCTGTTTACAGCATCGGAAGTCATTTTATACAAGGATATCAATGCCCAGGTTGTACCTGCGCAGGTTGAAGAAGTCATTTAGGAGAAGTAATGTCGATTTTACCAATAACAATATACGGCGACAAAATATTAAGAGATAAAACCAAACCGGTTACGGATGTTGATATACAGACAATAAAAGAAATTAAAGCTATGTTTGCAACCATGCGCAATGCCAACGGCATAGGCCTGGCTGCCAACCAGGTGGGCCTGAATAAGTCCATTTTTGTTATAGACGTTTCACCCGTTGAAGGCTACGAAAAAATTAAACCTATCGTAATGATTAACCCGAAGATCGTTCTTACCTCAGATGAAAAAGTCCCGATGGAAGAAGGATGCCTGAGCGTTCCAAATCTGAGAGCCGAGGTTGTCCGCCCTAAGGAAATAAAAATCGCTTACCGGGATACAGATATGAACGAACTGACTCTGGAAGCAGATGAGCTTTTTGCGCGCGTCATTCAGCACGAATTCGACCACCTGCAGGGCGTCTTCTTTACAGATAAGATTTCTGAAGAGGAGAAGAAGAAAGTAAAAAAAGAACTCAGCAGAATCAAAAGCCGCAAAATAGAAGTCGACTATCCGATAGCTGACAAGGACTGAAATTCATAATGAAAATTATATTTATGGGTACTCCGGATTTTGCGATACCTTCACTGAAGGCGCTCCTGGAAAGCCACAACAGCGTTATTGCAGTTGTAACTACTCCTGACAAAGAAAGAGGCCGCGGGCAGAAGGTAACGTATACAGCAGTAAAGGAGTTTGCACTTCAGAATAATATTGAAGTGCTCCAGCCCGTCTCGCTTAAAGATGAAAGTTTTACAAGCCGCCTGAAAGAGCTCCAGGCCGATCTCTACGTTGTAGTAGCTTTCAGGATACTTCCCAAAGAGGTTTATACAATTCCACCCAAAGGGGCATTTAACCTGCACGGCTCTTTACTTCCGAAGTACCGCGGGGCGGCACCAATTCAGTGGGCTATTATTAACGGCGAAAAGGAAACCGGACTTACCACGTTTTTCCTGCAGGAGAAAGTGGATACAGGAAACGTAATACTAAAAGAAAAAGTGGAAATACTGGACAGTGATGACTTCGGGAGTCTGCACGACAAGATGAGTCCCGTAGGAGCAGGTCTGGTTTTAAGGACAGTTGACCTCATTGAAAAGGGAGATGTGCCGGTTGAGACGCAGGACAACACAACTGCAACTCCTGCCCCCAAGATAACAAAAGAAACAGCACAGATAGACTGGAATAAACCTGCCGTTCAGATTCAAAACTTAATACGCGGGCTTTCGCCATACCCCGGCGCCTGCTTCATACATAACGGCAAAGTAATAAAGATTTATAAATCCTCACTTAACTTAGAGAAGAAGCTTTCCCCGGGTGAAATATACCAGACAAAAACAGAAGCCGTAATTGGCTGCGGCAAAGACGCCATAAATCTTCTTGAAGTCCAGGCAGAAGGCCGCCGCCGCATGGGAATAGAAGAATTCTTAAGAGGCTATAAATTTTAATATTTTTGGGATGACAGGACCCCTTCCTCGGCATCCTCGGCCGCAGAAGATTCTGGTGGGTATATCTCAATTGTCTTTCCACTAAACCTTGAACTTTGAACCTTGAACTTCGATCCATACCCATCCTTCTTTCCTTTGAGATATTTTCTCGTTATAATTAAAAATATGTCGTTTTCTGAGCGGGCTTATATACGCCTGCTCTAAATTAACTATAACACTGGAAAGAGGGCAGGAAATGGAATATAAAAACAGCATTCTGGAACTTGTGGGGAATACTCCCTTAATTAAACTCCAGAGGGTGAACAGGGGACTTAAACCTCAGATATTTGCCAAGCTTGAATCTTTTAATCCGGGCGGAAGCGTTAAGGACCGCATCGGGATGTCTATGGTGGATGATGCCGAAAAAAGAGGCGCCCTGAAACCAGGCGGAACTATTATTGAAGCCACCAGCGGCAACACTGGCATTGGCCTCGCTCTTTCTGCCGCGGTAAAAGGCTATAAGTCGGTCTTTGTATGCACCGACAAAGTGAGCGTTGAAAAGATTAACTACCTTAAGGCTCTCGGCTCTGAGGTAATTGTGGTCTCAAATGCGGTTAAGCCCGACAGTCCCGAGTACTATGTTAACGTTGCAAAAAGAATTGCAAAGGAAACTTCAAACTCAATTTTTATGTACCAGTATTCAAATCCGTCAAACCCTGCAATACACTATCAAACTACTGGTCCTGAACTGTGGCGCCAGACTGACGGAAAGATTACTCACTTTGTAACCAACATCGGTACAGGCGGCACCATCAGCGGCACGGGCAGATTCCTTAAGGAAAAGAACCCCAATATAAAAGTTATTGCTGCCGATCCTGTCGGCTCAATCTTCAAGGAATTTAAAGAATATGGCGTTATGACTGAAGGAGCACCCTACCTCGTTGAAGGCATCGGGCAGGACTGCATCCCCGAGAACGTGCATTTCCAGTACATCGACCAGATCTATACTGTAAGCGACAAGCAGTCATTTGCTGCTGCAAGAAAACTCACAAGGGAAGAAGGCATATTCTGCGGCGGAAGCACCGGCACTAACCTCCACGTTGCACTTATGATTGCGCAGGACTTAAGCGAAGATGACGTATTGGTATTTGTGGTAAGCGACACCGGTGAGCGCTATCTTTCCAAGTTTCACAACGAAGAGTGGCTAAGGGAGAAAAGACTTCTTTTAAGTGAGGCTAAAACGCTTGGGGATATATCCAAAGCAAAAAGATCGGGCAATATTAAAAAGCTTATCTCTGTTGAGGCGCACGATAAAATAAAGTCTGCAATTAAACTGATGAATGAGAAGGGGATCTCTCAGATCCCTGTGATGGATCAGGGGCAGCCTGCAGGAAGCCTCCGTGAACCCAGGTTCATGGCTGCCGTTCTGGAAAACCCGTCGCTCATGGAAGAGGAAGTTTCAAAGCTTATGGTTGAGACTTTTCCAATTCTCGACGTGAACACGGAACTTCCCGAAGTAAAAAAATACCTTACGCAGACGACTGCTGTACTTGTAACTGAATACGGCAGAATTGTGGACCTAATTACAAGATACGATCTGATTGAATATTCAGATGCTTATCAGTAACTTTCAATATTTCGTTTTTCTTATGACCAGCCCCAGGCTTCAGCCTGGGGGACTCATTTAGCAGATGATATTTTCTGAACTTAATATAAAAAGGAACTAATATGGGATTTTCAACTGACGCAATTCATGCCGGTCAAAAACCTGATCCAACTACAGGCGCTGTAATTACTCCGATCTATCAGACATCAACTTACGCCCAGGAGGAACTGGGTAAACATAAGGGGTATGAGTATGGAAGAACTCAGAACCTGACCAGGGAATCGCTTGAAAAAAATGTGGCAACGCTTGAAAAGGGAACCTACGGAATTGCCTTTGCATCAGGCCTAGCAGCCGAGCATGCACTCATGAGCCTCGTTAAGGCAGGGGACCATGTAATCGGTTCACATAACGTATACGGCGGAACATACCGCCTCTTTGAACTTGTAATGAAGGATTACGGAATTGAATACTCATGGGTTGATACAAGTGACGTAAAGAATATTGAAAAGGCAATTAAGAAAAATACAAAGCTTGTTTTTCTTGAGACCCCTACAAACCCTATGCTTGTACTTACGGATCTGGCGGAGGCTGCAAAGATATGCAAAAAGCATAACCTCATAAGCGTTGTGGATAATACATTTATGAGTCCCTACTTCCAGAACCCTCTTACACTGGGAATTGATATTGTAATCCACAGCACCACAAAATATATCAACGGCCACAGCGACGTTATAGGCGGGATACTTATTACAAGCAGTGAAGAGATTCATAAAAGACTACGCTACATTCAGAATGCCGCGGGCGGCGTACCCTCGCCATTCGACTGCTGGCTAATACTCCGCTCTACAAAAACTCTTGCCGTAAGAATGGAGCGTCATAACCAGAATGCGGTTGCACTGGCTGAACATTTCAATAATTCAGGCCTGGTTGAAAAGGTTATATATCCGGGTCTAAAGAGCCATACGCAGCATGAGCTTGCAAAAAAACAGATGAGAGGCTTCGGCGGAATGATATCTCTTGAAGTGGGGGATGAGAAACGTGCACGCCACCTGCTTAAAAGCGTAAAGATATTTACACTGGGAGAAAGCCTGGGCGGAGTTGAAAGCCTTATCTCGCATCCGTCCTCCATGACGCACGCTTCAGTGCCAAAGGCGGAAAAAGAAAAGTTTGGTCTTACCGAAAGCCTCGTCCGTTTGTCGGTTGGACTTGAGGACTTGGAGGACCTGATTGAAGACATAGAAAGAGGGTTGAAAATCTGATCTTAAAATCCTATTATAAGCGTGTGAAAAATATTGAATGAGAAACGCGGAAAGGGCAAATATAGAGAATTTAATAAAAGACAAAAGTTTTAAGCTTTTGGCGGGTGCTTTTGCCTGAACCAGAACTTAAAACTCAACATTCAACCTTAGGAGGTTTTATGGCTTCTGAATCCAACGTCAAAGACAACCAAAAAGTTGTTGACGACACTAAGTATTCCATGGATACACACCTGATCTATGGAAAGAATATCACAACAAAGTGGGATTACTCACACCACGTGGTCTCACCAATTTCTTCTTCAACCACCTTCCGTCTGGATTCGGTTGAACGGGGAGCGCAGGGATTTATTAGCTTCGCCAATACTCCGAGCATGCACGAAGATGAAACGCCAATCTATATCTACGACAGGCTGGGGGAGCCGAATAAGGATATCCTGGAAGAAAACCTTGCCTATATTGAAAAGGGTGAAATGGCTGTTACCTTTGCTACCGGCATGGGAGCAATCTCGGGTGTGCTGGGTGTGCTGGTAAGAACAGGAGATGAAATTATAGCCCATAAGACACTTTATGGCTGCACTTATTCTCTTCTGGAAAACTGGTACCCGCGCTATAATATTAAAGTAAGCTATGCGGATCTTACAGATCCCGGTAATCTGGCTGGAATTATAAACAAAGATACTAAAGTAATATACTTCGAAAGCCCTGCCAACCCGAACCTCGTTATTATTGATATTGAAGCCATAGCAGCAGTTGTAAAAGAGGTTAATAAGGACCGCTCAGAACAGAATCAGATAAAAATTGTTGTTGATAACACTTTTTCAACTCCCTACTGCCAGCGCCCGTTGGACTTTGGAGCCGACTTTGTCGTTCATTCGCTTACCAAAGGCATCGGCGGATTTGGAACGGATATGGGAGGCGTTGTAATCGGAAAGAAGGCTTACCGCGATATGCTCCTTCTTTACCGCAAGGATTTTGGCGGGGTGCTTAACACGAAAAGCGCGTGGGCCATTCTGACCTACGGTCTGCCCTCGCTTGCCGTAAGGCAGCGCCAGATGATCCGTTCAGCGCAGAGAATAGCAGAATTTTTAAGCCGTCACCCCAAAGTTGAATTTGTAAATTATCCGGGACTTCCGGGCTTTAAGTTCTACGAGCTGGCAAAAAAGCAGATGGTGGATTTTAACGGCAACTTTGCTCCCGGCAGCCTGATCTATTTCGTTTTGAAAGGAGCAACTCCGGAAGAAAGCCGCGAAAATGGAAGAAGGTACATGAACTATGTGGCCGATCATGCGTATACAATGACTCTGGCTGTAAGTCTGGGGCATACAAGAACCCTTATTGAACACCCGGCCTCAATGACGCATTCAGTTGTTCCGGCCGAAAAGCTTTTTGAAAAGGGAATCGATCCCGGCGGAATAAGACTGGCCATTGGTCTTGAAAATGCAGAAGACCTTCTCCTGGACCTTGAGGAATGCCTGAAGGTAGTTTAATTCTTTTCTTATGACTAGCCCGGACCTTTTAGGTCCTATAGTGACCCCACTTTTTGTAGATGAAATAGTGCCCTGAAATCATATATTGAAATAAAGGCATGATAAGGGGTAAAATCATGGAACATCAATACTACAGGGACAGGCGTATAGGAGAGCATTTTGATGCATTGCGGGATAGAATAGAGGAAAATGAAAGCATCAGTATCAGGAAGATCAGTAAAAACAGGAATGAGCAGAGGCAGTTCTACAGGCTGCTCTCAAGCAGTAAGTTTACAGAAGATAAAATAGTAAGACAGTTCTCGGATGAATGCCAGGAAAGAGTATCAGAGGGGAGCCATATACTGGCCTTGCACGATACGACGGTAATGTGCTACCAGGAGCATTCTGGAAGAATAAAGGCCCAGAGCGGCTTAGGATCCACAGGGCCCATGAGCATGGGATTTTATCTTCATCCTGTACTGGCCATAAGAGCAGAGGATGAAAACCTTCTGGGATTTCCATACATCCACAGGTGGATAAAGACAGGCACGGATGATGAAAGGAAGAAGAAGAGGAAAAAAAGAGCACAGAGGGACATAGAGGATAAAGAGACATACAAGTGGATCCTCTCGGCAGAAAGAAGTAAGAGGGTGCTGCTCTCCAGGGCCTCCATGGTGACATTCATAGCAGACCGTGACAGTGAGTTTTATGAGTACTGGGCTATGGTGCCGGATAAGAAGACTCACGTGATAAGCCGTTCAAATCATGACAGGTGGATAAAAGAATCCGACGAAGGGCTCTTTAGCTATCTCTCACAAGAGAGTCTAAGGGGAGAATACACGATCACAATTGAAGACTGGATAGATCACAAGGTTGTTAAAAGACAGGCAAGAATAGAGCTGAGATTTGCAGAGGTAACGATAATAAGGCCAAATATTGCAGCTTTGTACAGAAGAAACTATCCGGAAACGATAAAACTCCGGGCAATAGAGGCAAGGGAGCCTGATGACTCAATGCCCGAAGGAGGCCAAAGGGTCCTCTGGAGGCTTATGACAACACACAGTGTTGAAGACTTCCGTGAGGCCATGCAGATAGTCGAATGGTATACGAAAAGATGGTACATTGAACAGTTATTTAGGACATTAAAGAAAAAGGGGTTCGACTGTGAGGACAGTCTGCTCGGGACGGGCGAAGCTTTAAGAAAGCTTGCGCTCTCGGCCCTTGATTCGGCAATGAAAGTAATGCTTCTCATCCTGGCCAGAGGTGGCAAAAGCCATCAGAAGGCCGAGAACACCTTTGATACTGATGAGCTTGATTGTCTTGAAGTCCTGAACAAAGAGTATGAAGGAAATACACTAAGCCAGAAGAATCCCTTCATAAAGCGCACAATCCCATGGGTATCCTGGATCATAGGAAGAATGGGAGGATGGAAAGGTACAAAATCAGAAAGACCGGCTGGCCCGATTACCATGTATACCGGTCTTGATAAATTTAATAAAATTATGATCGGGTGGAGATTGAAAAATCTCCAGAAAGTGGGGTCACCGTAGGACCTTTTAGGTCCGGGACTTCATAATCAACCAAATCCCGGGGCTTAAGCCGCGGATTATCTCCGGATAATCGGGGGCTAAAGCCCAAACAAGAGAGATGGTATAACCGGCCCCACGGCCTGAAGGCCGTGGCTAGTCAGGCTGCAGATGTTCAACTGGAAAATCCCGCCCACACCAAAATATCCACATATGGTGCTTTCCCTTTTTGCTTTTATATTCAGCTTTAATTTGATAGTTTTATGAGTCCGTTTTATAAAATTGTCAAAAAAGGCAGATTATCTTTTATGGTTATCTTACAAAATTTGATTTTTAGGAAATATCCTGAAATTGTCTTTGGTTTTAGTACAAAAATAGATTCCGATTCCAAGCCGCCTTACTTTTTTAACATGTCGCTTTCAGTTGGCGACGACCCGGCCAGGGTAAAACGTAACAGAAAGGAGTTCTTTAAGGCATTGAACCTTTCTGAAAAAACCGTCGCCCTGCAGAAACAGACCCACAGCGACATCTGCACCTACACGGAAGAGTCAGGCCTCTGCGGCGAAAGTGACGCCATGATAACGGATAAGAAAAACTTAGGCCTCGGCGTCTCGGTTGCCGACTGCACGCCTGTATTTTTATACGACCCCAAAAATAAGGTTATTGCAGCCGTTCATTCCGGCTGGCGGGGAACTCAGAAGAAAATTCTCTCTAACGTGCTTAAGAAGATGTCAGATGAATTTAATTCCAGCCCTGAAGATCTGGCTGCCTATATAGGCCCTTCTATCAGCCAGGACAATTATGAGGTCGGAAAGGAATTTATTGACCTTTTTGACCCAAAGTACCTTAAGCCCTGTGAAGATAAATACCTTCTGGATGTAAAAGGGGCAAATCTGGATATGCTGCTTGAAGCCGGTGTACCGAAGTCCGCCATACAGGTCTCAAGCCTCTGTACTTTCCGGATGGAAAACCTGCTTCATTCTTACAGGAGGGACGGGCTGGAATCAGGACGTCTTTTAGGAATTATTGCAATGAAGGATAAACATGAACACCGAAAAAATTAAAATCATTTTAGGATATACACTGGTCTGCCTTATCTGGGGTTCCACCTGGATGGCAATCAGAATCGGCCTTGATTCTGTTTCACCTATTTTGTCTGCCGGCTTCAGGTTTTTACTGGCCTCTGCAGTTCTTTACCTCTACATGAAATATAAGGGGGTTAAAGTACAGACAGACAGGCGCTCCATAATATTGTATTTAATACTTGGCGTATTCTCTTTTGTAATTCCTTTCGGACTTACCTACTGGGGACAGAACTACATACCAAGCTGGCTTGCCTCAATTCTGTTTGCCGTTATGCCGTTTTTTGTGGTTATTTTTTCCAGAATGGCCATTCCCGAGGAGAAGATACAAAGCGATAAAATAGCTGCAATGGTTATGGGGTTTTTGGGCATTATTGTTATTTTTTCAAAAAACCTCTCCTGGGATTCAGGCTTCAGCTTCTGGGGTATGGTTGCTGTATTAATTGGAGCCGTGCTGCAGGGCGCTATTGCCGTAACCGTCAAAAAGTACGGGGAGCACCTTCACCCCTTATCCATGAATTTTATTCCGATCTTAATCTGCGGAGTTGCGCTAACAGCTGCGGGACTCATTTTTGAGGACGTTTCGGCCATAAAGCTCGATTCAAAAGCGCTTATTTCAATTGCTTATCTGGCCGTTTTCGGCACAATTGTTACTTTTACTACTTATTACTGGCTGCTTAAGAGAATAAATATTATTTTGCTCTCGCTTACTTCTTTTGTTACCCCTATTGTTGCCGTCATCTTAGGAGGCGTTTTTATGGGGGAAATACTCACTTCGAGGGATTTAATAGGAAGTTCATTAGTGCTAATAGCCATTTTATTTGCTAATTTTAAGGGCCTCAAAAATTATTTAGTGGCGCAAAGAGCAGGGGTAAATGATTAACGTTATAAGAATAAAAAAAGCAACTTTTTACGGCTATCACGGGTTTTTCTCAGAGGAACAGAACCTGGGAGGCAAGTTTGAAGCCGACGTGGATATCTATACCAACTTCCAGGATGCCTCGGGGCACGATAACCTCAGGGAAACTGTTGATTACGATAAGGTGTATAAACTCATCTGCAGCCTTGCTCTTGAACAGAAATATAAACTCATTGAAACTCTTGCCATGCATATTGCCGACGGGCTTCTTAAGACCTTCAGCAGAATAGAGAAAGTTGCCGTAAGGGTAAGAAAACTCAACGTTCCCGTAGGCGGCTACGTGGATTACGTTGAGGCTGAAGTTATAAAAGGCAGAGAGGATTTAAGTTAATAAGAATTAAATTTGAATATTTTACATTCCGGGAACGTTTACTGGTATGACAGAAAATATATTTTTAGGACTTGGATCTAATAAGGGCAACAGAATAGATTATCTGAAGGCCGCTGTTGAAAAAATACGCGCCGACAGAGAAACTAAAGTGGAAAAGATATCCTCGGTTTATGAAACCGAGCCTTACGGCCTTAAAGAACAGAACCCTTTCTTAAATGCCGTTATCCAGATAAGTTCTGAACGCTCTTTGCTGGAACTGCATCCATGGATAAAGAACCTTGAAAAAGAGATAGGCCGGCAGGAAGGACCTAAATGGGGACCGAGGGAAATTGATATAGACCTTCTTTTCTATAACGACACTGTTTTCTCCAGCGAAAGACTGACCGTCCCGCATAAGGAAGTGCTCTTAAGGGATTTCGTGCTTGTTCCGCTTCTGGAAATAGCCCCGGAATTTGAGCATCCCGTCATCAAAAAGAAAGTTTCTGAAATCAGCACAGGTGAACTGGAAAAGCTGATACTTAATAAATTGTCAACTGAACTGTAAATATCATTAATAATACATCTTTGGGAGCCTGCATTTACTTATATGAATGATATAAAGTTTATAGCTATTGAAGGCGTTATTGGAGCCGGGAAGACCTCTCTGGCCCGAAAGCTGTCAGAAAAGATAAGGGCTAACCTTGTTCTGGAACAGTTTGAGCAGAACCCTTTTCTTGAGAAATTCTACGGCGACAGAAAGAGATATTCATTTCAGACGCAGATGTTTTTCCTTATTAACAGATTTAAACAGCTCCAGCAGCTTAACCAGGAAAACCTCTTCAGCCAGTTTCTGGTCTCCGATTATATCTTTGATAAAGACAGGATATTTGCGTATTTAAACTTAGAGGGGGATGAACTCAAGCTCTATGAAACTCTTTTCCCCCTTCTGTACAGGGACTTAAGAAAACCCGATCTGGTGGTTTTCCTTCAGTCGAGCCTCGACAGGCTGATGTTTAACATCAAGAAAAGGAACAGAAGAATTGAAAGAAATATTACCCGCAGCTACATTGAAGAGCTGAGCGAGGCATATAATAACTTCTTCTTTAAATATAACAGTACCCCGCTGCTTATTGTGAATACTTCAGAAATTGATTTTGTGCATAATGAAAAAGATTTTGAGGAACTCTATACTCAGATGTTCAGGAAAGACAGGGGAATAAACGAATACTTTAAACCCGAATCAAAAGGTTGAAAATGCTTTTTAGATTAATAATTTGGTCAATAATTTTTTATTTTATTTTTAAGTTCATCCGCAGAATTATAAACGTTTTCCTGCTGCAGAATAATGCCCGCAGCAGCAGCAGTAATAATGTACACGGCTCCGGTGTAAATAATAACGGACAGGCTCAGGCGAAGAACCATTATAATATCAGTCAGAAAGATATTGTGGAAGCCGAGTTCGAAGAAATAAAACCGGAAGAAAAGACTAAAGAAGAAGACAAGACAAAAGAAAAAGATAACCCGGAAAAAGACTAATAAGAGATCCCGATATAAAGTGTCCAAGAATATAATTTTCAGTTTATTAAAAAAATGGCTTGCCCTGAAGGAAAATAAGTCCTTTGATATCGGCAGGCCTAAAAACATCCTGGTTGTAAGACAGCATAACCAGCTTGGCGATCTTCTGGCCTGTGTGCCTCTTTTCAGGGCATTAAAAGAAAGCTTTCCTGAGGCCAGGGTTACCGTCATTGTAAGTCCCCAGAACTCTGCCGCCATTACAAAGAATAAGTATATCGACGAGTACTTTGTTTTCGACAAGAAAAAAATCTATTCACCCGGGTACTTTTCCAGGTTCTGGAAGCTATTAAGAAAACCTTTCGATCTTGCAGTTGTGCCTGTTACAGTATCCGTATCATTTACCAGCAACCTTATGGCGCGCCTTTCGAATGCAAAGGTGAGAATAGGAGTTAAGGAACTCAACGGGAAGAATAACGAGTCCGGCTTCCTCTTTGACAGAAGAGTTACGATGAACTGGAATAAGCATCCAGATCAGAATGTATCGGAATTCTGTCTGGACATTGTGCGCCCCTTCGGCATTACAACAAATGACTATACCTCTGAAATTACGTTCGATTCTGCGGATACAAGACTGGCCCGCGATTTTATCAGTTCCAACGGCCTTAAGGGAAAGGAACTCCTTATCGGCCTTCACGTCGGAGCCGGCAAGCCTCCCAACCGCTGGCCTCTTATGAAGTATGCGGAACTGATTGAAAGACTCTACAGTAATTACAATGCCGGATTTTTCCTCACAGGCAGCTATGCCGATATGGAAGAAATTGATTATCTTGAGAACTATATTACCTTAAAGCCTTCTTTATTCTTAAACCGCAGTATACCTGAGGTTGCAGCCCTGGTTTCGGAGGCTGACCTGTTTATTACAAACGATACGGGTATTATGCACGTGGCGGGAACAACCCCAACGCCGCAGGTTTCTATATTCGGCCCTACTAACCCTTATAACTGGGCGCCGGTTGGAAGTAATAAGATATTTATCAGAAAGTCCGATTTTATAGACGATATTTCGGTTGATGAAGTCTACGCTTTGTGCGAAAAGGCTCTTTCGGAAAAAAAACAGCAGGTCTCCGGCCTGAAACGTTAGCAGCCCGAAGTTAACTTTACATTGAATTCTTGTTTATATGGAAGTTCAGTTTATATCAACGAAAGATAAAACAATGCAGCCTAACCACCATCTTGCAGCAATTGACGTCGGCACTAATTCTTTCCACCTCATTGTGGTAAAAGCCAATGAAAACGGAAGTTTTGAAATAGTTGACCGCGAGAAGGAGGTTATCCGCCTCGGGCTTGGCAGCAGTCCCGACCAGAAACACATCCAGCCCGATGCCCAGGAAAGAGCCATTGCAACTCTTAAACGCTTCAGGACAATTGCAGCTTCCTACGATGCCGTAATACGTGCCGTAGCAACAAGCGCCGTCAGGGAAAGTCTCAACCGCAATGAATTCATTCAAAGGGTTTATGATGAAACCGGAATTGAAATTCAGATTATAAGCGGAATTGAAGAAGCCCGTCTTATTTATTTAGGGATACTGCAGGCTGTACCTGTATTTAACAATAAGGTCCTCTGCATTGATATCGGCGGCGGTTCAACTGAAATGATAATCGGCCAGCAGGGCAGAATGCTCTTTGCAAAAAGCCTTAAGCTTGGTGCCGTCAGGCTGAGCCAGATGTTTTTCCCTGATTTTGAAGTCACAAAGTCGGGCATTGAAAAATGCACAAGCTGGGTGGCTGGGGAAATATACTCTACCATAAAAGAAATCAAAAAGCTCGGCTTTGAGACAGCAATTGGGGCCTCGGGTACAATCATGGCTGCGGCACTCATGATCCAGGCTAAAAAAAGCGGTTCAATGCCTGAAAATATGCTCCTTAACAACTATACCTTCCATCAGAATGACCTTCAGAAAGCTGCAGATGCAGTCTTAAAGAAAACAACGGTTAAGGAAAGAAAAAAGATCACGGGACTCGATGAAAAAAGAGCCGATATAATTCCGGCCGGAATCATCATTCTGAGTACAATTGTAAAAGCCCTGAACCTTAAGGAAATGACCGTCTCAGGCTACGCCCTTAGGGAAGGCACAATTCTGGACTTTATGCATAAGATGGGGCCCCATGAACCTAATGCGGCAATTGAGGATATAAGAATGCAGAGCGTTCAGAAGCTGGCCGAGATGTGCAACTACGATAAACTCCACTCGCAGCACGTTTGCGGGCTGGCTCTTCAGATTTATGACCAGATGGAAGAACTCCACGCTCTGAGTCCCGAAAACAGGGAATACCTTGAATCTGCAGCTATACTGCACGACATCGGGTACCATATTTCCCACTCGCAGCACCATAAGCACAGCTATTATATCATCAGAAACGCTGAAATACTCGGCTACAGCGAAAATGAAATTGAAATTATAGCCCAGACTGCCAGGTATCACAGAAAAAGCTACCCGAAGCCGGGCCATGCGGATTTCAGCAGGATGTCTGAAAAACATAAAACTGTAATAAGAAAACTGGCATCCATCTTAAGGGTTGCCGATTCACTCGACAGAACGCACGCTTCTCTAATTGAAAGGATAAAAGTGGACGTGAACCCTAAAAATATCCATTTAACCCTGTTTTACAGCAGCGACTACCCCGAAATTGAACTCTGGAATCTGGAAAGAAGAAAAAGCCTCATGGAAGAGGTGTTCGGGCGTGAAGTTACTGCTACAGCCGTTAAAGCAGGCCTTAAGGAAGCTGCAAACAGCTGAAGCCGACACCAGTTAAATCCTTTTTTTATGCGCCGTTACAAATTTCCCTCCCTTAAATCAATAAATTTTGCTTTTAATTTTACTCGTCATTATATTTGATAACTAAAATATTAAACCAGAATCAGATTATGCAAAAAGTATATATAAAAGATCTATCACAATACGTAGATCAGACTGTAACCCTGAGAGGCTGGCTCTACAATAAGAGATCCAGCGGAAAGGTAAAATTCGTAATTTTAAGAGACGGTACGGGCCTCCTGCAGTGCGTGGTTTTCAAGGGCAATGTTACCCCTGAAGTCTTCGAGGCAGCTGACAAGCTCGGACAGGAATCATCCCTTGAAATTACAGGAAAAATTAAGGCAGAACCCCGCGCTCCGGGCGGCTATGAGATGGATGCTACAGATCTCAAGCCGATTTCTGAATCGACCGACTACCCGATTACCCCGAAGGAACACGGAGTTGAGTTCCTGATGGATAAACGCCACCTCTGGCTCAGGTCGCAGCGCCAGGTAGCTATATTAAAGATCCGTCACAGAATTGTTAAGGCTGTACGCGATTTCTTTGATGACCGCGGTTTTACGCTTATGGACGCTCCTATTATTACGCCAAGCGCATGTGAAGGGACTTCTACTTTATTTTCAACAGAATATTTTGATTTAGGGAAAGCATACCTGACACAGTCGGGACAGCTTTATGCCGAGGCCGGCGCCATGGCTTTGGGAAAAGTTTATTCCTTCGGTCCTACATTCCGCGCTGAGAAATCGAAAACAAGACGCCACCTTACTGAATTCTGGATGGTTGAGCCTGAAGTTGCCTTTAACGACCTGAACGACAATATGGACCTTGCTGAGGAATTTCTGGAATACATCGTTCAGTCAGTCTTAAAGGACAGGGCAGAGGAACTGAAAATTTTAGAGCGCGACACAACCAAACTTGAAACGGTTAAAAGACCTTTCCCCAGGATTTCCTACGACGAAGCCGTTGAAATCCTTCATAAAAACGGAATTGATTTTGAATACGGAAACGACCTGGGCGGAACCGATGAAACTGTAGTCTCCAGCCAGTACGACCGTCCTGTAATGGTGCACCGCTATCCTTCTGAAGTTAAAGCATTTTATATGAAACGCGACCCCGAGAACCCGAACCTGGCTCTGGCCGTTGACGTGCTTGCTCCTGAGGGTTACGGTGAAATCATTGGCGGAAGCCAGAGGGAAGAGAGCCTGGAGCTTCTGCTTGAAAGAATTAAGAAACATGAACTTCCGCAGGAAGCTTTTGAATGGTATCTGGACTTAAGACGGTTCGGTTCAGTGCCTCATTCAGGTTTCGGGCTTGGAATTGAAAGGACTGTGGCCTGGATATGCGGCCTGGAACACGTGAGAGAAACAATTCCGTTTGCCAGAATGATCTACAGGAACACTCCGTAGATTAAATCCGAATTCTAAATTCACATAGAATCCTGAATGAACCTGTTAAAACAGGTCCAATCAGGGTTAAGTGGATTCAATTGTAATTCCTTTAGGATTTTGAAATCAGTTTTTAGGATTTATACTTTTATGCCTTTAGAATTAATATTATTTGTATTTTTTGCACTCATAGCTGCAGTTTCATCAGTAGTTATGGTTACGAGGCCTAACCCTGTAATGAGCGCAATTTTTCTGGTTATAAACTTCTTTGCGCTTGCAGGATTGTATCTTATACTGCACGCCCAGTTTATTGCCGTTGTGCAGGTGATTGTTTACGCAGGTGCAATTATGGTGCTGTTCCTGTTTGTTCTGATGCTTCTGAATACCAAAAGCGAACAGAATCTTCTGAAAGGGCAGAATAAAATTAAGGTTTTTGCCATCGTTCTTGCCGCCTTTGTTTTTGTTCAGATTGCATACCTGATATTTTTCTCTTCTCCTTCAAGCAGCCTTTCTCCCGAGGCAGCAGCAAGTATCAAGGCTGGTACTGTTGAAGAGATAGGGCATCAGCTCTATACAAATTATTTACTTCCTTTCGAAGCCGCGGGTTTTCTTCTTCTGGCTGCGACGATTGGTGCACTGGTCCTTGCAAAAAAGAAATTCGAATAAAATCTATCCTTATTCCGGTAATATATACTTAAAAGAAATACTATGAATGTAATACCAATTGAATATTATCTGACTCTGAGCGCCTTTATGTTCGCCGTTGGAGTCTCTGGCGTACTAATAAGAAAAAATGCAATTGTCGTTTTCATGTGCATTGAGCTCATGCTTAACTCTGCCAACCTGGCGCTCGTTTCATTTTCATCGTACCTGGGAAGTTCAGCAGGGCATATCTTTGTATTTTTCGTTATGACCGTTGCGGCGGCTGAGGCTGCAGTGGGACTTGCTATTATAATAGCTATCTTCAGAAATAAATTAACAGTTAACATAGACGAGATCAACATCTTTAAGTGGTAAAGAATTAATGGTCAACTATATTTATCTTACAATCCTGCTTCCCCTTTTAGGTTTTCTTATTAATGGGGTTTTTGGAAAAAGAATTAAAAACGAAAAGATAATCGGCATCGTGGGATCGGGCACCGTCGGTTTGTCTTTCTTAATTGTTCTTGTAACATTCTTCCAGACACTTCAGCTCCCGGTTGGGGAAAGAAGGCAGGAAGTTGAACTTTTTACATGGCTGAGCGCAGGCGGTCTTAATGTTAAAGTCGCATATCTCGTCGACCAGCTTTCGCTCGTTATGGCTTTGGTTGTTACCGGCGTGGGATTCCTTATCCATGTTTATTCAATCGGATACATGCACGGCGATAAGAGTTTCTGGCGCTTTTTTGCATACCTCAACCTGTTCATCTTTGCAATGATGAATCTGATCCTGGCCAATAACTTTGTACTCCTTTTCCTCGGCTGGGAAGGCGTGGGCTTATGCAGTTACCTTTTAATCGGCTTCTGGTACAACAGAAAATTCGAAAAGGGAACTACAAGCCAGGCAGCAAAGAAAGCCTTTGTTGTCAACAGAATAGGCGACTTCGGATTCCTTTTAGGAATGTTTTTAATATTTATGACTTTCGACAGCCTGAACTTTCAGGAGGTCTTCTCAAAGGCTGAACTTTTCCCGGTATCGGAAAAGGTTTTCAGCTTTATTGCACTGTTCCTTTTTATCGGCGCAACCGGAAAATCAGCCCAGATTCCGTTATTTGTATGGCTGCCGGATGCTATGGCGGGCCCGACACCGGTTTCAGCTCTTATTCACGCTGCCACCATGGTTACTGCAGGTATTTATATGGTTGCCCGCTGCTCAATAATTTTTGCTTCTGCTCCGGCAATTATGTCCTTAATTGCTGTAGTAGGTCTGCTGACGGCATTCTTTGCAGCTACAGTTGGACTAGTGCAGAACGATATCAAAAAAGTTCTTGCTTATTCAACCGTAAGCCAGCTTGGTTATATGTTCCTTGCTCTGGGTGTTGGGGCATTTACTTCAGGCATATTCCACGTAATGACACACGCTTTCTTTAAGGCGCTTTTATTCCTGGGCGCTGGTTCAGTTATTCACTCGATGCACGACCAGCAGGATATCAGGCATTACGGCGGACTGAAAAAATATATGCCTAAGACTTTTATGACATTTTTAATTGCGGCTTTGGCTATTTCGGGGTTCCCCGGATTATCAGGATTTTTCAGCAAGGATGAAATCCTTTGGTATGCATACGCACAGGGTAATATTGTACTCTGGATTGTGGGCGTGCTGACCGCTGTAATGACGGCATTCTATATGTTCCGCCTTGTGTTCCTTACTTTCTACGGTAAGGAAAGATTCTCTCACGACGTTCATCCGCATGAGTCTCCTTCACTTATGACTGTGCCTTTGATGGTCCTTGCATTCCTGTCGGTTGTAGGCGGCTATATAGGCCTTCCTGTAATATTTTCCGGTGAGGGCGGAAACCTCTTTGAAAACTGGCTTGCCCCGGTTTTCACGAGCGCCGAAAGAAAACTTGAAGTCTACGGCTCGCACACTCACGCCGAGGAGTTTCTTCTCATGTTCGTTTCTGTTGCAGCGGCAGTAGGTTCAATTTATTTTGCTTACTTCGTATATACAAAGAGACAGGACATTGCAGAGAGGACTTCCGCCAAGTTTAAGAAACTGTATAACCTTTTACTCAATAAATATTATGTCGATGAAGTCTATGAAGCTGCCGTAGTTCAGCCGATACAGAAGGGTTCAGAGACATTGCTCTGGAAATTCACTGACAGTAAAATTATTGACGGAGTTGTTAACGGCTCAGCTGCTTTAATAGACAGAACGGCCGCTTTTATCCGTCGCTTTCAAACAGGTGTCGCTCAGTTCTATGCCCTCATAATGATGCTGGGTATAGCAATTGCTTTTTTCTGGATAATCATAAGCCTATAATATATGGAAAACAGCCAATTACTTACGTATTTATTATTTTTGCCTCTGGCAGGAAGCCTGCTCTTATTATTAATTGATAAAAACAGGGAATCGCTCATAAGGTGGACGGGCCTGGCAGTATCACTTGCCGCATTTGTTCTGTCTATGGTGGTCTTTATGCAGTTCGACGGTTCCAGATCAGGCTTTCAGTTTATACACAACATCGTCTGGATCAGTAATCTTAATGTAAGTTACCACGTGGGCATTGACGGTATTTCCATACTGATGGTTATGCTTACAACTTTCCTTACCCCTCTTACACTGTTTTCGAGCTGGGGAAGTATAAAAAAGAAAGTTAAGGAATTTACCTTCTTCATGCTCCTGCTTGAAGTTGGCATGCTTGGAGTGTTTGTTTCTCTAGACCTCTTTCTGTTTTACATTTTCTGGGAGGCAATGCTTATCCCTATGTACTTCATTATTGGAATATGGGGAGGAGAGAAGAGGATTTATGCTTCAGTAAAGTTCTTTATTTATACGATGTTCGGAAGCCTCCTTATGCTGATTGCAATAATCTGGCTTGGAATATACGCGGCTAAATATACAGGAGCATTTACCACTAACCTGCTTGAACTCTACAAGATAGGTCCAAACGTTCCCTTTGAAGTCCAGAAATGGATGTTCCTGGCATTTTTATTAAGTTTTGCAATCAAGGTGCCATTGTTTCCGTTCCACACGTGGCTGCCGGATGCACACGTTCAGGCACCCACGGCAGGAAGCGTTATTCTTGCTGGTGTACTGCTTAAAATGGGTACATATGGCATTTTAAGATTCTGCCTGCCTTTATTCCCGCAGTCTGCAATGAAGTTTGCGCCGATTATATCGGTTCTGGCTGTAATAGGAATTATTTACGGCGCACTGGTGGCAATGGTTCAGAAGGATATGAAGAAGCTGGTTGCCTATTCATCAGTTTCACACCTGGGTTTTGTTGTTCTTGGTATATTTGCCCTAACAACTGAAGCCATACAGGGAAGCGTTATTCAGATGGTGAACCACGGACTTTCAACCGGCGCACTCTTCCTTTTAGTGGGTATGATATACGACCGCACTCACACCAGGGAAATTGCAAAGTACGGCGGAATTGCAAAAATTGTTCCTCTTTATTCAGTTGCCCTCATGTTTGCAACACTTTCATCCATTGGCCTTCCTGGCTTAAACGGATTTGTAGGTGAATTTTTAATTTTACTCGGATCATTCAAGTCGCCTGTTCTTAACAGCTGGAGCTTTACAGTATTTGCCGCCTCAGGCGTTATATTTGCAGCCGTTTACCTTCTCTGGATGTATCAGAGAGTGGTCTTCGGCGAAGTAAAGCACGAAAATTTGAACACTCTTAAAGATCTGAATAAAAAAGAGATGCTGGTGCTCATTCCGATTTTTGTATTTATTATCTGGATCGGAGTTTACCCAAGCACATTTTTGAAACTCTCTGAAAAATCAACCAACACTATCATTCAGCAGGTTTCAGTTCCCAGTTTTGATCTCAGGCCGGTAGCAGGTAAGTAGCCGGTAAACATAAATTACAGAAAATCAGAAAAAAGATTTTATTTCAGAGTAGATATGCAAAACCATATTCAGGATATTTTTAATATTTTACCTCTAATTCTCATCGGCGCCGGAGTATTTCTTTCAGTTGTAATTGAAATTACCACTGAGAAGAGTGACAAGATACTGCCCTGGTTTTCCGTGCTTATACTTCTTGCTGCCTCAGTATATTCCGTGTTCACCCTCAATAATACGGGCACGGCTTACAACAATATGCTGGCTTACGGAGGCAACGTTGGTATATTCAACTTCCTCTTTACTCTTGCAGCGGCACTTACAGTCCTGAGCTCGATGGAATATATAAAGAAGTACGGGAGCTATTTCGGCGAGTATTACATTCTGATACTTTCTTCAGTGCTCGGTATGATGCTTATGGCAGGAGCCAAAGACCTTTTCATGATCTTTATAGGTCTTGAACAGATGTCAATCTGCTTTTATGTGCTTGCCGGCATCAACAGGAAAAAACAGAGTGCAAATGAAGCTTCACTGAAATACTTCCTTTTAGGCTCATTTGCCACAGGTTTTATTGTATATGGTATTGCTCTTATTTTCGGAATATCTCACACTACAAGTATAGATGTAATTGTAACAAACTTCGGAAGCCTGACGCACAATATTTTATTTGTTGCTGGAATGCTTCTTTTCTTAATCGGGTTCTCATTCAAGATTGCTGCGTTCCCGTTCCACATGTGGGTGCCGGACGTTTATCAGGGAAGCGCCACAACGGTTTCAGGACTTATGTCCACAGGCGGAAAGGCTGCTGCTTTCAGCGTCCTTATTATTGCTCTTGGTGCAGTTTTTCCCGGATCGGCAGCAAACGTCTTCAGGCCTTACTTTGCAGCAATTGCAGCTTTCTCGATGCTTTACGGCAGCATAGTTGCAATTTCACAGAATAACCTTAAAAGAATGCTTGCATACTCATCAATTGCTCACGCAGGCTATATGGCAATAGGGCTTGCTGCAGGCAATATTGAAAGCGTTGCAGGAATAATGTTTTATCTAGTTGCATACACATTCATGAACCTGGGCGCCTTTGCAATTATTGCAATGATTGAAGGTGAAAACGATACGAAACTTGAACTGGATGATTACATAGGACTCAGCCAGAGGCATCCCTTGCTTGCGGCCTTTATGGCCCTGTTCATGTTCTCCCTTTCAGGCCTTCCTCCTTTTGCAGGATTTTTCGGAAAGTACTATGTGTTTATCTCTGCCATCAAGGCAGACATGACATGGCTTGCAATTCTTGGCGTACTTTCAAGCGTAATAAGCGTTTATTTTTATATACGTGTAATTGTTTACATGTATTTCAGGGAGCCTGAGGCCGAAATGCTGCCGGTGCATAATAACTCCAAGGGCGTTCTTGCAGTTATCATTTCAGCATTGCTGGTAATAGGGTTCGGTTTATTCCCGGGCACATTGATTGATTTAATTACTTCGTACCTGAGATAGTTTTTTGTATCAGAAAAATCCGGATAATGTTATAGATTTTAAGTTACAGTTGTTCGGTTTACATTAACATTTCGTGCAAAGGTAATTAAATGATTCCTTTATTTTCTGTTTCCCAGGTAAGGGATGCTGATGAATATGCAATCAATCAGCTTCAGATTCCCGGGCTGCTTCTCATGGAAAATGCTTCCTTAAGCATATACAGCATCATAAAGGAGCAGTACCCATCATTAAACAAATCATCCTTAATAGGAATTGTATGCGGCAGGGGCAATAACGGCGGAGACGGCTTTGCGCTTGCCCGGCATTTTATTAATACAGGCTATAGAGTAGGCGTTATTTACCTTTCAGGCGCTGAAGACCTGAAAGGCGATGCACTTACAAACTTCGAGATCCTTTCAAGCCTGGTCCACTATTCCGAAACCTCTTTTCTCAGACAGTATAAATCAGTACGCGACCTGAAAAGAATTGAAAATTCACAGCTCATTATAGATGCTCTTCTTGGCACCGGTGCCTCGGGAATTCTGAAATCCCCCTATGCTGAAATTGTAAAAGAGCTGAATAAGTTTAATACGCTGCGTGTGGCTTTGGATATCCCAACTGGACTTGATGCCGACAAGGGCTGGGGAGACAATCCCTTTCAGGCCGATCTTACAGTAACACTTGCTGAACTTAAAAAAGGGCTTTTTGTTAATAAAGGCTCAGTTGTTTCTGGTGAAATAAGGAAGGGCTACATTGGTCTTTCACCCGAATATTTCGATAATTTTCAAGTCGATACTTATGTAATTGAACCTGAAGATGCTTTTTTTAATTTACCTCAGAAGGCCAAAGATCTCTATAAGTACAGTGCCGGTAAGGTGCTGGTAATTGCGGGTTCAAGGAATCTGCCCGGAGCATCCTTTATGACGGCTTCTTCTGTTCTGCATTCCGGTGCGGGAGCTTCGATATTGTGTTTCCCCGAATCGGCTGAAGGAGTAATTCAGAGTAAGCTTGATGAAGTAATTGTGCTTCCATATAAGGATGATGGTAAAGGGATATTCAGGAAGGGAAATATTGAAGAGCTGAAGAAGCGCTTTGAGTGGATGGATGTTCTGGCCATAGGCCCCGGCTTGGGGCGTGACGAGGAAACTATTGAAGCTGTGCTTGAAGCAATACGCATTAACAAAAATAAAAAGATGGTAATTGATGCCGATGCCCTGTTTGCCCTTGGAGAAGGGAAGTACAAAAATCTCGATTTAAGTAACTGTGTGCTGACTCCCCATCAGGCGGAGTTTGCAAACCTTCTGGGCATAAAGCTGAGTGAACTTAAGGAAGACGTTTTATCATACGGGCGCAGATTTGCTGAGGAAACCGGAGCCCTGCTTGTTCTTAAAGGTGCGCCGACTGTTATTTTTAATGCCGAAGGGGAAGCCCTTGTTAACAGCACGGGAAACCCCGGGATGGCAAAGTTTGGAACCGGCGACGTTTTAACGGGTATAATTGCGGGATTTATTGCGCAGGCAGAAGAGACTGAAGGCGCCGTTATTTCTGCGGTTTATCTGCACAGCCTGTCTGCCGATCTGCTCCTGAAGAATAAGACTGAATATGGCATTATGGCCACTGATATCATTAATAATTTACCCGAAGCAATCAAATTTATAAGGAAGTCCAGTGTTTAAATATTTGGAAAGAAATAAAATG
>JBLNAZ010000069.1:0-55569 GCA_050259615.1 Syntrophomonadaceae bacterium | reverse complement strand
CTGGGATCACAGGAGATTTTCAACAGGCAGTGGCTGACAGAAATTAATGCGGGGATCAGACAGGAAAATCCTGACTATACAGACCAGTGGCTTTTTGATTTTTTGAAAAGCGGACGTCTGGCTGAAGCTGCCTGGTCTGGATTCCTGAAGGCCAGAAAACTAGGCACATACAAAATACTTGAAGTGCTGAAAACCGGGAAAATGACAAGGGAAGAGTCACCGGTATTCAGGTAAAAACAATTAAAAATATAGATCAGGGAAACTTTTTAAGGTCTGTATCTGGATTGAAGTGCGGGATTACTTGAATAATTTATAGAATTCATAACAGCTGCTAGCTTAATACTGGAAAAATGGAACACGAAAAACATAAATGTAAATATTTGATGCTTTATCTTAAAACCGGCGGCGGGCATCTGGCTCCGGCCAGGTCGGTATCAAATTATATCCAAGAGAATTACCCCGACAGTATAGAACCGGTACTGATTGACGGGCTGGCTGAGGCTCCGGCATATGCCCGTTTTATTGTTGAAGACGGATACAGGATTCTCCAGAGTAAAGCCAAGTGGTACTATGAACTTTTGTACGCACTTAATAAAATTATCGGAATCGCAAAATACAATTCGCTGCTGGTATCCGAAAGAATTAAACCTTATCTGAAAGAGAAAATACTGAATGAGAAGCCGTGCAAAATTGTTATTTTTCATTTTTTCCTCATTAAACCCGTATACGATATTCTGCTGGAAAATAAGCTGAATATTCCGGTCATTACCGTTGTTACAGATCCCTTTATTGCTCACCCGATATGGTTCCTGGAAAAACAGCAGAAAATGATTGTCTTCAGCCAGAGACTTAAAAATTATGCAATCAGGAAAAATATACCGCCTGAAAAAGTGCATGTATTCCCTTTCATACTCGATGAGAAGTATTCCACACCCCTTCCAAAAGAGGAAATTCCGGCACTTAAGAAGAGACTGGGATTTGATGTGAACAAAAAAGTTGTTCTTATTATGGGCGGCGGCGACGGAATTCCAAAAGGCGAAACAATACTGAAAAACCTGATGGAGAAGCTCCCGGAAGTAAACGTGGCAATTGTCTGCGGCAGAAACAATAAACTCTTTGAATTTGCTTTGGAGCTTAAGAAAAAAGAAAATTATGAGCAATTGAAAGTTTACGGGTATATCAGTTTTGTCTATAATCTCTTGAGTGCCTCAGACGTGGTAATTACAAAATGCGGGGCATCCACATTTCTGGAGATACTGATGATGAGAAAGGTACCCGTTGTAAACGACTATATTTGGGAACAGGAAAAAGGAAACGTGGAATTTCTGGTAAAGAACAGGCTTGGAGTATATGAAAAAAATATTTCCAAGCTCCCCCTGGTGGTAAATAATCTCCTGGCAGATGAAGCGTTTTATGAATCCTACATTATGAATATTGAGAGAGCCCATTTGAGGAACGGTACCCCTGAAGCAGCCGAATTTATTGTAGGTGATTAAGCTGCTGCGCCCGGCGGACAGCGGAATTTTTTCATTTTTGACTCTTTACCCCCTATTTTTGCAAAATAATAGCGTAATATTTAAGTTTTTTTGAAAAATATTATTTTTTTTCAAAAATTTTTCCGAATTCGCCTTCCGTCACCATATATATATGTATAAGAAGGAGAATTTATGAAACGTGAAATCCTAAAACATTTCCTTTTTGATGCCTTTTTTATCAGCATTATTTCAGGAATTATTTATTATTTGCTCTTTATCGCTATCTGATAAAGCCTCTGAAGGTCCGTCCATCTAAAAAAGATCAGGATAAATACACCCTGAATATTCATACAAACTCCAAAATTATCCCTTTTATAAGTAATCTGATGACGGCATCGGTTTCTTAATGCATCCGTTTATTTAAAATAAAAAGAACCTTGAAGGTAAGGGGAATCCCTCAAGGTTCAGTATCCCGGCTTATGGTTGTGGTTCAAAAGCCGGGAAGTGAAGTAAACTTCAATTCGGGTTTTATAAGATCAGCAGAATTTTCTTTTAATCCTTTCCGTGTCCATGACCTTTACCGTTGCCATGTCCATTACCATTGCCATGGCCTTTTGCTTCGCCCTGATCCTGCCTATAGGGGCGGTCAATGACTTCATACCCTCGTCCGCGGTCATTTGAGCGGTCAATTACTTCATAATCATTGCCACCGTGCCCGCGTCCATGATTTTTTCTGCCGACATATCTGTCGTTAATCTGAACGTAAGAATTCCCCTGTCCCCTCAGACGGGTTATTTCAGTGGGTGAGCAGTGATGATAGTCGGACATAAACCTTGAATTCACGGCATTAACGATCTCATAATCCCTATATGTAGCTCTTTCCTTTTTACGGTGTCCCCAGGCCTTTCCATAAGGTGGTCCCTGAACTTCACCTGGGAAATAGATATCGGGTCCAAGGTTATAATGATATGTTATATCCATCCACGACATTCCTCTTTTACGGCAGCCGATAATTTCGCTGTATGGTACTCTGGCCCTTTGAGATATATAAAACACAACCGGAATTTCCTCATCCGGAATTCTCCTTTCCCTGACAACAACCACTTCTCTTTCGGGAACCCGGAAATAATTACCGATCGACATGTAAAAACTGTTCATGCCGCCTCCGCCGATTGAGATTCCGGCATCGATCTGCTGGGCGTTCACATTTATGGCTGCACATAATGCAAATACAAATATTAGATGTTTGGTTTTCATAACGACTCTCCTAAAAACTGCTTAAATAATAACTTAGAAAAAATATGTTCAAATTATGGAAGCATAAACCTGCCCTTGTATTTCCCTCCCGGCAAATATACAATTTATATTGCCGCTTATAGTAGGGCAATTTCCGTGCCCTGATTAATCAGGGAAATCTTGCAGAATTGGTCTATTTATCATAATTGTATGTACAATTAATTGGACTAAAGGTGTAGTTTAGATAAGACAGTATTTGAATAATGCTGCAGTCAACGGCATTTGGGTATAATTAGGAAGGGGTTTCATCCTGGGCGTTAATTCAGGGGAGTACTTGCGGTACTATTACCTTCGTGAATGAATATTTCCCTGTTTTTACCGCAATTTCGGTAGTAAATTATTGATATAACTCATCATTCTACATTGCTGGAAGGAGAATTTAATTGTTAAATCATGAAGTGAGGTATGAAAAACAAGGCTTACTTTTTTACTATATTTATTAATTTTGGATTTATTCTGATTGTATTTCTTGTAGATATTCATGCTCATTTTGAACACAGTTTCTGGCTTATGTACATAATTCCCCTTCTGGTACTTTCCGCACAGGATATTACAGTCATCTATATTCTTTCTGTAGCTTTAGCCGATTCCATTTTTATAGCAGTTAAATTTTCAACGGTCTATGTTCCGAATGCACCAGGGGCAGCCCTCTTTAATGTTTCACTCTATCTCATCACGATTTGGACAATCGCATACCTTCAGATACAAAGAAAAAAGGCAAATACGAGGCTGAATGAAAGCGAAATCCTCTTCCGGAGCACTTTCGAACAGTCATATATCGGTACCGGACATATCGGGGGAAACCTCAGATATTTACGGCTTAACCGGCAGTATAGCAAAATACTGGGCTATTCACACGAGGAATTATATTCCCGTACATTCTACGAATTGACATACGCCGAGGACCTTGTGCAGGAACTCCCCTTTTTCAACAAACTCCAGAATGGGGAGATTGAATCTTATTCAATTGAAAAAAGATTTATTCTGAAAAACGGGAAACTGCTCTGGTGCTTTAATACAAAATCGAGAGCATACGATTCCGATGGAAAATTTAAGTTTTATATCACTACAATTGAGGATATCTCCGTTCGCAAGAACTACGAAGAAGCTCTCAAAGAAAGCGAGGAGCGCTTCAGACGTGCAATTGAGAACTCCCCTATACCTATAATGATACATGCTGAGAATGGAGAGGTGACGCTTGTAAATGAAGCCTGGACGGAACTAAGCGGCTACAGGCGCGAGGATATACCAACTATTTCAGATTGGACACAAAAAGCATACGGAAATAAAAAAAATGAGGTCGAGAGATTTATTAAAGGCCTTTACAGCCTGAAAAACAAAAATATAGACCTGGAACTGAATGTTAGAACCCGCGACGGAAGACAGCTCATCTGGCAGTTCTACTCTGCCCCTTTGGGAAATCTGCCCGATGGCAGTCGCATCGTTATCAGCATGGCAATTGATATTACAAACCGCAGAATTATTGAAGAAAACCTGCGCCAAAGCGAGCAAAGCTTCCGCCTTCTGGCCGACAGTTTGCCACAAATTGTCTGGCAGACAGATCCCGACGGATGGGTTGCGTACTTCAATAAAAGATGGACTGAATTTACTGGACTTAATACTGAAGCAAGTACCGGATGGAGATGGATTGATCTGATTCACCCCGAGGACCAGCAGAAAACAAACGAAGTGTGGAGCAATGCCCTTTCAACTTCAAGGGATTATGAGGTCGAGCACAGAATTAAGAGTCGTGACGGCAATTACTGCTGGTTTTTAAGCCGTGGAATTCCCATGAAGGAGGATAATAAGGTAATAAAATGGTTCGGGGCTTCCACGAATATTCATGAACAAAAAATTAACCAGGAAGAACTTCAAAAAGCGTTAGCTAAACTAAAGGAAAGTGAAACAAAACTCCTTGATGCTCAGAAACTTGCACATATGGGAAGTTTCTTTTTTGATATCCTTAACAATAAGGTGGAATGGTCTGAGGAAATTTACAGGATATTTGAAATGGACCCCCAGCAGCAGGCACTTTCTTTTGACGGATGGCTGCAACACATACACCCGGATGACTGGGAGTATCTCATTAAACTGATCGATGATTCCACAAAGGGGCAATATGCCATGGAAGCTGAATACAAAATTATTACGGCAAAAAACAGAATCAAATATGTTGCAACAATCAGCCAGCCGGTCTTTGACGGCGCTGGCAGCGTAATAAAAGTATTCGGAACATTAATGGATATAACCGATAGAAAACTTGCACAGGAAAAGCTGGAGAAAACCCTTAAAGAACTTGAAAGATCCAATTCAGAACTGGAGCAGTTTGCCTACGTTGCCTCTCACGACCTGCAGGAACCTCTGCGCATGATACACAGCTATGCAGAACTTCTTGAAAAGCGCTATAAAGGGAATCTGGATGCAAGCGCTGATGATTTCCTTCACTTTATTACCGGCGGAGCAAAACGTATGCAGTATCTTATAAATGATCTCCTGCAGTATTCAAGGGTAACTACGCGCGGCAAACCATTTGAGCCGGTAGATTGTATGGAAGTTCTTTCCATTGTAATGGATAACCTTCATGTTAGTATTAGAGAATCAGATGCCAGGATAAGCTACGACAGCCTCCCTGTTGTAAGTGCCGATCAAAGGCAGTTTGTACAGCTTTTCCAGAACCTCTTGAGTAATTCAATTAAATTCAGAGACAGGATAGTTCCGGAAATCCACGTTGGAGTAGAGGACAAAATTCATGAATGGATTTTCCATGTTAAGGATAATGGAATCGGGATTGATCCTGAATTTTATGACCGCATTTTTATAATCTTTCAGCGCCTTCACGACAGAGAAAAGTATCCGGGTACCGGAATAGGCCTATCAGTCTGCAAAAAGATTGTTGAAAGACATCATGGTAGAATTTGGGTGGAATCGTCGTTGAAAAATGGCACAACCGTATATTTTACAATACCCAAAAGGCTGGATCTATTAACAAATCATTATTGAAGCCAGGCCGTCAATTGTATCCTAAAAAAACGAAACTTTGACATACCTTTCCGGATGCTCTTTTATATCTGAGATCAGAATATTTAATTCTTTTACAAGGCTGTTTATTTCCTTGTTTAGTTTGCTGTCGCCTAAAAGTCCTCCTATTAATGTACTATCGTTCTGAGCCTTGCTTAAAAACCGGTTTAGCTGTCCGGAAGTATTAACAAGACTAATGTATAATGAGTCGCTGCTGATCAGTTTACCCAGCGTGCCATGTCCTCTGTTTAAGCCATCACTGATTTTTTTTAAGCCGAGCGCAGTAGAAGAAAGCTCATTATACAGTGTTGAATCGTAAAGCAGCCTGTTAAGCGATCCCTTTTTATTTGCAATAGCATTAAGTACAAGCCCAATTTTCCTTATTGTACTGTTAAGCCCTGCAACCGTTGATCTGTTGTTAATCAGCTCACTTAATGTTCCCTTTCCTTTCGCAATTGAATCGGTTACAGTTTTCAGATTATCCATAATTGAATTAAACTTGTCAATATTTGGAGCTATATTTTTTGCAAGATTGTCGAGTGAAAACGTAGGTTCAACTTCCAGGTAAGAATCATCAGGGACAGATTTAGCGCCCGGGCTGCCCATCGAAATATCGACGAATTTATCACCCAGAATTCCGATGCTGGTTATTCTCACTTTGGAATCCGAGCGGATTTGTTCCTTATATTCACTTTTAATTCTAAGCTCTACACGTATAACCGGCTGATTTTTTGCTACTACAAACTCAACAGCCTTTACATCTCCAATCTTGTATCCTGCCAGGGTAACCGGAGCCCCGTCAACCAGGCCGGCCGTATTACTCAGATTGATATACAATATATATGTCCTGGAAAACAGGAATTCATTTGTGCCGACTAAAATAGCAAAAATAAACAGAACTATGAGTCCGGAAAGTACCGTAAATCCAACTTTCAAATTAATATGTCTTTGTTTGCTCATTGTCTTCTGGCTTCAATTTCGTTTAATAAAGAGGAATCCTGATATACCTCGTAAAAGAAGTCCTTAACAAATTGATTCTCCGATTGGAGTATTTTTTTAATTGTTCCCGATTCAACAATTTTACCATTTTCTATAATAGATAATTTGTCGCCGAGCATTATTGCGTCATTAATAATATGTGTTACAACAACAGAGGTTGTTCCGGTGCCTTTAAGTTTCTGGACAAGGCTAAGGACAGCCTTGGAATTTATCGGGTCAAGGCCGGTTGTTGGTTCATCATAAAGTATAATCTTGGGCCTGGATACAAGGGCTCTTGCAACCGCAAGACGTTTTTTCATACCTCCGCTAAGCTGGTCAGGATAAAGCTCTTCAGTCCCATCGAGGTTTACAAATGAGAGCACCCTTTTAACTTTTTCATCTATTTCCTGCTGTGAAAATACACCGGAATCCGTAAGAAAATAAGAAGTGTTTTCGGCTACTGTAAGCGAATCAAATAAAGCGTTCCCCTGGAAAACAACCCCCATATGCCTCCTGGATTCAATGGCCTCTTTCCCCGGCAGCGATGATATTTCCCTGTCATCAATAACTACTTTCCCGGAATCGATCGGTACCAGACCAAGAATTACTTTTAGTATTGTACTTTTCCCGGCTCCGCTGGGTCCCAGAATAACATGTGTTTCTCCCCGTTCAACCTTGAGGGAAACGTTATCCAGAATCAGTCTGCCGTTCAGACTGTTGGATATGTTTTTAAGCTCAATCATTCACATAATTTCCCAGACAACCTTTGTGAATATGAAGTCAAGCAGTATCACTACCATTGAAGAGACAACTACAGAATTAATTGCATTTTTGCCCAGGTTACTTGTCCCGCCTCTGGTAATTAGTCCATAAAAGCAGCTGATACTTGAAATAAAGAAAGAAAAGAAAATGGGTTTGAACACCCCTACAAATATATCTCTGAAGGCCAGTATGTTAATTGCAGTATTCCAGAAATAAGCCAGGTCTATATGGAAAGTCATGTTTGTAATAAGCATACCGCCCAAAATACCTGCCATATCTGCAATCATTGTAAGAGGAAGAAACATAATAAGGGCTGCAGCTACTCTTGGTATGACCAGTTTAACAACCGGGTTCAAGCCAAAGGCTCTCAGAGCATCAATTTGCTCACTTAGCTGCATAGTACCTATTTCAGAAGTGTTTTTGGCTCCGGTTCTGGCTGCAAGCAGGAGTCCTGTTATAGCAGGGCCCAATTCCCTGATCATTCCGTAGGAGACCGTACGGCTGATCATCAGTGTAGCTCCGAACTTTTCAAGATTATGCCCGGTCTCAATAGAAAGTATAATTCCGGTAAATAAACCTCCAACCAAAACCAGAATAACTGCCTGTGAGCCAATCAGATACATTTCAGAAAGAACAGTATTCCAGTTTTTAGCCACTGTTGGAGAAAGCCTGAATATATCGGCAACCAGGAAGGAATATTCCTGGAGTTTTTTAATTTTATTGGTAAAAGAAACTTGAACAGTATTAGCATCTTCGGCCATTACTAACCCCGTAAAATAACTATAAATTCTCCCCTGCTCAAATTGTTCCAGGTGTTCGGTTATGTAAGTTTACTTTAGTATAGTTTTAATTTTGCTCTTATAAAGCAGGGCTGCCGGGAAGCCATAATTCTCCGGCAGCCCGGGTTGACCGGTGCAATTTCACCTTTCTTCAAGGAGGTGTTCCACCTTGTTTCCGGCTATCTGGTTCAACACTGAATCCGGTATTTCACTTTTAGCCTTAATTACGGCATCTGCCTTAATGCGCTGGAAGAGCATATGGATTGCCTCATCAAAGTATAAATCCGGAACTTCCTTGCTTTCCCATTCATAATATGGAAAAAGCTCGGTAAAGTACTTAATGTTTGTGACAATTTTGCGCGTACCAGGAGTCCATTCGACGTGGCTTGTAGAAATTGGGTCAGTTCTCCTGTTGATTGCAACCAGCTTCTCATCCTGATAGCAGAAGGGGTGCACCCCAAGATATTCGGCCAGCTTATTGCATTCGAGCAGCAGTTCCTCTGTAGTTTTTAGTTCCTCTGACATCTTTTCCTCCGTTATTATATTGAAAGGTTTTGATGCAAGATTTGAAAATGAGTTGTTACACTGCAATAATAGCAATCGGAAGTTAATAATCAATCCCATTTTTCAAAGTGAATATCTGATAAGCCGGATCTTCAGGACCTTTACCAGTAAAATTTAGCTTAAAATTAATTTAGAGTACCAAATGTTATAAGCCTGAATGGGAGATAATTCCGTGTATGGGGATTTTTATACATTGATGAAGGATAAACTATGAAGTATACTAGGCATGAAAACGTACTTCTTATCAGGTTCTTACTGCCAACGAAACAGAAGTGCAGACACACGTAAACTCTTTTTTACGGTGGTACCAGTTCTGGTTTGTTTGCAGTAAGAATCAGAAGCTCCGTCCTTAAAAGGCGGGGCTTTTTTCTTTTTAAATGCCACAATTTCAAATTTTAATAAAAAGTAACTTTTTCTTCAGAGGCAGGTCTCCGCAGATATTTTTGAAGTCTTTTGCCTTGCTATTGCATAGCAGATCGAGCGGACGAGTGTACGACAGTCAATCTGATATTTTATCAGATAATCCTGTGCACCGAGTTTAACAGCTTTCAGGGCGAGTTCCTCGTCTTCCAGTCCTGTCATTACTACAACAGGTATATTCTTTGCATCCTGCAGCAAACGCGTAAGTGTGGAAATGCCCGTGCTGTCAGGAAGCGAAAGGTCGAGGAGAATGACATCATACTTATTCTTGCTAAGCTTATCAAGACCGGTAGAAAGCCGGAAAGTCTGTTCAACAGTTATTTTTATCTTTTCCTCTTCCTGAATAATCTGGCTGATATAATGACCGTCGCCAAGACTGTCTTCAATCATAAGAGCACTTATGTTTTCCATAAAATCTCCTGAGATAGTGTCTCTTTTAAGTACTATAAATAATGAAAATATTTATATAATTGCAACATCATAATAGACGAACGACATGAACTGAAAGCAGGTCAGCGTGCAGCATTTTTCCTGCTGGATGACTCGTAATTTTGCGTTGCAATTCTGATAAAGCTGCTGACAATGAAATCATAATCTTCCAGTGAAGCCGGTTTTGTAAAATAGTAATCGGCTCCAAGCGCTTTGCATTCTTCCTCATCTCTGGGATTCGAAGAAGACGTAAGAACAGCAACAGGTACATTTTGAAATTTTCCGCTCTGGCTGATTCTTGCAAGGACTTCCTTGCCGTTAAGCCTGGGCATATTAAGATCGAGCACAATCATGGAGGGGTCGGGGGCATCCCTGAATTCTGCTTCCTTATTAAGGTAAGAGACAGCTTCCTGCCCGTCTCTGAGGACAGTGAGTTTTACGTTATGTTTTTTCTCCCGGATAAAATCATCAATCATCCAGACATCCGCCTTGTTATCATCGACGAGTAATATTTCAAGCGTTTTATCTGCAGCCATGGAATTCCCCTATAAATAATTAAGATCGAAATACTCATACTGAAGGGAGGCTAAAGTAGAAAGCAGACCCTTCCCCAATTTCAGATTCAACCCACATTCGGCCACCGTGGCGTTCTACTATTTTTTTACAGATAGTAAGACCTATCCCCGTGCCAGGGTACCTGCCTCTGTCATGCAATCTCTGAAATATAATAAAAATTCGGTCAAAATAATCTTTTTCTATTCCTATGCCATTATCTTTTATGGTAAAGAAATATTTATTCCCTTTTTGTTCGCATTCAATTTCAATTACCGGGGTTCGATCGGGATTTCGGTACTTAATGGCATTGCTGATAAGATTCTGAAAAAGCTGCAGCATTTGTGCCCTGACAGCATTTACGACGGGAAGACTGCCGCATCTGATTACAGCATTTGACTCTTCTATGGAAGATTTTAGATTCATTGCAGCATCAGTATAAACTCCATTCAGGTCAACCTTTTCAAATTTATTCTGAATGTTTGACAGTCTGGAGTAGCTCAGAAGATCGTTAATTAGTTCGTGCATTCTTCTGGAGCCTTCGGTAATAAACCCAAGCATCTGCCGGCCTTTATCGTCAAATATATCCTTATAGCGCCTCTCAAGAAGTGTCGTATAGTTGCTGACATTCCGGACTGGTTCCTGAAGATCGTGTGAGGCAACATAGGCAAAGAGTTCTAAATCTCTGTTGGAACGTTCCAGTTCCAGATTTTTTCTTTTCAGCTCCTGCTGAATATTTAAGAGCTGTTTATTTGCTTCCTGCAATTCTTCGTTTTTCTGTACAGCGTTTTCGAATGTGGACAAAAGAAGGTCAATTATCTGTGTGCGCGTTGAGTTTATAAGGTACTGCTCTCCGTCAAATTTTATTTTAACCTCTTCGCCGGATTGAGGTGAATCGAACCTGACTTTCTGGTTTTCCAGTATATACAGTATTTTTGAGAGGAGGAATTCCTCTTTGTATGGTTTAGTGAGAAAGTTGTCGGCTCCGGCTTGCAGGCCCTTGATAACTTCATGTGGATCTGTAAGGTTTGTCAGAAGTATAACCGGTATACTTTTCGTTTCGTTATTGCTTTTAAGAGAGCGGCAGAGCTCATAACCATCCATATGCGGCATTGCAATATCCGAAATAATAAGATTTGGTTTATTCTCCAGGGCAGTCGCTAAAGCAATCCGGCCATCCTGAGCTGTAATTACTTCGTAGGATTCATTTTGAAGAATATATTTAAGATTTTCAAGCTGTGTAGGGCTGTCTTCAGCTATTAATATCTTTACAGGCATTTGACTCCACTCTTTATTTCGGGAATAATTGTTTCCTAAAAGATTAAAACAAATTTCAATGTGTATTGGAAAAAGTGTTCCCCATCAATTCATTGTATTAAGTTATAAATAATTCCATTTAAATGGAACAACGACTCCAGTTTATGTCATCCTGGCAAATAGTTATACAAGTATATATGGCTAAATGATCCACATATTAAACATCTTCAGACATTTTATTTCCGGCATTGAGCTCAGCAAGTAATTTAATGATTTCTTCAGGGGTCAGTACAAGATCAGCTGCTCCGATTTTAACAGCTTCCCCGGGCATGCCATAAATAACCGAGGAGTTTTTATCCTGTACTATGGTAAGGGCTCCCGAATGTTTCATTTTCTTTAACTCCTCTGCTCCATCGTCACCCATACCCGTCAGTATAATACCAACTGCTGAAGCACCGTACTCTTCGGCTATAGATTCGAAGAGTACTGAAGCTGATGGACAGATACACTGCTTTTTTTCCTGCACATAAATTAAATGTTTTTTTCTTATCTTCAGGCTGTATCCATCGGGTGCCAGATAACACCTGCCGGGTATTATTTCCTCAGTATTTTCAGGTATAATAATCGGGACACTTGAGGTTTCACCAAGCCATCTTGCAAAGTCCAGAGTAAAGCCAGCCACAATGTGCTGAATTATAACAATTGGAATTGTGAACCCTTCCGGCAATGAAGACAGGATTTTTTGTATTACGAGGGGGCCGCCCGTGGAAGCTGCAATTGCAATAATTTCGGGATTCAGAGGTCCGGGAACAGTATTATTCTTTTTATTGCTGCCGGAACTTACAGGCTTAGTCCTGGCAAATCTTTTAATCACCCTGATTTCAGAAAGAAGCCTGACCTGCTGAATCAGGTTCTTTGCATAAATTAGAGACTCCTTTGTCCCGAGTGCACGGGGCTTATTTATTATAGTAACTGCCCCGGCTTCGAGTGCCTTAAAGGTGTCTTTTGGATCGTTGGCATCCATAAGACCGCTTATTATGATTACTGGAACGGGATTTGTCTGCATTATTTCCCTTACAGCCTCCAGGCCGTCCATAATGGGCATATTAATATCCATTGTAATAACGTCAGGCTTTGTCCTGATGGCAAGATCAACTGCCTCCTGCCCGTTTCTGGCCTTAGCTACTACCTTTATAGATGGATCTGAGGAGAGTATATTCTCCAGAGACATCTGAATTACAGGCGAATCATCTGCTATCAGAACGCGAATCATTGTATACTCATTTTCATTTTATTCTGTTAAATTAATCTTTGAATTACATCCAGAAGATTGCTCTGGTCGAAACTGCTTTTAACTACATAGGCATCCGCTCCCGAATCAATGCCGCGGGTTTTATCCTCCGGGCTTGCAAGCGCCGTTACAAGAACCACGGGCATGCTTTTAAGTTTTTCATCCTGCCTGACAGCCCGCGTAAGATCAAAGCCGTTCAAACGGGGCATTTCCACGTCAGTTACCAAAAGGTCGAAGTGCCCCGTTTTAATCCTTGCAAGAGCATCGCTTCCGTCAACTGCCAGAGTTACATTATAACCTGCAGATTCCAGTATATCCTTCAGGAGAATTCTGGAAGTTATGGAGTCATCTGCAACAAGTATACTCGCAGGGCCATGTTCAGCTGAAGCGGCATCAAAGGATGGCTTCATGCTGCCGCTCAGAATTGATTCCATAAGATCACCGGGATTCAGAATGACAGCGAGCCTGCCGCTGCCTAGTACAGTAGCACCGCTGAGGTTTCTAACCCTCGCAAGCTGCTTATTAAAGGGCTTAAAGACAATTTCGCGTTCATCTATCAGGCTGTCGACAGCAAGGGCCGTAATTTTTTCCGAAACCGAAACTATGAGAACAAGCAGATGTTCAGGCCTGTTTTTACCCTGTTTGCGTTTGAGTCCTAGAATGTCGTGGAGGTAAATGAGCGATACAGGAGTGCCGTAAAATAAAACGGTCTCGCGGTTTTCTGCAGTTTTGATCTCAGAAGTCTCTATTCTGTTTATCTGCTGAATGTAGCCCGAAGGGATCACAAAGACCTGATCAGAGACTTTTACAATAACACCCCTTAGTGTAGTCAGTGAAACCGGCAGTGTCAGACGGAAAGTAGTACCTTCTCCGGACAAAGTATACAGTCGGATAGTACCCCCAAGTTTATTTACTTTTTCTTTTACAATGGGCATACCCAAACCCCGGCCTGAAATGTCCGTTATAACAGAGCTCGTTGACACTTCAGAAACATAAATAAGATCCAATGCTGACAAGTCTTCCATTGCGGAAGCCTGTTCCCTGGATATAATTCCGTGCCTTATGGCTGCGGCTTTAATACTTTCGGGATCCATTCCTTTACCGTCATCGCTTATTGTAATTTCAACTGAGTTTCCTCCTGCATTAGTTACACTGATGGATATTTTCCCCTGTGCAGGCTTGCCTTTTGCAATTCTTTCAGCCGGAGATTCAATGCCGTGGTCAATAGCATTCCTGATGAGATGAATTAGCGGCTCCTTCAGTTCATCAAGCACCCTGCGGTCCACGCTGACTTGTGTACCCGACAATTCAAGTGCAGCTTCCTTGCCAAGTTCCATAGATAAATCCCGTACAAGTTTTGGAAAAAGGCCAAATACATAGGATGCGGGAAACATCAGTACATTTCTAATCTCATCCGAAACCGTTCTGAATTTCGAATTAAGTTCATTTGCAGACTGCCGGCTTTTTCTGGAAATTTCGTTAAACTTATCTTCCAGGAAGGTCATGTATGCGGCATTTTTTTCAATAAAATCCGATAATATTTTCTTCTGTGATTTTCCAGAAGAAACACTCACCACGGAATGCCGTATACCATCAGATAATCGCAAGCTATTCCAGTCTTTTCTCCAGTCTGTTATCTTTAGATTTAGTTCGTTCATATTCTGAAGCAGGTGGTCGAAAGATATTTTTACTGCAAGAAGATCTTCCACCTTAAGAAGCAAAGAATTCATCCTGGAAACAGGTATCCTGACGGTCTGGTCCTGGCTTGGTTCGGTTTTATTATCAGCTTTGGCACCTGCTGATTCAACAGGAAGAGTTTCAGCTTTAGGAGCAGTCTCAATTGATAACGGAGGTTCCTCAACCCGGGGCGCAAAAGGCTGATTTATTAATATAGTATTCAGCTCCACGATTATAGAATCATACTCACCAAAAGCATAGAGTTTTTCCTCCTCCGAAGACTCATGCGTGAAGGCCTGAATAATACCTATCATGCGGTGCAGAAGATTGAAGAGTTCCCGGGAAAACTGAATTGTATTTTTCTTTAACCCGGAGAACACAGTTTCAAGAGACCTGCAGACTGCCTCAATTTCCAGAATGCCAACAGCTCTGGCTGCACCTTTGAGGCTGTGAGCTTCACGGAAAAGGTTTTCAGTAAGTTCCGCTCTTTCTTTCTGATCCTGCAGATCCTCCAGACTGATGAGTCTTGCCGACATATTGTTTACATGTTCTTCTGATTCTATCCTGAACGTGGCAAGAAGTCTATTTAAAAATTCCTGATCCATTTTATCTTCAATTTATGATTACTAAATAAATTACCTGCAGTAAAAGTCAGCTTATCTTAAAAATTGCAACAAGCTCCTTCAGCTTTGAGCTCAAAGACTGCAGGTCTTTTGCCGAGGTTTCAAGCTGACGGGTTGTAGTAACATTCTGCGAACTGGCGACCTTGATATTTTCCATGGCAAGTGTAATCTGCTCCATGCCTACAACCTGTTCATGGCTGGTTACAGAGGTCTGGAAAGCTGCATCCTTGGCCACATTGATCGTCTCAACGAGTTTCTGAATGGATTCACCCGATTCTCCTGCAAGCTTAATGCCCGTGTCGACAATCTTTTCGCCCTGTTCGGTTGCCAAAACCGCTGAATTAATGGCATTCTGAATATCATTAAGAGCTGAACGGACCTGCGCAGTGGATTGTTTGGATTGCTCGGCAAGACTTTTAATTTCCTGTGCTACTACCGCAAACGCCTTACCATGTTCGCCTGCCCTTACTGCTTCAATTGAAGCGTTTACAGCAAGAAGGTTTGTCTGTTCTGCTATATCGTTAACGGCAAGGATTATATCGGCTATTGCCTTGCTGTGCTCAGAAAGCCGGATGATATTTTCTGCTATTATAACCATCTGGCTGCCTATCTTGTCAATTCCTTCACGAGTTTCCTCGGTTGACTTTTGTCCCGACTCCGAATAATCCGTAGCACGGCTTGCAATATCAAGCACGTCACGTGATTTAGCATTTGAATTTTCGGAAGTTTTACGGACCTCTTCGACTGTGGAAGTTGTTTCCCCAATTGCGCTGGCAATCTCAGAAGAGCTGGCCGCCAGTTGGGCTACTCCGGCCAGGATTTCCGAAGTAGAGGTATTAAGAACGTTTGCAGTTTCCTTTAGATCAGAAGTGACTTTGCTTAGATTGAAAATCATTGAGTTGAGTGAATTCGAAAGCACATCCTGTCCTGACCTGGGGCGTGCTTTAACGTTAAGATTGCCTGAAGCAATATTATTGGAAATGGATGTAATTTCCTTAAGGTACATTGTCATTCTGCTGAAAGTATCCCAGAGCGAACCTATTTCATCTGACCTTTTAAGTTCAGGCATGACAAAGTCCACGTCACCTAAAGAAATCTTATCCGAGTATTCGTCCAGCGATTGTACCGGCCTGGCAATAATTTTATCCAGATAATAAACAATAATTATAAGTATCAGCAGGAGCAATACACCAATAATTATAAGCTGAGTAATATAGCTTTCAAATTCCTGATTCACCTGAGCGATGTGCCGATTGACTTCACTGTTGGTCCTTTCCGATAGGCTTATGGCATCTGATCTGATGCTTTCGTATATGGGAGCAAGATTTTCCCTGCCATATAGAGCGGCTTCGCTGGAACGTCCCTGGCCGACAAGCAGAATCTGGTGCTCAACTCCCTCTTTTAACTTGTCATAATCGCGCTTCATGTCGATAACTTCATTCCTGTCTTCGAATTCCTCAACGCTGTACGACAAAAGACGGTTAAAATAGCTTTCCACCACCTGAACCATATTTCTGGCTTCTGAAACCGAAGATGCCTTCTGATCTGCATATTCCGGCATAAAATACTGAAGCATTTTTATCCTGAGCCTGTTGAGATTTGACCTGACTTCAATTGCATCAATAGCTACGTTATACTCCACCTGTGCAAGGCGCTGCTGGCTCTGCCTTATGGAGGACATTTTATAGGCTGATATTATAGCCACGATCAATAAGGCCAGAAGTATTACCCCAAAGGCCAGATACAATTTTATTCTGATTGAGAGATTTAAAAACCACTGCATTTTTGGCTCCTGATTAAGGTTTCCGTTTTTATATGTCTTTAACAATTATGGATTTATCGTTCAATAGTTTATAACCATCCAGAATTACAACCCTGCTGCTGGTTACAGCTTTAAGATATTTCTGCCTTATGGCATTCAGATCTGACAGGCTGCTGCTGCTGTTTTCAAGGGAAACCTGCCTGATTCCAATGATTTCATCAGCCATGATGCCGAAAATCATATCTCCGTACTGAAGAATTATAGCCCTGTCGTAGTTGGAAATAGGTCCGCTTGTCATTTCAAAAAACACTTTAACATCTATGACCGAGATAATATTGCCCCTGAGGTTAATTATCCCTTTTACAAAAGAAGGAGTAAGCGGTACGGGTGTAATTTCCTTTATATGAAAGACTTCCTTGAGGAAAAGTGTTTCAATTGCATAGGTTTCACCCGAAAGAGTGAATTCTATAACCTCTAGACCGCTAATACTTTCGGGTTCGGAAATTTTTTCAGCTAGTTTTTCAGCCCTTTTTTTCAGAATAGCTTTTTTTTCAAGCGGACTGAGTTCCACCCCGGAAGAGGAAGATTCAGCTTCCAACCTCAGCTTTTCCAGCATAGAATTCAGCTGTTCATGGCTGAATCTGTTAAATTTGTCTTTATTAAGCATTATTTATAAAGGTTATTTATTATTTAATGTATTTAACTGTCTTTCAATTATTTCTTTCATTCTGCCAGCTGTAACGCCTTCTGTTTCCTTGAGAACCTCGTTCTGGTCAAATCCGTTTATGATCGAAAGAGCATAATTCAGATGGCGGCGCGCAAGTCCAAGCTCATTTTTCCCTCTGTAGATATTGGCAATATAAAAGTTGGCAAGAAAATTCCCCGGCTCCAGATAGACAGCTTTTTTCAGTTCTTCAATTGCGCCCGCCATATCTCCCGAGATATTAAGAAGATTCGCCAGGAGAATATAAAATCTTGCGCTTAGTTTATTTTCTTCAATTCCCTTGCGGCACCAGTCAATTGCAAGCTCAATATCGCCGGCAGAAGTTAGGGCTCTTATCAATATCTCAAAGGCTTCAATCCTTTTGTCAAGATCATGCCCGGCTTCATTCGGCACCGAAAGGCTAGACAAAAGGATATTAATTGCCTTATCATACTCTCCGGATTCAAAAAGGTATTTTGCTTCTTCACTAGGCAGACTGCCTGAAGGCGGAGCTTCACGCGATACATTTTTCTCAGGCTTTATTTGAGTTTTCTTTACTTCTGTCTTTAAGGGTCTTGCCTCCCCTTTATCATTTTGTTTTTCAATTTTTCCTGAATGTTCTTCTGCGGAGTAATTTTCTTTGCGCGATTTTTCATGAGAACCAGGTTTTAGAATTATCTTTTTCTTCTGGAATAGAACTGTATTTTCATAATTTATTCTCGCGTAGCGATTCGTATAATAGTTTGATATTTCAGCAAGCCCGAGCGCCAGAAAACCATTCTCATTGAGCAGGTTATAGAAATTATCCACCACCCTGTTTCTGAGCTCTTCGCCGAAGTACATAATAACATTACGGCAGAATATAACGTCAAATTTCCCCGTGTGATGCGGGAAGTGGTAGCTGCCTTCGGCAAGGTTCAGGAAACTGAAGCTGACCATTTCTTTTAATCCATCATTGATCCTGTACTTATTGTTTTCTATCTGCGTAAAATACTTTTTCTTCACGTAGTCAGATACACCCCTGAAGGACCAGTTGCTGAATTCCCCAATGGCGGCCCGTTTAAGAAAGTCGTTATTGATGTCAGTGGCCGTAATATTTAGCCGGAAATGTCTGTGGGGAAAAAGTTCTTTTATCATAATAGCAATGGAATAAGGCTCCTCGCCCGTGCAGCAGCCGGCACTCCAAACGTCAAGAGAGCCATTTTTATTTACCAGGTTAATAAGTTCAGGCTTTAGTGCTTCAAATGTGGCAACCTCCCGGAAAAAGTAAGTTTCTCCAATAGTAAGATATTTGGCAAGAAGCTTTATCCTGTCTAGCTGGGGCACGCTGAAAAGAAAATCCACAAACTCGTCAGTCTTACTGAAATTGCTTTCCTTGGCTGCAAGGTTTATAAGCCTTTCCAATTCATTGGCTCTTTCTGAAGGATAATAGATCCCTATGAAATCATTTATATATTTAAGCAGGTCGTTCAGATGCATGACATTGACGTTTTAACTTCTGTCTGAAATTTTTTTTAGAATCTCATCCAGTTCATAAATATCAACATTGAGGAAGAAATCTCCCGCATTATTGATAATTACCAGCTCTCCGGCTGTATCCAGCATGCTATCCTTATAATTAAGTTCGGGCCAGGAGGAGTCGATATTCTTGATCTTCCATTCGGGCACACTAAGGCTGTTCAGAATGCTGTCTACATAAACAGCAAAGCGGCGCCCGCCATTTTTAAGAATAATTATTTTATCCTCTGGATCAACTGTTTTATCGGGCAGGGCAAATTTACGTCTGATATCAAAAACCGGAAGAATTTCACCGTGAAAGTTAATAACGCCGGGCATTATATCCGGATGCCCGGGCAGTTCGGTTAATTCTACGGCATGAAGGACGCGGTCAACGTCCCGGACGTAAAAAGAGATTTTTTTATTATCAATTTGTGCAGTCAGAATATCCAATGTTCCTCATGGAGGTGTTAAAAAAGTAAGATAAGGAATTTATGGATATAGTTCAAAGCGGCCAGATTAGAGTACAGGATATTTCTGAAGGCTCAGGATGTACTATAAGCTGGTATATTCCAGAGTTTTACCGGGACTATTCAATCTTAAATTCTTTTGCATTCCAGGCCGGAGTAAGGCCAAATAGTTTTTCTTCGTATACTTCGTGCGGCTCTTTATCTGGCGGAAATGCCTCCTCATAACGCAGCTGGTCAGTTTTAGACGGGGTCATATAAATCATTGTGGGTTCTTTACCGTAGGCATCGATAAAGTCGCAAATCATTTTTAGTATTTCCTGTTTAATGGACATAATGTTACCTCATTTTTCAATAAATCTTTATTGGTTTTCCCTTTCTCTTTTTTCCTTTTTTACATTTTAGAAATGCACATCGCAACTTTGAAAATTTTAACCAAATTGTCAATGAAAGCTGAGAATTAATGTTTAGCTGATTCACTTGCTCAAAGTAAATTTTTTCATTAAAATTGCTTTATTAATCTTCTTTTCATTTAGTTCTTAAGGAGATTCCTGTGCCTGTGAGGCAAGTAATGGAAATTCTGTTGCAATTTAACGGTTAATTTGGAATTTTATATCGAACAAAAAACGGGGACAAAGATTAATTTGAAGCAGAGGGAAAAACTATGAGACAGGATGACCTTAATGATATCAGAGGGAAAATACTTGACAGAAAAAACAGGCTCGTAAGCCTTACACAAAAGTACGTTTCAACCTCCGAACTAATGACTCTTCTTGAGGATGTTGAATCTGCACTGCTTAGAATACATAGCGGAACCTTCGGAACCTGCGAGGTTTGCGGAGATCCAATAGAAATAGATTCCCTGGAGACAGATCCTTTTGTAAGATTTTGTCTGGATCATATGAATCACGAACAGCAGAGGAGCCTGGAAGAGGATCTGAAACTGGCGATGAAAATTCAAAGAAAACTCCTGCCGCCTCTGGACATAAAAGTGCCGGGATGGGATATTTCCTATCATTATGAACCGGCTGGCTTTGTAAGCGGAGATTATTGCGACATAATTACTCCGGATGAGAACAAGGACCACCACTATCTCATTATGGGCGACGTAGCGGGAAAAGGCGTGGCTGCTTCGATGCTCATGACACACCTGCATGCAATGTTTCACAGCCTGATACCTCTTGGGCTTAAATCAAATGAGATTATGGACAGAGTAAACAGACAGCTATGCGAAAGCACGGCTTCCTCGCAGTTTGCAACCCTTATTCTGGCAGACGCCTTTGACGACGGCAAGGTGGAAATAACAAACGCCGGGCACTGCCCTCCGGTTTTATTCAGCAACGGAAATATTAAAGAACTGCCTACAAACGGAATTCCCATGGGCGTAATGTGCGGCACGGGTTACAACAGCAGTTTTGTTGAAATGAAACAAGGCGATGTGCTTTTCATTTATACAGACGGCCTCAGTGAAGCTGCCAGGGATGAAGAACAGTTTGAAGCCGAGAGGATCTTAAGGCTTGGGAAAGAATTCAGGGAAATGTCAAGCAGACAGATTGTGGAAACTGTTAAAATTGAACTGAACAGTTTCTTAAATGGCACCCCTAAGGCCGACGACCTCACTCTAATGGCGCTTAAGAAACTGTGATACAGTGATTCAAAAATGACTTATAATTCCCAGTAAAAAAGCGTTTAATATATTAATATGCATGAATAAAAATTTTTCCCGCAAAAGGAAAGTTTCATCAATGCATATGGAATAATTCTTTAGATATAAGGTTTTGTAAAGGTATCAAACTGTGTGAAAGAAAAACATATGATTAACATTTTACTGGCTACAAGTTCAGAAATTGTAAAAAAGGGGTTCATCAGCCTGCTGCACGGCGAAAACGATATGGCTATAAATAGTATCGCCGCATCAGATATTGAAATGTTTGATATTGCATTAAAGGGAACTTTTGATGTTGTAATTATGGATGTGGATCTGATAGGCAGGGGCCCGGTTGAAACTCTGGACGACTTGCGCACTATTTCACCATTTACACCTGTTATTGTGCTTAGTTCGGTTTCCGATGATTCATATCTCTGGAATATATTCAAGGCCGGAGCTACGGGTTACCTGAAAAAGGATACTGAACCTCAGGAGTTCAGAAACACTATAAGGCGTGTTTCAGCAATGAGGCCGAGCGAGTAGAAGGATTCCATATATTTAATTTCTGAAACAAAATTCATTTCAGCCTGCCGGGTTCTTACCCGTCAGGCTTTTTTATGAAACTCTGCAAATTGGGATGCGGTAAAATTGCACAAATTTGTCACTTATATGTTCAGTATAATCTTTTTATCTTTTTGAAATGAACAATCATAACATAAACTTACATTTGGATAATAAAGAAAAAGATTTTTATCTGAAGCTGAGATCCGGAATAAAAGACTGGTTTGATAACAAGGCCGGCCGTAACCAGAAGTGGAGCGAATTTATACTTCTGGCACCCGATATCTTTTACCTGCTCTATAAGGTTGCCCGCGACCCCGGCGTTCCCATGATGAACAAATTAAAAATCGGCGCAGCAATTGCATATTTTATTTCCCCGATCGACCTGATTCCCGAGGCTTTTCTTGGTCCCATCGGATACCTGGACGATATAACAGTGGCTGCTTTCGCCCTGAACCAGCTGATCAGCGACGTAAATCCTGAAATTGTCCGGAAACACTGGGCCGGGGATAAGGATATACTAATGCTGCTGAAAACTATTACAGTAAACGCAAACCTTATGCTTGGCAAGGGCATTTTTAGAAAAGTTAAAAAGCTTTTTGGCAAAAGGTAGTTTTCAAAGTATATTTCACCATACCATAATTGAGGGCTCTGCAAAATGGAAACAAAACTCTTTACAGCTTTGAAAATAAGGGATATGGTCTTCAAGAACCGTATATTTGTCTCACCCATGTGTCAGTATTCAAGCGTTGACGGCTTTGCAAACACGTGGCATCTGGTTCACCTTGGAAGCAGGGCTGTCGGGGGATCGGCTCTTATATTAACTGAAGCAGCTTCTGTCTCACCCCAGGGAAGAATTTCTCCGGGGGATGTTGGAATCTGGTCGGATAAACATGCCGAGGCCTTTAAGCCTGTTACAGACTTTATTAAGGGCCAGAATTCTGTTCCGGGCATTCAGATAGCCCATGCCGGAAGAAAAGCTTCCACGGCCTCCCCTTTCGACGGCGGCGGACCGCTTAAGGATGGATGGCAGACACTTGCACCAAGCGCAATTCCATTCGATACTGATTATGCTATTCCCAAAGAAATGGACAGGCATGATATCGAAATGGTGCACCAGGAATTCATTAACGCTGCAAAATTCAGCCTTGAAGCCGGTTTTGAAGTTGCAGAACTCCATTTTGCACATGGATACCTGCTGCATGAATTCCTCTCCCCTCTCAGCAATAGAAGAACAGATGAGTATGGCGGCAGCCTGGAAAACAGAATGAGATTTCCTTTGATGATTGCAAAGTCTGTCCGCGAAATCTGGCCGGCAGAAAAGCCTGTATTTGTCAGGATTTCCGCCACCGACTGGACTGAAGGAGGCTGGGATCTGCCCCAGTCCATAGAATTTGCCAAAAAGCTTAAGGAAATCGGAATAGATTTGATCGACTGTTCTTCAGGAGCAATTATTCCTCACGTAAAGATTCCGGCTGCTCCGGGCTATCAGGTCCCCTTTGCCGAAGCAATCAGCAAAGAAGCTGGCATTTTAACCGGCGCTGTAGGCATGATCACAGATCCGCAGCAGGCAGAAGAAATAATATCCTCAGGCAAAGCCGATGCAGTCATTATTGCCCGGGAATTACTGAGGAATCCATACTGGCCTCTTCATGCGGCCGCCAAACTGGGATCAGAAATCCCATGGCCAAAACAGTACGAAAGAGCCAGATTTACAACCAGAAAAAGATAACCGCTATTATAACGGATTAAATAGAATTTGAAAGAAATTATACTAAAACCCATTGGCATCATTCATTCAGAAAAAAGATACCGTTACGAAACCCCCCGTCAGGGCGTTCTGGCTGATGATGCTGAATCAGTAATTGAGCTTGAGCCTTATCTTAATTTTGAACAGGCATTGAAGGACCTTGACGGATTCGACCGGATCTGGGTGATCTATCTGTTTCACCTGAACCCGAACTGGAAACCTTTAATACAGCCGCCAAGACACTCCAGAAGTAAGATCGGGGTATTTGCCACACGCTCTCCGCACAGGCCTAATCCAATAGGCATAAGCTGCGTCAGGCTGAAAAAAGTAGAAGGCTTAAAATTGTTCATTACTAATTCGGATATTCTGGACGGTTCCCCCGTTCTCGACATTAAGCCCTATCTTCCCTATTCGGATTCTTTTCCGGAAAGCAAAACCGGCTGGGTTAAAGCCGGACTTGAAGAAATCTATAGCGTCCAATACTCTGAACTTTCAGGTAGACAGATGACCTGGCTGAAAGAAAATTCCGGAACAAACCTTTTCGGCTTTTCAAGGCTTCAGCTGGAATTTAAGCCCTCTGACAGCTCCAGAAAAAGGATCAGACTCATTTCACTTACCAGCACGGGCGGCAGCTATGAGCTCGCTTACCGCACCTGGAGAATTTTCTATGAGGTAAATGAGAAGGATAAAAGTGTCAATATAAAAAGCATCGGGTCCGGTTACGCTCCTGAAGAGCTTGAGGGCAATTTAGCAGATCCTTATGAGGATAAAGAGCTTCACAGAAATTTTATTTCAACTGATTTCAACAAAACTGAAAAATTATGATGAGAATTGGCATTATTGGACTCGGCAATATTGCTCAGAAAGCATATCTGCCCGTTATACTTAATAACAAGGAGGTAACTCCTGTTCTTTGCACGCGTAACACTGAGACATTAAAAGCTCTTTCAGAAAAGTACCGCGTTAAAGAAACCACCCGATCTGTGGATGAACTTCTTAGCTTAAGGATAGATGCTGCATTTATCCATTCTTCCACTGAATCCCATTTTGCTATAGCTGAAAAGTTACTAAAGCACGACATCCCTGTTTTTGTTGATAAACCACTCGCCTACAGCTATAATAAAGCCTTGGAACTAGTCGAACTTGCCGAAAATAGAGGCGTATGCTTATTTACGGGATTTAACAGGCGTTTTGCACCTTTGTATTCCGCCTTAAAGAGTGACTTTTCCAGCGGGATAACCATTATGCAGAAAAACCGGGTTTTTCTGCCCGAAGATGCCAGAAGATTTATTTTCGACGACTTTATTCATGTTGTTGATACTATTAGATTTCTGAGCCCTGAACTCTCAAAGGACATATCTGTGCATAATTATAATAAGGACGGGAAACTGCTCCACGTAACTGTCCAGTTTTCAGGAGAAAATTACACTGCATTTGGAATAATGAACCACAACGGCGGAATAAATGAAGAAATTCTTGAAGTGATGAAAAACGGGGAAAAACACGTAGTTAACAACCTTAATTCGAAAACACTGCTAAGCAATAACGAAGAAAAACACACAAAATTTAACGACTGGGATACCGTTTTGTACAGAAGGGGTTTTGAACAAATGATCCGCCATTTTCTCTCAGTGGTTCAGGAAAAGGAATTCTCAAGGGTGACTGCCCAAGACGCCCTCTTAACCCACTGGTACTGTGAAGAAATTGTCGGCAAGATTGACCTTTTACCACAGCTACCGGAATGAAATTCATAAAGCATTAATAATTCACTTGCAATTATTTGCTCCCGAAATATTTTATATAGTATATGAACAGCTGCTTTTATACATAACGACATAAAGAAAAGGTAAACTATGACACGACAGGTAGTTCCGGAGAATGAATGGATCATCTTTACTCATAACTTCACAAAGACAAACAGAGACAAAATAGTTACTATTGAAGTTTTCAACGATCAAAAAGAAAAAATTGACGAGGTTACAAACCTTCCCTTGAAAGAAGTTAATATCTCTAATACAGACAAGGAGAATTCCATCGCACAGGTTATAGCAGGTCTTACTTCCTCAGTATCCCATTTTATTGATAAGACCAAAGAAATTATACTGGAAAATACTGATAACGGCAACCCTAAAACACTCTATATTAATTCCGAAACAGGAAGAGGTGTCATTATTTATTTCCACTCGATGGGAGAGTAATTATGCCTCCGGTTATAACCGGAGGTCTTATCCTCTTTTTATTGAATTCACCTCATTTTACAAATATTATCAGCAATGCCGCTATTATTTAAACTTTAAGTGTAAGAAGACACTCTGCAAGTTTAATTCACTTGACATTACTCACATCAAGTAGTATTTTTGGTGAAAAATTTATAAAATACTATGCTTACCGAATTTGGCAAAATCTTTATCTTTTTATTGTTGGCTATATTTTTTGTTATAGTAGCCGTACTGTTTTCTAAATTTATTCGTCCTTCCAGACCCACAAAGGAGAAGCTCCTTACTTATGAGTGCGGAGAAAATCCTGAAGGCTCTCCATGGATTAAATTTAATATCAGGTTCTACGTTGTAGCCCTCATATTTTTAATTTTTGACGTGGAAGTTGTACTGCTCTTCCCCTGGGCTCTTTCTTACAAAGAATTCGGACTACCGGGTTTCCTGGTGGGAGCCATATTTTTATTAGTGCTCGGTCTGGGCATGGCGTATGAATGGCGTAAAGGTGACCTTGAATGGGCTCGACCTGTCATACAGCCTCCTGTCGTGAAAACTCAAACCTATAGCAAAGATGGATTCCTGGCAGCTGCAGAGAAAACAGAAGAAAACTCTGCTGTACTGCAGGATCAGGTCTAACAGCTAATACTATTATTTGGGAAAATATTATAAAAAGAATAAAATCATGAAAAGTTTATTAGATCAGGAATTTTCAGACAGTAATATTGTCATTACAAAGGCAGAAGATTTGTTAAACTGGGCCCGTTTATCATCTGTCTGGCAGCTTGGATTTGGATTGGCCTGCTGCGCAATCGAAATGATGGCTACATCAGCTTCGCATTACGATTTCGACAGGTTTGGGGTTATCCCCCGCGCCACACCCCGGCAGGCAGACGCAATAATTATTTCCGGCACAGTTACACTGAAAATGGCAACACGAATTAAACGTCTTTACGAACAGATGCCGGATCCGAAATATATAATTTCAATGGGCAGCTGCTCAAACAGCGGGGGTCCATACTGGGAACATGGTTATCACGTGTTAAAAGGAATTGACAGGGTTATCCCGGTAGATGTTTATGTACCTGGCTGCCCTCCCAGACCGGAGGCATTGTTAGAAGGTCTGTTAAAATTACAGGAAAAAATCAGAAACGAATCACTGGTTAAGAAAACCGCATGAAAACTACAGAAGAAATTTTTAATGTCCTGAAACAGGAATTCCCGGAGGATGTTTTTGAAATCCTCAGTCAGCCCGTTGAGCCTATAATTATGGCAGACGCCAAGGCTATTCATAAGATATGCTGTTTTTTAAGGGATACAGCAGGACTTAAGTTCGATTCCCTGATGGTTCTTTCGGGAGTTGATGATGCCAACGGCGAAAAGGTAACTGAAGCAGACGGCTCAGTTACAATTAAAGGCGGAACACTGAGCGTTTATTACCACCTGGAATCCATTCAACTTGCTCAGAAAGTAACCCTGAAGGTTTCTACTCCCAGGGAAAACCCTGAAGTCGAATCAGTTGAAAGTGTATGGAAAGCTGCCGACTGGCATGAAAGAGAAGCCTATGATATGTTCGGCATCATATTCCTGCACCATCCCGATTTGAGAAGGATCCTGATGCCCTACGACTGGGATGCAGGATATCCGCTCAGAAAAGATTATAAGAATCCGGAATTCTATCAGGGCATGAAAATCCCCTACTGATTTAATCCGGTCAAATAAAACAAATTCCGGTAAATACAATTGATAATGATTTAGCGAATAACAAATGGCATTCAAAACTGAAGAAATGGTATTAAACATGGGGCCTCAGCACCCTTCTACACACGGCGTGCTGAGACTGGAAGTTGAACTTGACGGTGAGTTAATTATCAACGTTAAGCCCCATATTGGATATTTACACCGCTGCTTTGAAAAGCATGCTGAAGCAATGAACTACAACCAGGTGGTCCCCTATACAGACAGGCTCGACTATCTGGCTTCAATGTATAACAGCTTCGGCTACGCTCTGGCAGTTGAAAGGTTACTTGGAATCCAGGTCCCTGATAGAGTTGAATACATCAGGGTCATTATGGGAGAACTGCAGAGAATTGCCTCTCATCTGGTTGCTGTTGGCACCTATGGCGTTGATATTGGCGCCTTCACCCCCTTTCTCTACGGCTTTAGGGACAGAGAAAAAATCCTGAGTTTATTTGAAATGACCTGCGGCGCCCGCCTGCTTTATAATTATGTATGGGTCGGCGGCTTGTCACACGACCTGCATCCGGATTTTGTACCGATGGCAAGGGAATTCCTCAAGTATTTCAAGGGAAGCCTTGTTGAGTTTAATAACCTCCTTTCATTTAATAAGATATTTATTGAAAGAACGGCCAACGTAGGCGTTCTGCCGCTTGATACTGCCATTAACTTTGGCATAACAGGACCTAACCTGAGAGCAAGCGGAATAAAATGGGATTTAAGAAAGAACGACCCGTATTCTGTTTATGACAGATTTGACTTTGAAATTCCCGTCGGATCGGGTGAAAAAGGTACTACAGGCGACTGCTGGGACCGCTACTATGTGCGTATCAGGGAAATGGAAGAAAGTGTTAAGATAATTGAACAGGCCCTGGACCAGCTGCCCGAAGGGGACGTCCAGTCTGCCATTCCAAAGAGAATTAAACCTCCTGTTGGCTCAATCTACACACGCGTAGAAAATCCGAAAGGAGAATTGGGTTATTTCATCATTAGCGACGGAACAATTAATCCATTCCGTATGAAGGTCAGAGGTCCATCCTTTGTTAATCTTGCGGTTATGGGAGAATTGTGCAAAGGTCATCTCGTTGCCGACGTTATAGCAATTTTAGGTAGTATAGATATAGTTCTGGGAGAGGTGGACAGATAATGTATAATCTATTAAACAATCTTATCGGTAATGAATACGTGGCTGCGGTAATTGCTGCAGCTCTTCCCCTATTCGTATTTATTCTGCCCTTTGCATTAGCAGCGGTTCTTCTTGAAAGAAAAGTTTCAGCATTTATGCAGGACAGAGTGGGGCCAAACCGTACGGGTTACCGCGGTCTTCTGCAGACGGTTGCTGATATTCTGAAACTTATTCAGAAGGAAGATATTGTAGCTACCGATGCTGATAAAAAACTTTTTAATCTTGCTCCGGTACTGGTATTTGCGGGCAGTTATGCTGCTTTTGCCGCCATACCTTTCTCAGGGGCTTATATCGGCTCTAACATAGACCTTGGAATGTTCTTTATTCTGGCAATTTCAAGCGTTGTTGTTGCAGGTATCTTAATGGGCGGCTGGGCTTCCAATAATAAGTACTCCCTCTTAGGGGCTATGAGAAGTGCTGCTCAGATCATAAGCTATGAAATTCCTACGGCTCTGGTAGTCCTTTCACTTGTACTTGTTACAGGCACACTGAGCCTGAGTAAAATAAGCGAAATGCAGACAGCCTACTTCTGGAATTGGAATATACTTGGCGGAGCAGGCCTTGGCTTCTCGAAACTCCTGCTGATTCCTTTCATGGTTGTTGGCTTCATCATTATTTACATCAGTACTCTTGCTGAAGTAAACAGAACTCCTTTTGATATTCCTGAAGCTGAAAGTGAGCTTGTTGCCGGTTTCCATACTGAATATTCAGGAATGAAATTCGCAATGTTTTTCCTGGCTGAATATGCAAACATGTTTGCGGTTTCAGCAATTGTAGCTACTCTTTTCTTCGGCGGCTATCAGTCTCCCTTCGGTTACCTTGGCCATACACTCGGCATTTCCTGGATGGTTCCAGTTGAACAGTTCTTCTGGTTCACAGTAAAAGGAATGTTATTTGTATTAGTCCAGATGTGGCTCAGATGGACTCTTCCAAGGCTCAGAGTAGACCAGCTGATGACTGTATGCTGGAAATATTTAATCCCTTATGCTTTTGTTAATTTGATCATAATTGGTCTCATAACTTTACTTTAATATATGAAACAATATCTTAAAAATACCTGGGAAGCTTTATGGACTGTTTTTGTGGGAATGAAAATCACACTGAAACATTTGTTTGTACCTTCCGTAACTATTCAATATCCGGAAGTTAAGATTCAACTTCCCGACAGGGCACGTAACAGATTATTCGTTAATATTGATGACTGCATCGGATGTGACCAGTGCGCCAGAGCATGTCCGGTAAGCTGTATCTCAATTGAAACTGTAAAGGGAATGCCCACAGAAGATTTGGGTAAAACTTCAAACGGCAAGAAAAAAGCTCTTTGGGTGACCAAGTTTGACATAGATATTGCTAAGTGCTGTTTCTGCAGCTTATGCACATATCCCTGCCCTACCGAATGCATAAAGATGACTGATGTTTATGAGTTTTCGGAATATGAAAGATCAAATCTTTTATATCAGTTCTCTACACTTACAGACTCAGAAGTTGCCGTAAAGAAAGTGAATTTTGAAAAAATGGAAGCAGAAAAAGCAGCACAGAAAGCAGCTGCCGCTGCAGCTCCTAAGGTGCCTAAACCAGCTCCGGCAGTAGAGGCAACTAAAACAGATACAGAAAACAAACAATAAAACGGTGAAATTTCCAATGAACATCTATGATATAGTATTCTATCTGTTTGCAGCTATCACTTTGGCCTCTGCCTTTGTGGTTGTGACTGCCAGAAATATTATCTATTCGGCCTTCAGCCTGTTATTTACTTTCTTCGGCGTTGCGGGCTTATACGTACTGCTGGGTGCCGACTTTATTGCTGTCGTACAGCTGATGGTTTATGTGGGCGGCATTCTTGTTCTTATTTTGTTCGGCGTCATGCTCACTAATAAAATTACCAGCATTCAGATTAAAACCGGGACACTGCAGATTGTTCCTGCAATTCTCGGAGCTGCACTTATGGCTGGAGTTCTAATAAAGATCTTTACTGGTACTAACTGGCATTCACAGTCGCTGCAGAACCCTGCTCAAACGACAGCTTATGCTCTGGGAAAGATGCTGATTACAGATTATGTATTGATATTTGAACTCCTTGGAATTCTTTTGCTGATTGCTTTAATCGGTGCAGCAACAATTGCAAGAAAGGACGAACAAGTAAGTTAAGTTTTTTTCCTGGTTAAGTATTTTAATAGTTTTATAAACGTTATTTCAAAAATAGATTCCGGAGCCTGAATTGGTTCAAGTTGGATTAACCCATTTCTTAGTAATTAGTGCTATTCTCTTCTCTTTGGGAGTTTTCGGCATCGTAACACGCAAAAATGCCGTTATGGTTCTCATGGGATTAGAACTGGTTCTTAATTCAGCCAATATTAACTTTGTTGCTTTTTCCAGGTATGGTAATTTTGGGCTGAATGGACAGGTTGTAGCACTTTTTGTTATAGTTTTAGCGGCTGCAGAAGCTGCTATTGCATTAGCCATTGTATTAAACATTTACAAAACTTTCACCACTGTTAATGTGGATGAAATTGACAAACTAAAAGAATAGCTCTATGACTGAAGCATCAATATTAAATATTTCGTTGGCAATATTATTTCTGCCGCTTTTAGGGTTTGCAGTATTGATATTGTTTGGTAAAAAAATTCCGGGATCACACTGGCTTGAAACATTTATAATGTTTTCAGCCTTGTGTCTGTCGGTTTATGTGGGCTTTGAAAAACTTGCCTTCTTTGTGAGTAAAGATCTCATAATGGAAGCCGCATGGATCAAAATGTGGAATGTCCCTGTTCTTGGGACAATTCAGATGGACCTGGGAATAAAGATCGACAACCTGACAGTTATTATGCTGTTTGTTGTAACTCTGATAAGCTTTTTAGTACATCTGTTCTCTATAGAATATATGAAAGGCGATTCGAGATATTCCCGCTATTACGCCTATTTGGGAGTATTTACATTCTCCATGCTGGGAATCGTGCTTACACATAATATTCTTATGATGTACATTTTCTGGGAACTTGTAGGACTTTCATCGTACCTGCTCATAGGTTTCTGGTTCGAGAAGAAATCTGCTTCAGACGCCAGCAAAAAAGCTTTCCTTGTCAACAGAGTCGGTGATACCGGCATGTTCATAGGAATTATGATACTGTTTACAAACTATCATACTTTTACCTTTGATACAATCTATGCACAGATTGCAGCCGGCCACCTTCCTTTCAACAGCGGTGCCTGGCTTACTGCAGCAGGGTTACTTATATTTATGGGAGCTGTTGGTAAATCGGCTCAGTTCCCACTTCATGTCTGGCTGCCGGATGCTATGGAAGGCCCGACACCTGTCAGCGCTTTAATCCATGCTGCTACAATGGTTGCTGCCGGCGTTTATCTGATTGCAAGAATATTCGTTATGCTTACTGCAGATGCAATGCTTACAATTGCTGTAGTTGGCATGATAACTTCATTTATTGCAGCTACAATAGCACTTACACAGAACGACATTAAAAAGGTGCTTGCGTATTCAACTGTCAGCCAGCTTGGCTACATGGTTATGGCCATGGGTGTTGGGGCATATCAGTATGCTTTCTTCCACCTTGTAACACACGCTTTCTTTAAGGCTTGCTTGTTCTTGGGCTCAGGCTCTGTTATTCATGCAATGCACCATGAACAGGATATTAGAAATATGGGCGGTCTGAGGAAAAAGCTTCCAATTACATATGCTTCTTTCCTGATCTCAACCCTGGCAATTTCGGGTGTTCCCTTTACTTCAGGCTTCTTAAGTAAAGACGGTATTCTGGCCGGAACAATGGCTTTCGGCAGCCTTACAGGTCACTGGCTCATTCCAGCCGTGGCATTTTTGGTTGCAATGATGACGGCATTCTACATGTTCCGCCTGGTTATTATTACTTTCCACGGAACTCCGAGAGATCAGCATAAATACGATCATGCACATGAATCACCTTTTGTAATGGCTATGCCGCTGGTTCTGCTGGCTACACTTTCTATATTCTTCTGGTATGGATCTAACCCGGTAAATCCTTCAAGCGGATGGTTCCTGAATAAATGGATAAAGACTCCTGCAACTGTTGTTCCACAGGCACAGAGATTCGACTTCATGAAAACTGAAGTGAAAGAAGCCGCATCAACGGAACACACGGCTCCTGAAGGTGAAGCAATAACACATTCGGAACATTATATGCATGCTATGCATCAGTCTCACTACCCTGCTATGTTCCTTTCATTACTGCTGGGAGGTTTAGGAATACTTCTCTCATTTGCTATGTACCAGTGGAAAAAGATCGACCCGGATAAACTGGCTGAGAAGCTGGGACCCGTCTACAGATTCTCTCTTAACAAGTGGTATATAGATGAGCTCTATGGCGCTACTTTTATCGGCGGAACACTTCAATTAAGCCGTTTCCTCGCCTGGTTCGATAACACAGTCGTAGACGGAATTGTAAACGGAGCCGCTACTGTAACGCGCGGAGTTTCTAATCTGGGCGGATTATTCGACAAGTATGTGGTAGACGGTATGGTTAACGGAAGTGCATACCTTAGCGGATTAGTAGGATTATTCTTTAGAAGATTCCAGACGGGTAAGGTACAGACTTATGTTGTCTTTGTGATTTTCTCAGTAATCATTTTATTGTTTATTTTCAGGCCATTTAATTTCTGATGGCTATTAAATAGAACGGTTTTGTAATTAAAAATATTAGAGGTTAAAGTTCATCATGGCATATTTCCCAATTTTGTCATTTATCACTTTCCTTCCTGTTCTGGGAATGTTAATTATTCTCTGCCTCCCGGGAACACAGGAAAAACTGATCAAAGTATTGACTGCTGTTATTACCGGCCTTCAGGTAGTCCTGGCAGGAATTATACTTCACAGCTACAATTATTCACTGGCAGGAGTCTTCCAGCAGAATTCTTTTCAGTTTATTGAAAAGTTCAGGTGGATCGAAATTTCAGGCTTATCCTGGCTGGGAACAGTAAAAGTAGACTATTTCCTGGGCATTGACGGTATAAGTGCCCCAATGGTTCTTTTAACTGCTTTAATCTCTTTTATTGCTACCTTGTCAAGCTGGAACATCAGCAAGTCGGTAAAAGGATTTATGGCCCTGTTCCTCCTTCTTGACACAGGAATGATGGGTGTATTTGTTTCGCTGGACTTTTTCCTGTTCTATGTATTCTGGGAACTCATGCTCCTTCCGATGTATTTCCTCATCGGCATCTGGGGCGGGCCAAGAAAAGAATATGCAGCTATTAAGTTCTTTATTTATACACTCGTAGGCTCAGTATTCATGCTTCTGGTTATGATCGGGCTTTACTTCAGTGCTAAAGAACTTCTTCCGAACGGAACAAGCGCATTTACATTTAACCTGTTATCTTTAATGGATCCAAAGAATTACACTGCAACAGGAATTCTTTCTCCGTTAAATCCTCATAATATGAGATTTCTTGCTTACATTGCCCTTTTTATCGGCTTTGCAATCAAAATCCCTATGTTCCCTTTCCATACATGGCTGCCCGATGCTCACGTTGAGGCACCAACACCTATAAGTGTTATTCTTGCAGGTGTTCTTCTTAAAATGGGAACCTACGGCATCATAAGAATAAGCTACCCTATATTCCCTGAAATTACACGCCAGCTGGCCTGGTACATTGCGCTCTTTGGTATGATAAATATCATTTATGGCGCCCTTTGCGCTCTGGCTCAGAAGGATTTCAAGAAAATGATAGCTTATTCATCCGTCTCTCATATGGGCTATGTTTTACTTGGAATGGCCTCACTTACAACTGTGGGATTAAACGGTGCAATTTTCCAGATGTTCAATCATGGTACAATAACAGCAATGCTCTTCCTTATTGTGGGCGTTGTTTATGACCGTACACATACAAGAGGCCTGGACGACTTTGGCGGCCTGGCTCTTCAGATGCCGATGTATACCGGCTTTGTTACCGTGGCTTTCTTTGCAGCTATCGGACTTCCGAGCATGAGCGGGTTTATTTCTGAATCCTTTGTATTTCTCGGCAGCTTCAGCGTCGACAGCATCAGAACCATTACCATGTTTTCTACACTTGGCATTCTGCTCGGTGCTGGCTACATGCTCTGGTCTCTTCAGAGAGTATTCCTTGGCAAGCTCAACGAAAAGTGGAATATGCTTTCTGACCTTACGGTTCGCGAATACTTAATGTTTATACCTTTGACAATTGTTATTTTCCTGCTTGGGATTTATCCTTCAGGCATGATTAACATAATGAATACTTCTGTAAACAGCCTGGTAGACTTTATGAATAAGATGCCGGCTAATTTTTCTGTGTTAGGAAAATTTTAATCATATATAACTGATGACCATGGAATTTAACACCATTTATAATAATCTATTTTACCTGGTTCCTGAAATTGCAGTTTCCGCATTCCTGCTGCTAGTAGTTCTTGCTGATCTGATACTCGGGAATAATAAAAAGCTGCTCCCTTACCTGTCAATTGCAGGTATGCTGGCCGCAGGATTTTGTGTCATGAATCAGATGACCTTCAGCGGCGCAGTATTTTCCTTCTCAGGACAGTCAAAGAGCTTCGGGATGGTCACAGTAGACTCATTCGGGGCCTTTTTCAAGCTGCTCGTAATTATTTCGACCATACTTGTGATACTTTTCTCTTTCAATTCTGATGAAATCAGAAAAAGCACAAACAGGCTTGGAGAATATTACACACTTATACTCGGTATGGTTCTGGGCATGTTCCTGATGATATCTGCAACGGACCTGATTTTGATCTATCTGTCGCTTGAACTGATGTCGCTTTCGTCATACGTGCTTGCAGGCTTTACTAAACTCAGAAACCGCAACAGCGAGGCTGCGCTAAAATACCTTATTTACGGAGCCGTTTCCTCAGGAATTATGCTCTTTGGCATTTCTATAGTATATGGAATGACCGGAAGCACTAATCTTTATGTGATCAATACGCTGCTACAGTCGCCTCAGATTAATCTTCTTGCTCTGGCATTTGCAGGCATTCTGATCTTTGCCGGTATCGGATACAAAATATCCACTGCCCCGTTCCACTTCTGGACTCCTGATGTTTACGAGGGGGCGCCTATTACAATTACGGCATTCCTTTCAGTAGCAAGCAAGGCAGCTGGTTTCGCGCTTTTAGTAAGATTTATAAAAGTAACCTTTGTATCTTCAGTTGCTCCTTCAGGACACTGGATGCTGATTCCGGTTTTCCCATGGAAAGAGTTTTTGATTGTAATTGCAATCCTGACCATGACACTCGGTAACTTCACTGCACTCTGGCAGAATAACTTAAAGAGAATGCTTGCTTACTCAAGCATTGCCCATGCAGGATATTTACTATTAACAGTTGCAGTGCTTTCCAACCAGGGTTTAATTGCAATGCTGGTTTACTTCGGAATTTATGCCTTCATGAACCTTGGCGCTTTCTTTATCGTAATGATAATTGCAAACAAGATCGGAAGTGAAAACCTTGAGGACTATAAGGGACTCGGATACTCAATGCCCTTCCTCGGTGTTACATTCGGTATGTTCCTTGTTTCCTTAATAGGACTGCCGCCTTCGGCAGGTTTTATCGGAAAGCTGTATCTCTTTATTGCTCTCGTTGATGCAAATATGATTGCGGTAGCTGTTATTGCTCTGCTTAATACGGTCGTATCTTTATACTACTACATCAGAGTATTAAAGGAAATGTTCCTTTCAAAGCCTACAGGAGAACCTGTATCATTGAAACTTTCGCCATTAAGTCTGATACTTATACTTGTAATGCTTGCACCAATTGTTATCTTTGGTGTCTACTTTACACCGATTGTAGACTTTGCAAAGAGCTGCGTTACGATTTTAGGCATGTAAAATATAACGGTGTTTTTTTTGAAAAAGGCGGATCAGTGTGATTCGCCTTTTTCATTTCATGCACCAGAAACCTGGCAGATCTGACACTATGAAACTCCCCATTTACCTCGATAATCATTCAACGACCAGGCCCGACGACAGGGTTATTGAAGCAATGCTCCCCTTTTTCAGCGAGTACTTCGGCAATCCTTCAAGCCTCGGACACCCGTTCGGTTGGGCGGCTTCTTCAGCAGTGGAAAGCTCAAGGCAGATAGTTGCCCGCTTTATCGGTGCCGGGCCTGATGAAATAATTTTTACGAGCGGGACAACAGAAAGCAACAACCTTGCGCTTAAGGGACTTGCCCTGTCGCCCTTGAATAAAAAGAATCATATTGTTACAACCCGGGGTGAGCATCCCTCGGTATTGAATGTTGCAGCTTTTCTTGAAAAAGCCGGTTTCTCGGTTACATACCTGAACTTGGACCATTATGGCCAGATTGACTTAAGTGATCTTATGGCATCTGTCAGAGACAATACGCTGCTCGTATCCATTATGGCAGCCAATAATGAAATAGGCACAATTTATCCACTGGATGAAATTGCCAAATTCTGCTCAAGTAAAGGAGTGCTTTTTCATACAGATGCCGCCCAGGCAATAGGCAAAATGGATTTTGACGTTAGAAAACTGTCTGTGGATATGGTTTCTTTCAGCGCCCATAAGAATTACGGTCCTAAAGGGATTGGCGCCTTATACCTCAGGAAAAAGTCTCCTAAGATTAAACTTCATCCTATATTGCAGGGAGGCGGACAGGAAAAGGATATTCGTTCCGGAACACTGAACACCCCGGCAATTGTCGGCTTTGCAAAGTCCCTTGAAATTTCCAGTATCGAAATGCCGGCTGAGATTGAAAGAATTAAGCTCCTGAGGGATAAGTTGTACCAGGGAATAATTCAAAGCCTCGATGGCGTTTTCCTTAACGGGCACCCTGAAAAAAGGCTGCCTAATAATTTGAATATCAGCCTTAAAAACATTAATATTGATCATCTTTTAAGCGGATTAAGGGACCTGGCCCTCTCAACCGGCTCTGCCTGCGCGTCCGGAAGCCCTGAGGCCAGTCATGTCTTAAAAGCTATAGGATTGGACAGCTCTTTAATAAAAGCTTCCATAAGATTCGGCTTAGGGCGCTTCAATACCGATGAGGAAATTGATTATACAATTACAAGATTTGTTCAGGCCGTAAAAAAAGTCCGCGGCAACAAACTTTAACTAGTGGTATTTAACAGAATTAAATATATTTTTTAAAATCAAACAATTGGGGTTCAACATGAAAAAGGATGCCGCATTTGACTATCTTAGTACAAATCTGGAGCAGTTCTTCAGCTTTATGAAGGAAAAATATTCGTTTTTTGACAAGTCAAATGTATTTTTGAGAGATCTTCAGTACGGTGTAAAGAACTTTTTTGAAAGAAAATCGGTTAAGTTATCATATAAGGATGCTGAGGGTGCTGCTTCACAGCTCATAGGGCTGCTCGAAAAAAACGGAACTCTCTTTAAGTTAAGTGAAAACACCTGGAAATTAAACTATGCTCCGAAAGAAGAGCCGAAGCCGGAAGAGGCAAAGCCTGAGGAAGGCAAAGAAAATAACGCTTAATTTTAGAAGTCTTTATTATTTATTTCTTAATAATTTCTTTTAGAAAGGAAATGATGAGGTATGGCAAATACAACCGTTGATTCAGCTGAAATAAAGGTAACACTAAAAGCTGTAAATCAGATTAAACAGGTGATGCAGGAAAACAGTATTCCGGATGATTACGGCCTTAGAGTTGGTGTAAAAGGCGGCGGATGTTCAGGTCTTTCCTACAGCCTGGGATTCGACTCTGCTCCCCGTGAAAGCGATAAAGTAATTGAATCAAATGGCGTAAAGCTCTTTGTTGATGGCAAAAGCCTTTTTTATTTAATGGGTACTGAACTGGATTTCTCGGACGGCCTGAATGGCAGAGGTTTTGTTTTTAACAACCCGAACGCTGTAAAAACCTGCGGATGCGGCAACTCCTTCAGCGCTTAAATGTCTATCGTAAAACAAAAAAGGCAGAGATTAAATCTCTGCCTTTTTACTTTTATTAAACTTCCCCTTAGCTTACTTCCCTTTCATGTAATCTTCAAATTTCTGGTTCTTATAGGCTCCTTCATTTATAAACTTCAGTATGTTTAAGAACTGTTTGTCATCCAGGTACCCCGGAACAACTGTAATCGGCTGCTGCTTTTCATCAAAGAATATTGTGGACGGAAAGCCTGTAACTCCAAACCCCTGCGACAGCTGCTGCTCGGTATAGCTTTCTCCCATGAAACTGACCTTGGAGGCAGACTCTGCATTTAATTTAACCGCTATAAAATTGTCGGCCATATATTTTGCAACTTCAGGATTTTTGTAGGTGCTTGCGTCCATCTTTTTACACCAGCCGCACCAGTCGGTATATACGTCTATTATAATCTTTTTATTCTCTGCCTTGCTGGCTTCTAAACCCTTATCGAAATTAGTCCACTTTACCTCCTCCTGATCCGGGTAATAGAATGCGGCAGTTTCAAACAATGCAGCAACTACAACAAACAGTAAAACTATTTTTCTCTTCATAAAATTCCTTTCAGTTATATCAATTTTTTCTCTGTTAGATTATAATAAACAAAAAAAGATTCCGGAAAATGCTTAAAAATCGGGCGAAAGAGGAGAAACTGTAACAATGTTTTCAACAGATAATATATTCAGGATTTCAGAATATACCTTGTCGCTGCTGATTCCATGTGTTCCCTCAAATGTACACTTTTTCGGATCAGCATTACAGGAACTGTCGCAGTAATTTCCAATTGGGAGCATAATATTGGCTTTATTTCCTTTTGGACCCCAGAGCTGGGGTGAACAGGCTGTAAGAGGACAAAAGAGGGATAAAGTCCTTACTTTTAACGCTGCGCACAGGTGCATCGGCCCTGTGCTTGCAGAAACCAAAAGGTCCAGCGCCGAAAAATTTACAATTGAATCTCTTAGATTCCTGTTAACATTAGGATAAATCACATCCGGAATGTCACTTAATTCATCGGGAACAACATTATCTGTAACTGCTATTTTTATATTCCCAAGGTTTTTTAATTTAAGCAATAACTTGCGGTACTCAGAAGGCCTCCAGTTGGGCGCTGACGTACCGCTTGAAGAATGTATTCCAATTAGAAACTCCCCGTCTGAGGCATACCGTTTTCTGAATTCAAAAACCCTGTGGATCTCATCCTTTGTCAGATGAATCTCAGTATCCAGATTATCTGTCTCAACTCCTATCTTCCTGACCGTATCCATACAGTAATCTGCCTCATGCCTCAACGGGATATACTTTTTCCTGTCCACATATTTCGTAAATGTCAGGTACTGGTATAACTTATGGCCTACGCCTATCCTTGTTTTTATTCCAGCAAAGAAAAGCAGGTAATTTATTTTTTCATTCGGAAGGAGCATAACGGCATGTGTAAAGTCATAAGAGCGGATTTGTCTGACCCCGTCCCAGAACTGGTCTTTCCGGTCCTCGGGATCATATATAATTATCTCATCTACATAGGGATTATTAAGATAAATATCTCTTGTATATGGCTTTAAGAGGACGGCTACATAGCTGTCCGGAAACTTCTTTTTAATCTCCCTTGGAATAGGAGTAGATAAAACCACGTCACCGATTCTATCCGGCCGGGAAATTAAAATTCTTAATTGAGACATTAAAGGTTTATATAATATTCTAAAATTTATTATCTTTGGCCATGAGCAAAAAAGTTGTCATACTCACTTCAGGCCATCCGCCCAAAGACGAGAGAATTTTTCACAAAATCGGAAGGACTCTTGAAAAGTCCGGATTCTCTGTGACCATTATCTCCTCAGTCCTGGAGGCAAACTTCACTGAAAACAATATTCATATTGTCGGTTTTAAAGGAAATAACTTAAATAAAAAAGAAAAGATATTCAACTTAAAAGCCTTTCTTCACACTGAAGCACCCGACGTTATAATCTGTTCTGAACCTCTGACTGTTGTTGCCGCCTGGAAATACAAAAGAAGCCAACAGAAAAAAATAAGGATTATTTCTGACATTACCGAATGGTATCCGGAAAATGTTGCGCTAAAGCATAACGGCTTAAAGAAAGTTGCAACTTATGCTCTCCTTTATCTTTTTAATATTTATGCCACCAATCTGGCCGACCTCCTTATAATTGGCGAAAAGAATAAGCTGACCAGGTACAGATTTATAGCTCCTTTTAAGAAGAAAGCTATTATCGGATACTACCCTGTCCTGGATTTTTTCCACTACTCCCCTCCTCCTTTTGACGGGAAGAATCTAACACTGTGCTTTGCCGGGGTTATCTCTTTTGAAAGGGGTATTCTGAACATCCTTGAAGCAGCAGGGAAAATTGCTTCAGACAACCCCGAAATTGCTCTTACATTAAAAGTAATCGGCAAATTCCAGTATGAGTCTGAAGAAAAGATTTTTAAGGAAAAGATTTCAGGTGAAAACAGGTTTATAGTTGAATTGTTACCCTGGGGAAAATATGAAGAGATCTCCATTAAGCTTAAAAGTGCAGATATATGCCTGGACCTGAGAAATTATTCTTTCGTTTACAGAAATTCCCTTCCTATAAAAATATTTGAATATATGGCATCCGGAAAACCTGTTATTTATTCAGATATTGAACCGGTAAGAAAGGAGCTGGATGTTTCCAGGTTCGGCTTTCTGGTAAATCCCACGGACATAGAAGAAATTGCAGCAAAAGTATCAGAATACATCAGAAATCCGAAACTCTTAATGGAGCACTCACGGAACGCGCGCCATGAAGCCGAAAGACGCTATAACTGGTCTGTCCTGGAGCCAGAGCTCATAAAACTGATATCTGAATAAGCCGTGCACAGGTCCCTTTCATCTGGTCTTTAATTTCATCAGATTTAAAGATCTCTGTATTACAATTGTAAAACCTATTACAAGAACCAGTTTCATCCAGAAATTGTCCGTCAGCTTCCCTAATAGAAAGAATGCCACTGCATAAAGAATCAGCGTCAGGAGTTCTTTTACCTGATAGACAACCTTTACGGGTCTTGAAACAACAAAAAGATAAATAAATCCTGTAAAGAAGCTTACCATCGTTGCTGCAGCTGCCCCAAGGATGCCGTATTTTGGAATCAGAATAAAATTAAGCCCGATGTTTACAATAAATGCAGCAAGATCGCTTATAAGAAAATGATAACTCTTGCCGGACTGGTAGGGGTAAACGGAGTAAAAGGAAATTAAACCGCTGAACATGTATCCAAGCAGGATAAAAGGAATAATAACAAGGCCGGGAGCATACTCCGCATTAAATAAAGTCCCCCCTCCTAAATGGAACCCGAAAAGGTCTTTTATGAAAAGCGAAACGGCCAGAAACATCAGAAGGCTTATTGCAATGAGTTTCGTAAAGCTGTGTCCAAATAAAATGCTGTAGTCCTTCTCCTTCCTTAAAAGACGAAGTGAATACGGTGTCCATGCAGTCCTGAAAGAAATCACAAAAATATTCATAACCATTGCAATTCTATACGAGAAGCTGTAAATGCCGACTAGCTTCTTATCCATAAAATGGTCGAGAATAAATCTGTCTGCAACGTCAACAAATGTAGAAAGGATTCCGGCAATCAGAAGCGGGAACGAAAATATCAGAATACTTCTCAGCACGGCGTTATCAGACCTGAAACTAAAGTTATCCTTTAAGACTCCCGCCATTATTACCACAATAACGCCTCCCGAGAACAGCTGGGCCAGGAAAATACCCTCCACACCCCGTCTTAAGTAAAAGACAAAGAAGAAGTTAAGAATCAGATTAAACACAGCCGAAAGCGACGTATAATAAATTACCTGCTTCGATTCTTCTTTTGTCTTAAGCAGGTGGAGCACAGTAAGAAATACCGTATCAATAAAGAGCATCCATGCAGTCAGGAGCACAAGCCTTCCATATTGCGGAGACCCGAGTATTAAAGAAGATACTTTCTGACTGAAGAAGCTGGAAATTATTGTAATTACAAGACTCGTCAGAAGTATTAGTGAAAAACAGGAAGCAAATATTTTTTTTCTTTTATTCTCATCATCTGTTTCCAGAAAGTACTTTGAAAAACCCGGGAAAAGCCCGCCCTGATAGACGGCTGACATTACAGCATAGGCCGACATGAGAAGAGCGTAGCGACCGAAATCTTCAGCAGGAATTAAATTTGAATAAAACGGAAGAAGTATAAAACCCAGTGAACGGGCAAAGAGATTGCCAAAAGTGTACCATGCTGTTGATTTTAATAGGCTCATTTATCTTGTGCGGTATTTTTATTAAACTATATTGGTTTTTTTATAGAGCTCGTACAGGCGATTGTTTACGCTTTCATAGCCGTGGTACTTCTTAAGCCACAGTTTTCCCTTCTCTCCAATTGCATCCCTCAGAGCTTTGGATTCAATCAGCTCATTAAGTTTATTATAAAGCTCTTCAGCGTTATTAGCTACAACAAAAGGGTTACCGGGAAGCCACACTTCATAGTCACGCGTCATGTTTGTAATTGTCGGTATTCCGATACCTAATGTTTCAATGCCTGCTTTCCCGTAGCCTGTTCCCCCCATTGTGCCGCCGACCTGGTCAATGCAGATATCAGATTTACTTTTGATATTCAGTACTTCTCTTCTCGGCATATTTTCAAGAAGCAGGAACTTAATTTTTCTTTCCTTTTTAATTCTTTCAATAACCTGTATTATCAGATCAGTCCCTTTATACTTGCGGTTTGTCGGGGAATGCACAATTGTTGGTGCTTCATTTTCAGCATTATTTTTTTCGGGCAGTTCCGAAGGGTCATAAGGATAGAAAACGTAATGAAGGTCTTTTTTCAGCGCCAGGTGGTCATACTCTGAAGTTATATTCAGATCCGATATTTTATCCAGCTCTTTTATTATACCCCGGGTTCTAAGGTCGCTCCCATAGTAGCAGCAGACGATCTTCCTTCCTTCTTTTTTCCATTTTAACGCCTGCTTTGAATTCCTAAAGAAATCCAGCCCGGCATCATAATGTATAATTTCATAATCGTTCAGGTTATATTTTTCAATCAGTCTATCAACCGCAGGCTGCCTTAAGAGATCTGTAAAAGAAAAATACCACGATTCCAATATATTCCCGGGCTTAAATTCCGGGGCGGTGTTTTTTAATGAGGCTTCCCTTATGGCTACTTTCTTTTTCCGCCAGAAAGAAGCCATGCTGAAGCGCGGCAGAGGCCAGTTAAGACATATATCTTCAGGGAAATCTCTCTCATTTTTGTGAAAGGTAATAATACGGGAGTCATCACCGCATTTACGATGCATATCGTAAAAGCTATAAGGGACTCCCGCATAATTCATTGGAGCAATGTGTAAAATTTTATGCATATCGGCCGTTAAGCGCTAGAAAACTACTTCAGATCTTTGTAGAAGTAATCCCTGAATATACCTCTCGATCCGAAATTTTCCTTGAAGCGGCCGAGACCCCAGTTGGGCTCCATATTAACCGTGAAGATTCCGAAATCAAGATACTTAAAGCCCTCATCCTGGTATCTCTTCATAATTTCATAGAAAAGCAGATTTACTGCGCGGTATTCCTGGTAGTCTTCGTCGTGGCTTATATAGAAGGCAAGCACCACTCTGGAATTAGCGCTGAAGTTGCATACGCCGGCAATAAGTTTGTCACCCACAAAAGCACCCCAGAGCCTTACTTTCGTCGGGAACATATACTTTAATTTAAGGAGCTCATCCAGTGTATGCGTAGGTGTAACGCCGTGTCTCATCTTCAGATTCTTCTTCAGGATCTCGTAGTACTCTTCAAACCTTTCGCACTCAACAATCTCAACGCCCTGTTTCATTGCCTTTTTAAGTGCAGTTCTGGCTTCCGGGCGGTAAGTAGCGAGCAGTTTGTCGCGATCTACGTCAAGCTGCACTACACTTGAGACTTCCCTTTTACTGTATAAAAATCCGTTTCTTACCAACGCGAAGTCGATATAATTGCTGAGCTTTGACTGGTAAATAATTGGAGGAGGAGTAACCTGAACTCTGTCGCATTTAAGTTTTTTTGCATGATCCAGAAGTATGTCAACAAGATCATGCGCATCCTGAAAATTCAGGTCCGACCTGTAGGCAAAGCTTCCGTAGGAAGCTCCGGCGTGCGAGGAAAGAATTCTTTTCCCGTCGCGTTCAATTACAACAGCCGGAAGTACAGAAAAAAGATTGTTTTTTCTTTTTACGACAAGCGATGCATCCTGGAACCTTCCTTCAGGATGGTAAGATAAAAACTTTCTGGTATGGAAAATTGTACCGTTATCTGACTCTTCAATAAATTCGTCCCATTCATGCTGGGAAACATTTGAAGTTTTAAATGGAGAATATTCAATCATGATAGTTTAGAATTTAAATTTTAAGGAAATTGTGTGAGATGATCCTAAATTCAGTAAAAAAGGTGTATATGCGTAATCGAAGTTCAGATTGTAATATTTCAGGCCAAGACCTGCCGTAAAGCCTTTGGATTCAAACCCTGTCTGATAACCCGCCCTGAGAGCGATCATGTCGTCGTAAAGAAACTCCCCGCCAAAGTTAATGTGCGTATCCTTGGCTACAAGATACTTCTGCACTTCGGCTCCTAAAGTAAAGCTCGTATTCAGATCATTAAGCAGGTCACTGTAGAGAACCCCTGCACGCAAGTCAGCAGGAAGCTTTGTGGCTTCCTTCCTGAGGCCATTCATGCTGCCCAAATTTCTGACGGCGGCACCAAACGATAATCCTTCAACAGGACTTTCATATGCTAATCCCAGATCAAATCCCAGACCGTTTGATTCGTCTGAGAGGAGACCTTCATAGAGGTACTTTATTGTAACGCCGGCAGAAACATCTTTTGCTATATTAAGTCCGGTGGACAGGCTCCCGGCAAAATAATTGGCATTAAACTTCCCCTCAGCCTCGCCAGGGCGTGTTCTTACTTCAATGCCGCTGATTGTAGTGGTATTGATTCCAACAGCCCAGGGGAGCCCTAATAGCTTAAAACTGACGCCAAGGTATTCACTCCTGGTATCCTCAATCCACTGATTGTGAGTAAATAGAATTTCTGGGGAAGAGAACCTGGCAAGCATGGCCGGATTGTAGTTCAGTGCAGTTACATCACCGGAGTTTACTACCCCCAGATCACCCATGGCAACGTTCCTGGCCCCAAAACCGAGCTTCAGAAACGACAGGCCGCTTTGCCCTGCCGTCTGTGCAGAGATATATGATGAAAAGATAAGGACTAATAAAATAATTTTTTTCATATAATACCAAAAGTTCCTTACAAAATTAGCTTTTGTTAAACCAATAAGCAAACTATTCTAAATTCATTAAGAAAAGCATTCATTATCATTACTTAATCAGAAGTTTACATTAATGCCAAGAATATGCTGACCGGATGGTGAATAAGGCTCCATAACAAATGCATAATCAACCCCTGCAATAAAACTGCTTAGCTTCTTAAAATATGAAAAACCAAGGCTTGGTCTTGCCGGATATTCCTTATTGCTAATATTCATTCTGTCTATGCCGCCTCTTAAGAAGAGCTGTTCATATATGTTGTACTCGGCTCCAAACCTTAAGAAGTTAGCCCCTTTTCCATAGCCTTCAAATTCCGCAGAAGCTATTATTTTATACTCGGGTATGCGGTAGCTTAAGCCCAGCTTTTTACCAATCGGGAATTTGTTTTCTGTAGTTTTCCCGCTTTCCTGCCTTACAGGAGAGGTATCCCATTTATATTTGCTGTTCAGATCCGTAAGAACAAATGAGAGGTTCATTCTTTCACTGAGCGTGTAGAGCGCCCCGATATCAAAACCGAGTCCGCTTGTCGTAACTTTGTCATAAAGCTTAAAATAGTAAAATTTGACCGCAAGACCGATGGCAAGTTTTTCAGAAAACCTGTTTGAAAAGCTTAAGAAAAACTGATTTTCAGAAGTTGAAAGATCCCCCGTCTGCATGCCCTGATTATCCCTGCCGTCAATTTTTGATACCCCGGCATTAATAAGTCCAAAGCTTAATCCCGGTGTTCTTACCTGCCTTTTACCCTGATCCTGCGACTTTGATTTAAGCTCGAACCTTTTAGTGAAATTCAAAAAGTTCAAAGTCCTGTCCAGAGTAAGAAAAGAATATGACGCGGCAAAAGAATTATCCTGCTGGAATGCTGAAAGCGCAGGATTATAGTAAGAAACAAGATTTCCTTCAGTTACAGAGGACATTGCATTTGCCATTCCTATTCCTCTTGCACCAAAACCCAGACGGCTGAATGCCCCCGGCATGCTGCTTATTTCACTGAAACCTGCCTGAGGAAATAATGAGGATGCCATTAAAAAGAAGAATAACGGAACTATAATGGACTTTTTCAATAGGACCTCAAAATATTATATTAAATAAAACTGTTGACTAAAAATGTTACAATAAAACTATTACTTTACCAAAAACCGGGTCGCCTGAACCCGCATCGATTCTATAGAAATAAACCCCATTTGGAACAATCTTACCATTTTCATCACGCCCGTCCCAGTAGTCTATAACACCATTATTCATGCTATTCTGCCCCTCAACAGCGTGAAAAGTACCGCCTCTTTCGGCATTCTGAATAACTGTTCTTACAAGGTTCATTCCAAAGTCAAATATTCTTATTGTAACGTTTGTTCTGTTTCCCCCTGTAGAGTATTTGATGCTCAGCCTTTCAACGTCGGGAGAAAACGGATTTGGGAATGCATATGTTTCATTTGATGAGGCCAGAGGCTGTGTAGCATAGAAAAGCTTCCAGTCCCCCTGCCACATTGAACCTGTTTCACTAAGCCTTGCAAGGCCGGCCTCAGTTCCAAGCCACACATAATTTCCCTGCGAGGCTGCGGCATAAAATACAGTGGGCTGAAGGGAAATGCCCGACTGTTTATCTACAATCTGCCCGGGCAAAAGCCAGGACTGCCCCAGGTTACTCGATCTGAAGGCTCCGTTGTCTGAGGTGGCGATAATGTCAGGCCCCCTGAAGCCGAAGTTATGCACCCTCTCATCTTCCAGTGTTGTCTGCCAGGAACTCCCGCCATCAGTTGAATAACTGGCGGCATAAAATTCAGAAGCCTCCTCGGCTTTCCACGTTGCAGCCCAGACAGATTTTGACACGGGATTGTAGCCCAATGCAACCACAAAATTGCCACTTATGGGAGAAGACTCATTCTGGTGGGTAAATTTCTGCCAGCTTAGGCCGCCGTCCGTGGACTTGTTAATTCCGCCAGCAGTTCCGGCATATAAATTATTATCTTCGTCTGCAATTACAGAGAAAACTCTATGGTTCAGGTTGCTGTAAGGTCCGAAATTTCCGGCAACCGGCTGAAGTGCGTAATTCCTCAAAGTATCTGCAGGTTTTATGCTATCCATTTTATCCGAAGGAAGAACCACCCTCTGCCACGTTTTACCCATGTCGGTGCTCTTTCTCAATCCGCCGGCGTATGAAGAAATCCATACCGTTCCCGGTGTAAGCGCGATGTCGTAACAAAGGTTGTTTACTGCAACTGTAACCGGGAGCGCTCTTACCCTGTTAATGCCGTAAGTAATTATTGAGTCGCCCGGATTATCAACGGGCTGAGGAATTACGTTCCAGGTGGTTCCATTATCGGTAGAATATCTGAGGCCGCTGCCTTCAGAAAGCGACTGGCCGCTTTTTTCCACGCTGTGAGCTGTAGCAGCCCAGATGACGCCGTTTGAATACGCAAGAGCTGAAATGCTCTCGCTTCCAAAGTCCTCAGTGCCGTAGTAGTTAGTCCAGTTCTCCCCCCTGTCGGTCGAACGGCTCAGCCCGCGGCTTGTTCCAACCCAGACAGTATCGCCGGCAGTTAATATGTCGCTTATGCTGTTGCTTACTGGTGTAATAGATGAAGTTTTCTGTAATCTTTCCCTGGTCATTTTATAGGAATCGGGACTTAGCTGGGCAAATCCCATTTCTGTTACAAAAAATAAAAGGGTAAGAACAATCCGGAATAAGTTTTTAATTTTCATTTAACATAGATATTATGTGTAATAATATTGCTTAGGGAATCGCTTCGGTCAATGGCCTGGAAAACAAACTCTCTTGTGCGGCCTTTTGTATCCGCAGTAAAATAGTTCTTAAATGAATAAATGCCGTCACCTTTTGCAGCATCGCCGTGAAGATCAAGGTTGCCGTCATCCCACATGTCGGCGTTAGCCGAAGAAGTGCCATCTTCCAGGCGTATAAACTTAAAGAATACTTTTTTAATGTCATTAAGCCCGTTTTTGTCGCTTACCTTTAAGGTAAACGTAAAGAGCTCACCAGCATTAACAGTATCCGGCATTACCAGTTCTGAAAGAACGGGAGGATAATCTGTCTGTTTATTATCATAAACAAAACTGTGCTCTGCTACTTTTTTTGTCAGGCCGTCTTTGCTTAAAACATAGTAGTCAATTCTGTACCTGCCGTTTAAATATCTTTGAGAGAATTTAAACCTGCCGGAGAAAACATTGTCGCCCTTCAAGGTGTCTCCAAGCGCTTTATTCCCGTTATCAGCAAGATAGAATGGGTTGTCATTGAGCTTTACCCCGTCGGGAGTATAGACATCAATCCAGACCTGCTCTATGTCGCTTGAGGAATTTAGTTTTAAGGATACCGTGAAGGATGAATCCCCTTTATCAAAGACAAAATCAGACGGAGCATCAAGTCCGGTTACCTGATAGCTGCTTTCATGTAATTCGGTAACTCCCGATGGAATTTTTTCACAGCCGAAAAATAGTGCTAAACAAAACAGGATAATATAATTTTTCATGGCTTTAGTTTAAGTTTTAAGTTAAAATAAATCAAGCTCTAAATCAGGAACCCGCTGCAATTGTGATCGGTGAAGGGGAAAAAGACAGAATCAGCACTATAATACTGATAATTCCTATAATCATCCTCGTTTTGTCCAGCTTGTGGAAGTAGACTACCGGAGGATGCTTAACCTTAATAATAAAAAACAGTACTACGGCCCACACGAGCCACCCCGTCCAGCCAATTCCAAAGTTTAAGCTGAACAGTTCACCTGCCAGGCCCAGCAGGCCTAAAACCAGCAGAACTATTAAAGACGACCAGCTAAGTATCTTATGTTTATCCACACCGAACATGCTGTAAATTACGTGCCCCCCATCCAGCTGTCCAACGGGAATCATATTCATTGAAGTTACAAAAAGTCCGAACCATCCGACACATAAATATGGATAATGGTAAATCTCAGACATTGGAGGCACAAACTGGCTGCTGTTGGTTAAGACATGCCTTAAAAAAGAAAAAAGCAGCGTATCGCCGAACTTCAGGTTTAAGCCTGCGGTTCCGTATGTGGAAGTAAAATAATCCGGATGAATAGCCAGGATATAGCTCACTCCAGGCAGATGTGTAAAACCGTAGACGATCACAATTAAGCTTGCAATAAATCCCGCAATCGGTCCGGCTACACCGATATCAAACATGGCTTTATTATCCGGGACAGCGGTTTTTGTTCTGATGACGGCGCCCATTGTCCCAAAATTCAGAAACATACCGGAAAACGACGGCAGCGGAATAAAGAAAGGCAGCGTTGCTTTTACTTTATGGAATCTTGCGGCAAAATAATGGCCGAATTCGTGTGAAGCAAGTATGAATAAAATTGAAATAGAATACGGCAGCCCAATCCTCAGGCTGGCAAATTCATAGGGACCTGCACTGCCGGTAATCCATTCCATTCCGGCCATAGTTGTGGTCAGGAAAGTTACAATAAACAGCAGCAGGTGAACGATAATTCTATTTTTTTCTTTTCTTTCTTCTTTTTTTAGATTCAGGGAAAAGTAAGGATCGCGAAATTCTTCTGACATTTTTATAAATCCAAATTAAATCCGATTGCATTATAAGACTTTACAAAATCAAAATACTCGCCATGCATGCTCATTCCGGAATAATACGAATAGTACAGACTAAATCCCCTGCCTTCAGCGTAGCCAATTTTTATTCCGGCATTTAACGTGTTTTCCGCCGAATATTTGCGGATTTTAACCAGCTTAATGTCATAAGCTGCAAAAGGCGTTACGTAATCAAATAGCTTATTTTTCAGGAAATATTCAAAACCCGCCTGATAATTATACCTTCCAAGATATGTTGGATCGATATGAAAGATATAAGTCAGACCAGCATAGACTCTCAGGTCATTTATTCTGTAGAACGGCGTCAGCTCCAGGAATTCACGGCTATAGACTCTCGGGTTCTGGCCGTTGCGCCATATCTTGTTCTTAAAGTCATAATGACCATCGACAAAATGAGCGCTGATATGGCTCAGTCTGAACCTTGCTCCATATTCGCCATCCTGAACGGTTTTCTTGTAGCCGGCATTAACGCCAAACAGATAATCTACTGCATCTACAGGAAAATGGAAATCCTTTTCGCCTCTTAAGAGAGTATAGGTAAAGAAATCTGCACCAATGGAAAAGTTTTTTTTCTCAGACAGCGAAAATTGAACAAGGTCCATTGAACTGCCGATATCTAGTCTTAATTCATTATTATTAACATGAAACAAAACACCCATTCTGGGTTCAAGTGCATTCGCCGTAAACGGCTGAATGTTCAGGTTACCGGGAAACAATTTAACTTCCGTCTGGGAGTAAGCTAAAATATTTAATAAGAACAAAGCTGATATAACTGAAATAATTCTCATAATTGAAATGCTGAAATATGTTTAGTTTTGGAAATTATTTTTAATTTTTTGAAGAATCAGCTTATTAAAGCTGTACTTTAGTTTTGAACCTAAACTCTGTATGGAATAAATATCTGTAGGGAAAGCAAATGACGGTTCAAAGTAGCAGTTGACGGTGCATCCCGAGCAAAACGGAAATCTGCCTTCCATTTCCTGATACTCTCTGATCTCTTCTGACTTTCTGATCTCTTTTATCGGTCTGTCAATCGGAACTGTTTTATTGCCAAAGTGGTAACATGGCAGAACAACTTTATTATCCGGTGAAATAACAATGACTCTTGAAACAGCCTTGCAGCTGGGTTTGTTAATATTATTGCCTCCGTTTTTACGGAGCCTCAGGAAAGCACTGTTCATGTAAACATCCATCTTACCTTTAATAAACTCTTCCAGGTATTCAATTGCTTCCGGGTTTAAGCCCGGGTTGCCGAAATAAGAGAATACCGGGTTTATGATCAGCACCAGGCCGTACTTCTGTGTAATCTCATACATGCGCGGGAGCTTCCTGAAATTCTCATTTGTTGCAGTAAAAAGAATATCCGGATATTCACCAAGCGACCTGGCTATTTCAATGCTTTTGAAAATATTCTTAAAGCACTTTACTCTTCTGATCCTGTTATGCTCCTCTTCATCCGGAGAATCCATAGAAAAATGCAGAAGATTAATGTTTCCGGCCAATTTATCCGCAAACTTCGGATAAAGCAAGGTATTTGTCGTTATACTTGTCTGCATCCTGAGTGACCGGGCAAACTTTGCCATTTCTGCAATATTCTTGTTCAAAAGCGGCTCACCGCCCGTAAGATCGATGAATTTTACACCAAGACGCGCAAGCTGACTGACATTGCTTTCAAAATCTGAGAGCGAGGCCTCCGGAAAAGTACTAAATTTCTCATGATCCGAAAAATGACAGAACTCACAAGATGAATTGCACTTGTAGGTAACATAATAATTACAGAGTAAAAGCATTAATAATTCCTGCCTTTCCAGACAACCTTTCGATTTATAATAACTATAAGAGGTAATAAAAGAACATAAATTATAAAATATATTTCAAAGCTGGCAAAGTACTTCAGCTTTCCCGCCAGGTTAAACCTCTTGAGTATTGGAAATAACATAAAATAATCTGTGCTTATCTTAAAAACTGCAAGATAAAGTGCCGTTGAGCTGAAGAAAAACGGGGTCAAAGCTGTACAAAGACTTGCGAGAAAGCCGCTTGCCATTACGATGAATCCCCTCATGTCGCTGTCCAGTCCGCCTACTCCCCACCTTTTCTTCTGCCAGTAAAGCGACTTCATATCGCTGCAGGGCTTAGATTCCACCAGGGCCTCAGGCTCAAGAGGATAGATGATTTTATATTTGCCCATCCTGAACATTGCCTTTAGCAGGTTGAAATCCTCGGTTACACTGAACCTGAGGGCTTCATAGCCGCCTATTTCCTTATATGCAGACTTTCTGTAGGACATGTTGTTGCCGATGCAGCTGAGAGGGAAATTAAGATTCATCGAGCCTGCGGCTACGGTAAGCAGATACATAAAGTCCAGCATCTGCATTCCGCTGAACTGGTCTGATGCTTCCTGTGTAGTATAGCCGCAGACCATTGCTACATCCTTGTCGTAGTATGAAGCAATTGATCTGACCCATCCCGGAGGCACCTGGCAGTCGGCGTCAGTTGTCATAATTACTTCTCCCGCGGCAATCTCAAGGGCGTTGGCAAGCGCGTTTGTTTTTCCTTTCAGGTGATCCACTTTATGGGTTGTGCAGATGCACTTAAACTTGGGTTTATCTGAAATGAAATTTTCTATAATTGGGCGTGTACTGTCGGTAGAGTTATCATCTACAATTAAAATCTCCAATTTACCTTCAGGGTATTGAAGATTGTTCAGGGACTCCAGACACCTGCCTATATTATCCTCTTCGTTTCTTGCGGCAACTATTACACTTACTGTCGGAAGCTCTTCGCTGGGGATCTTTTTATATTTTTTGCCCGCCCCGATGAGCAGAACAAACGACTGCAGGAAATATAAGCCGGCAGCAATTAAAAAAATAATTTCAAACATCTATCATCAGTCCCGGAACTGTTATAAGAAGAATACGTATTTATTTGTAAAGTCACTCGGAAATTTTTGTGTAAATGTACTAATAATTGAGCTATAATTGAAGAAAATTAAGCCGGTTTATTTATCTTTTTGAAAGGCATGTTTCCGCCGTCCCGAACTGCCAGTTTTTAAGGGCGGCTTCTTCTGCAATGAGCTCAATTGAATCCTTAATGACCGCTTTGGATTTTGTGTTGTCGTGGAGTACAACTATTGAATTCTGCCTAAGGCTTTTTCTTATCCCCTTTTTTACAATACTGAAGTTGTTCTGAAAATCATAGCTGAGGAGTGACCAGAGCACCATTTGAAGGTGGTTGCTTCTTGCAATCCTATGCGTCTTATGGTCAAACTTGCCGTAAGGAGGGCGGAAGTACTTTAATTGTATACCGCATTTTTCAAGGGCCTCCATATTTGTCCTCTTAATCTCATCTTCAACAACCCGGGCTTCCAGGAAGGATATTTTCCTGTGGTTATAAGTGTGGTTGCCTATTTCATGTCCCTGGCTTAAAATTTCATTAGGCAATGAGCCGTAGCGGCTCAAATTGTTGCCCACGCAAAAGAATAAGGCTTTAATTCCATACTTATTAAGCTCGCTGAGAATGATTCCGGTTGTATCCGGATTTGGCCCGTCGTCAAAGGTCAGCAGAATACGATTATCCGTAGTATTCCATAAGAAAAAAGGAAGCGTTTTTTTTATTATTAAAGGAGGGTCATAAAGGTGCATAGACTTCTGTCTTTCCATTTAATCTTGCCAATGAGTGAAAAGGGCTGAAGCACTATTGTATAAGGAAATACAAGTATTTCCGTCAAAAGAACTTCAAACAGATTATATTTATCGTGCAGCTGCCTTGAGCCCAGATCAAGCACAAATATATCGATTAAGACCTTCAGCATGAAAACAACTGATACAATTTTGAAAAGCTGCATGTTGAGCGTAAATAAGGCCCAGGCAAAGCTAATGAACAGCACAGCTATGAAAGAAAAAACCAGGGCTCCAAGTGCAATTAAATCGTACGAATAGTGTTTCGTAATGGCCATATGCCTTTTTTTTCTGTCAATATATTTATCATCTTTAAGGATGGACCTCACAACAGATCCTTTCGATGTGGCATAAGCTACCTTTGTAACTTTTGAAGCTTTCTGCACAAAGAGGTCATCATCACCCGCTGCAATAACGGCGCTTTCACCGAAACCTCCAAGCTTGTAGTAAAGGTCCTTTCTGTAAGAGAAATTACCACCGCCTGCTATATAGGGCTTTTTAAGTCCTATAAAGGACATGGCTATAATAGCCATTGCGAGACTTTCCAGGCTTTTCAGCTTTTCAAGGAAACCAGTCTTTGCAGATTCCAGTCTTGTATAACCAGCAACGCATCCTACCCCGTCTTCATAAAAAGAAACCACTTCTTCTATCCAGTTCTTTGAGGGCCTGCAGTCGGCATCCGTAGTTAAAATGATTTCCCCCTTGCTTGCTTCAATTCCGGTATGCAAAGCGTTTTTCTTTGGTCCCCAATTGAGAACATTTTTTCTGGCCGGAATAACTTTAACTTCACGGGTGCCAAGTTCCTTTTCATTCAGCTTTATTTCGTTTTCAATTACACTTTCGGCAGCGGATCTTGTAGAGTCTGTTGAATTATCGTCAACTATAATAACTTCGTAGCCTGGGTAGGTCTGTCTGAAAAGAATTTCAAGTAAATCAGGTACGTTATCCTCCTCGTTTCTTGCAGCAACCACAACCGAAACAAACGGCCGGTTATCATTCTTATTATTCCTTTTCCCCGAGTTCCGGTTAATACCGAAAGTTACAAGAAAGCCTATTGCGGCATAAAGCAGGAGTCCTACAAAAAGTAAATAAATTAATATATCCATAAAGACAATGAGCATGAAATCCTGTTAAAGAATCTGTTAAATAATTTGCACAAATCATCAGTACATTTGAAATGCTAATTTAATAATAAACCTTAAATAAAAGGAACATTTTTTATTTCAGGTTTATTTGTTAAGTTTATTTTTCATTATTAATTCAGCCCTGGAAACAGACCAATGACAATCACCATTTTATTTCTCTTTCTTGCATTATTTTATCTTGCTTTTACACTTTGGGTAAGATACGGAATATCCAGACTTAAAAGCCCCCCGCTGAAGGAAGAACGGGAACTGCCGAGCGTATCGGTTTTAGTGCCTGCAAGAAATGAAGAGGCTAATATACATAAGACTTTGACATCTCT
>JBLNAZ010000068.1:0-2869 GCA_050259615.1 Syntrophomonadaceae bacterium | reverse complement strand
TCGGGTTCAACTTTGTTAACTACAATCATATTATCAGCTACCGTCAGAGCCAGGCCGGAATAAGCCTTTGACGAGTCATAACCGGCAAAGTCGGAATAATCAATTCCCACTTTGCTGAAGTATTCCCTAACCGGAAGAGGCTCATTGCCTATTACATACTTTTTAAAGAAGTCCCCTATTTCCGGGTATGTCTTACTTGTAAATTCATCAAAGAATGTGGCTTCGCTGAATGATTTATTTATGCCGTATTCCTGTGAAAGCTCATGAAGCACTTCCCTTAATCCCCTTTGCCCGTGCGAAAGTTCGAGCAGCCTCAGATCCAGAAGTCCCGCAACAATTGCCCCGCGGGCGTATATGTCGCCATACTCTTTCTGCATCCTTACGGCGTTTACACCGAGGTCCCTAAGGCTTGCCTTTACATCGTAGCTGCTGCTCTGGTTAAGCTTTTGCGACAATATTTTCAGATATTCGTCGAGTGTTATCATATTATTACGGAGCAGCATTATATTTGCAGCCCATTCTGTAACCCCTTCATAAAGCCAGAGGTGCTGAGACATTACGGGTTTTTCATAGTTGAAGTTCCCAATGAGCTCACTATGGAGTGTAAGAGGCGTAAAGATGTGGTAAAATTCGTGGGCAACTATCGTACGGAGCTCCTCTTTATAGCGAGGCTCCAGGGGTTGGTCCTCCAACGTATAGTCGGAGCTAAAGGAATGTTCCCACGCGCCATAAGGCATTTTTCCGAAATGGAAAAGGAATGTATATTTCTTAACCGGTAATCCGCCCATGAATTTAGATTCCGCCTGAAGTATATCCTTAATGGAACTTAGAAGGCTGTCAGAGGTAAGATTGCCTGAAAGCGAGTAAGTATAAACTTCCACATCTGTCCCGTCAACATTCATTGACGAACGGGTCAGCCTTCCCAGGAGTACAGGAGAATCCACTACCCGGTCGAAGTTTTCAGCTCTAAAGAATCCGTCACTATCCTTTTCCAGTGCCGTGCCTAAAGTCCAGTTCTGCGGATATTCAAGTTTTATTCTAATAGGTGATGACTGTCTGCCCTTAAAATATCCCGCGAAGGTCTGACCGTTCAATAGAGCATAGTCGTCATCAACTGAAGATCCGCACATCGGGTAGACAAAGTTGCTGTCGAGGTGTGTTTCCATGGTTGTATTCATCACATATTCAATTTTATTTACCTTAGCGGGCTCTGAAATTGACCACTGGTTAAGCGATGAATGCGTGGTGGTAACCTCTTTTCCTGAAGCATCAAAAGCGTGGAACTGTTTTACAAAGCGACCAATATCCATTGTCTGGTATGTGCCGGGTGCGGTTGCAGCAAACTGGTAAATGTTGTTTTCAGGTGAAAGCTTTTCCGGGACAAGCATAACATTAATGGTATGAGTGCCGCTTGTATCAATGCGTACGTAATATGTTTCCTGCGCAAAAGATAAGGAAGACAAAATCAAAAATGCTGAAAGCAGAAAGACTGAACTTTGGATCCTTTTCATAATAGACTCCTGTAGAAAAATGCTGTGCTGCCGATGGTAAACGGGAACGTACAGGAAAGTGAAGATACAATAATTTATAAATTTGACGGATGAAATACAAATAAACCGGAACTCTGCATGAAATCCCTTGAATATGATTTCCCTGATAGCCGCCCCTCATGATCTCAAATACTTTAATGGGATTATTACATAATATTTTGTATAATATTTTATCTGGATTTGCTTCAACTTCCCTGCCGGAGGGCATATGACCGAAAAACGGAAAGTGCTTATTTTATGGATGGTAATCGGGGTACTCGTTCTTTTGATCGCAATTCAGTTTATTCAGATTGAGAAGGATAATCCTGAAAAGAAGGCCAATTTAAGCTGGAATTCTGAGAGGTCCAGGACGCTTGCACAAAGGGCGTGTTACGACTGCCATAGTAATGAGACCAGGTGGCCCAACTATGCCTGCTATGCACCAATGTCGTGGTTCATTGCAAATGACGTTCATGAAGGCCGGGAGACGCTGAACTTTTCGGAATGGACTTACCCGAGGGATAAAGAAGCCGAGAGGGCAATTAAGATGATTGAGGAGATATTCGACGGCGACATGCCGCCGGCAACGTATCTCTGGATGCACGCCGAAGCCCGCCTCAACGAAGGCGAAAAACTGGAGCTGGTTAAGGGAATTGAAAAAACTTTCAATGTAAAGCATTAATCTCCGCCAGCAGACAGATTACCAGATAAGCATCAGCTATATCCTTCCCCTGAACTCCCCAGAGTGATCTTTTAAGTATATATCACTTCACTTTCTTCGTAAAGAAATCCAGGTTAAGCTTCATCACCTCGCTTATTTTCAGGAACATAAGCTGCGGAATTGGAATATTGTAGTCCGGAAGTTTCACTTCAAAATTGCTCTGAACCCTATAGCCGCCAGCCTGAGAGGGAGTTAAAGTTCCTCTAATTGTTATAGGCCTTGTAACTCCGTGAATGGACATATTTCCTTCAGCCACAACGTTCAGCTTTCCGTCTGAAGCTTTATCTGCCTTTATAATCTTTCCCTTAAAGCTGGTCATTGGGTATTTATCTGTTTCAAGATAGTCTTCCCTCATGTGTCTGTTTCTGAGGCCTATTCCAGTATCGATTGTCCTTAAATCCACCTCAAAATAGAGCTGATTCTTGGACAGTATGTCGTCACCATCCCAGGCCATATAGCCGTCAATCTTGTCCGTGGTCCCATCGAATGTCTCAACTCTTGCATCAGAGGTAAACTTGACCAGGTTCTTCTGTGATTTATCCACATTATGTTCGGTGGCATAGAGTGAGAATGACAACAGGCAGAAACTCACCAAAGCTGCAATTATTTTATTTCTGCT
>JBLNAZ010000067.1:0-2927 GCA_050259615.1 Syntrophomonadaceae bacterium | reverse complement strand
TTTTTCCTGCAGTTTCTTCTGTTCAGAAATATCTATCATTAAAGTTACAGTTCCTCCAATGGAATTATCCGTTTCCAGATAAGTTGCTTCATTTACAAGAAGTGCAAACGGTTCTCCGTTTTTCCTGGAGTGGTATAATTCCATAGTCATCTGTCCCGGAGCTGCAAGCAGCTTTTTCTCCATTTCGAGAGCATTGCCGAGGAATTCCGGGGGCACCACATCCTCCACCCTTTTATTTTTAATTTCGGGCAGCGAGATTCCGAAATACGCCTCGTGTGCCTTATTGCAGTCAATAAGCCTTCCCTCCTTATCTTTAATTATTATAGGGTTGGGAATTGTATCAATAAGTGTCTGAAGGAACTGCAGCTGGTTTTCTATTTTTGCCTCAGCCGCCTTGTGTTTTTCAATCCGGACGCTGAGGAGCTGGTTAACATGCCTGAGGGATTCAGTCCTTTGCTCCACGAGCTGCTCAAGATGGTCGCGGTATTCGGCAAGGCGCAGCTCGGTTTCCTTTCTTTCTGTAATATCTTCCTTAACGGCAACAAACTGTGTTATTTCTCCGAATGAATTTTTAATTGGGAATATGCTTGCCAGTTCCCAGAACAGCTCGCCGTTTTTCTTCCTGTTGCGGAATTCACCCTTCCAGTGTTCCCCTTTATTCAGCCTGTCCCAGAGGTCCTTATACTGGTTTACGGGAGTATAGTCTGATTTAATTATACGCGGGTTTGCGCCGAGTGCTTCCTCGAAAGTGAATCCGGTAACCTCGGTGAACCTGGGGTTTACATACTCTATTTTACCTTTTTTATCGGTTATAAGTACAATTACAGGGCTCTGCTCTATAGCAAGGGAAAGTTTGCGTATTTCCTCCTCCTGTTTTTTCTTTTCCGTTATATTTCTTACAAGCAGAAGAAGCTTATCTTCGTCGCATTTAACAATTCTAGCCTCGTAGAAGAACTGTATATCATCGAGAATGAGAGGAAAATCCATAACGGACATATTCCCGTCTCTCAAAACGCCCGCAAAAGAGAGCTTTGTTTTTTCAGTAACCAGCTGAGGCAGAACCTCGCTCACATTCCTGCCGATAAAATGCCTGAGTGGGAATTCCGAAGAATTTCCTTCGGGAATATGAGAATCGAGGAAGACTCCCTCGCTGTTAATCAGGAGTATCATATCAGGAATGGCATCAAGCAGGGCACTGTTCATGGTGCCTGTAACATTTGTATAGTCGGGCAGGTTATTCAGCCCTGATCCTGAAATCGTTGTTTCAGCATTAACCTGCGCTGTAATGTTAATATGCATTACAACTGCGCATTTCTGTGCTTCAAAGCTAAAGGGAGTAACAAAGAGCCTGAACCAGCGTTCTTCCGTTGCCGAATGGCACGGATACTCAAGCGAGAACCTGGGCGACTGCCCGTTAAGGACATTTCTTATTCCTTTAGCCGCACTCTTAGCCAGAGACTGGTGGCTGTCTTCTGTTTTTTCGCAAATATGCAGGTAATCCGCACCCAGGTAGCAGTCATTTTCAGGGGCGCCGTTCTCACGGGCAAAGCGTTTCCATGAGCCGTTTACGGCGATAATTTTCCCTGAATTATCGATAAGTGCGATATTGGCAGGAATACAGTCGAGAATTCCCCCGGCAAGTTCAGCAAAACTGCGGAACTGCCCGTCCGGTCCGGTCTTTAATTCATCAACTGCCGGATCAGATTTAATAATCTCTGAAGAGCCTTTAAGGAGTTTAATTTCATTTTTAAGCATTTCCAGCTCTTCAATGAGCTCCTGCTTTGTTTTATTTTTATACGTCATCCCGTCCATTCTTAGAATATCCCACATATAATCGGAGAAAAACGGGATTAATTTAGACCTGAAACGCTTCGGACGGAATAAAATTCGTAGTACTGTTTTATGAGTATATTCATTATATTTTTGGTCTTATTTTTGTCAGCCTGCATATAATAAAATTAAAACAGAACGGAGTTTAATAGATGGTATTACTTACTGTTGGAGTAATTGTTTTTTTAATAAATCTGCCATTCGGGTTCTGGCGTTCGAAGGTAAAGAAGTTTTCGCTTCAGTGGTTTCTGGCCATACACGCGCCCGTGCCGGCGGTGTATGCGATAAGGATTTACGCCGGCATAAGCTGGCATTTAGTTACATTTCCCGTTTTAATTGGGGCATTTTTCCTGGGCCAGTTTGCCGGGAACAGGCTTTTCACAAGGCAAAACAAACCCCTGGCAGAAGAAAATTCCACCCCTCAATAAAGGGGTGCCTGAACCCCCAGGGAACCGGAATTCCCTGAAAACAAGTTATTTTATCCTCTAGAAAATCTCCCCTGTGCCTTGTTTATTTTAAAACAAGAAGTTAAGTTTATTGCACTTTAAGAATCGCAACTGCTTACGATCCTTATTATTAATCATTAAGTAACTATTTATTACATTTATTACGGGTGAAAATGATGAAATTAAGGCTACTGTTCTTTTTTACGGCTGTTTTTTGTTCTTCACTTATGGCACAGGGCAATGTATACCTCGTTCTTGGAAGCGACACCGGGATGTGGGATGGCCTGAATGTGTCGGATTATAACTGCTATATAAAAGGTGACCTTTATACGGATCCCGCGCGCAACGGATACCTTGTTATGAATGACGCCTTCCGGAATTCCTTCAGCGATTCCTACGGCGGAAAACTTAAGCTTACATGGTGGATGATGTCGGGCAATATGTTCCGTCTATCCATCAACGCCAATACTCCAAATCCAAACTCCATGGCTCCCTACCTAATGAAAAGGTATCACGGCGATAAGATTGCGCAGTTCGGCGACGAGGTTTCGCTCCACTATCATACATTTTTCTGGAGCGATTATGACGGCGACGGCATATACTACTGGAACCAGGCAAAGACTTTTAACGAGAGCCGCGAGGATTTTGATT
>JBLNAZ010000066.1:0-10941 GCA_050259615.1 Syntrophomonadaceae bacterium | reverse complement strand
AGCTTGCGGAATGTGCGCGATAATGTCTCTGTAATCGTTCCCAGATATGCCGCAATTGTGGCTTTCGTTACCGTAAGCTTTATAAATGGCTCCGGAAGACCCGCTTTGCCGCTCATCTCCGCTTCACTTACAAGATAACTGCAAAGGCGGTTGATCACTTCCTTCTCTGAAAGATCCTTTACCTTGTTCGTCATCTCCTTAAGCCTTTTGGCAAAACCTGCGAGCATCTTTAGACTGATGGAAATGTTCTTCTCCAGAAGCGTTATGAACTCGGCCTTCGGAATAAATAGCAGCACGCTGTCTTCAAGCGTCTGCGCACTGACAGGATAATTACCCCCTTCAAAAAGAGGCACGTCGGCAAATGCGTTGAAAGGCCTTATTATATGCAGTATGGCTTCTTTTCCCGAGGATGAAGAGCGGTATACTTTTACAGATCCCTGCAGAACTACAAAAAATCCCCTGTAGCTTTCACCTTCCATGAATACGATGCTGTTTTTTTTGTAACGGCATTCTTTGCTGATTGCGGCTACCTGCCTGATCTGACACTCGTCCAGCTCTGAAAACAAGGGCAGAGTGCTCAGCTTGTCCCGGAAAATATCTTCTTTAATTGTTTCCATTTAATTTTTATAAAATCGGAATAATAAATCCGAATATAAGCAAAACTAACCTTTATGCAAAGCTAAAAAGAGAAAAAGTCAGTCCTTTTTCCCGGAGGTCTGCAGTTGGAGCAGCGATTTTAAGTGTTCCTCAATGCGTTTGCGTTCCGATATGTCTGTAAAAACGCTCAAAAGGCATTCTTTACCCTTTAACTTGAGCCTCCGCACAGAGATGAGTCCTGTAACCTCTTCACCCGATTTCTTTTTAAAACTGATTTCTACATTCTGAATGGAACCCTGTTCCTTCAGAATTCTCTGGAATTTATCCTTCTCTTCTGCAGTCCGGAAAAAAGTTACTTCAGAAAGAGTCCTTGCCAGAACATCATCGCGGCTGTAGCCTGTTATGGTCTCAAATGCCCTGTTTACGTCAACAAAAAGCCCTTCCCTGTATGTAGTTATTGCAATAAGAGAAGGTATTTCCTGAAATACAGCAGAAAGCATCTGCTCGGATTCTCTCAGCAGGTCATTTGCGCGTTTTCTTTCAATTGCGTATTTGAGTGAACGTACGAGCAGGTTTGTATCAAAATCCCCCTTAACCAGATAGTCCTGTGCTCCTGCCTGCAGGGCCTTTGCGGCCGTTTCCTCATCATCCAGGTTTGTCATAACAACAACCGGAACTTCAGGATAAGATTCTTTTACCTTTTTAAGTGTATCAAGCCCCATGCTGTCGGGCAGCGTCAAGTCGAGCAGAATAACATCATAATGCCCGTTTTCCAACAGCTCCAGGCCATTGGAAAGCCTGAATGCGTGATCCAGATTTATTTCGGCACCCCGGGCTTCTTCAATCATTTCCAGAATCAGCTGTGCAAAACCGCGGCTGTCTTCAATCATTAAGATTTTGAAGTAATTTTCTTTCATTTTGACCCCTGATATTTACCACTAATATATAAATAAAAGGGAAAAAATCACCAGTTTTTTGTAAAAAGAGCAGATTTGGATTCTGAATCCTTTTTCGTAATTTTTCATCAGATCAGTAAAATAAAAAGATGGAATATGAATTCTACAGTATCATTGGTTCAAAGGATAGTGAAAATTGCAATAGGGCTTGCCATGCTTTCCTGGCTTTTTATTGGCGAGGGCGAGTCGAGGTATATGGGAATTATAGGCCTGGCGCCATTGATCTCAGGTATTACAAATTCCTGCGGGGGCGCCACGGGCTGCAGGACTGATTTTGGTGAGAGGGAAGAGGATTAAATAAAAAAGGCTGCATTTTTGGTGCAGCCTTTTTAGTTTTATGCCATTTTATTTTAGATAAATAACGGTGCCAGAACGAGTGTCAGCGTGCTTAAAAGTTTTATAAGCACGTGAAGCGAGGGACCTGCCGTATCCTTGAACGGATCGCCTACAGTGTCGCCTACAACTGATGCCTTATGCGGCTCTGTGTGCCTTCCGCCGTAAGCTCCGGTCTCAATATACTTCTTTGCGTTATCCCAGGCGCCGCCGCCGTTATTTAAGAAGAGTGCAAATAAAATACCCGTAATTGTTGCAACCATCAGGTATCCGCCAATTACTTCTGCACCGCTGGCGCCAGAAGGATTACTTGCACCGCCGCCCAAATAATAAATATATTTGAATATAAGTCCAACGCCTACTGTCATGCCTACAACCAAAAGTCCCGGAACAACCATCTTCTGCAGTGCTGCCTTTGTTGCTATGTCCACGCACTGACCGTAATCAGGCTTTGAAGTTCCAAGCATAATGCCTGGGTTATTCTTAAACTGGTCGCGAACGTTGCGAATAATTGAGTATGCTGCTTTTCCTACTGCCTTGATTGCCAGTGATGAGAAAATATAAACCAGCATTGCCCCAAGTATTGCACCCACAAAAACTTCAGGCTTGTTCAGGTTAATTACAGGCTGGAAATTAGGAACGTAATTTCTTACTTCATCAATGTAAGCACCGAAAAGGAGGAATGCCGCAAGAGCAGCAGAACCTACTGCGTAACCTTTTGTAAGTGCCTTGGTTGTGTTGCCTACTGAATCCAGACGGTCTGTTTTCCTTCTGATCGATTCTTCCTGCTGACTCATTTCCACAATTCCGCCCGCGTTATCTGTAATGGGGCCGAAAGTATCCATTGCAAGAATGTAGGCTGCTGTTCCAAGCATACCCATAGTTGCTACTGCTGTACCGAAGAGTCCTGCGTCTTTAAGTCCCGAATTCTGCCCGAGGAAATAAGTGCTGACGATGCCAGTTCCGATAACAAGTACAGGAAATCCTGTAGATTCCATACCGACTGCAAGTCCGGCAATGATATTGGTTGCAGCGCCGGTCTGTGAGGCTTCGGCAATATATTTTACAGGGCGGTAGCGGTATTCAGTGTAGTACTGAGTAAGGTAAACGAAAGCCAGTGAAATTAAAACGCCTATAGCGCCGCAGAAAAAGAAGTTCAGGTAGTAGGTTCCAAGAAGCCATCTTGAAGCAATAAAGAAACCAACCATGGCAAGTCCCGCCGTAACATAAAAGCCGCGGTTTAGGGCATTCATCGGGTCTTCTTCTTCATTTGTTTTTACAACAAGAACACCTACTATAGAAGCAATAATACCGAAAGCACGGGCAACCAGTGGGAAGAGGAGCACTGAAAGAAGCGAAAGTCCCTGTGCTTCAAATATACCTGCATTTGCACGGTAAAGTCCTGCGGCCAGAATCATGGCGCCGATATTTTCAGCTGCAGTGGATTCGAACAAGTCGGCGCCGCGGCCTGCGCAGTCGCCCACGTTATCTCCCACAAGGTCGGCAATAACGGCCGGGTTGCGCGGGTCATCTTCAGGTATGCCTGCTTCAACCTTTCCAACCAGGTCGGCTCCCACGTCGGCAGCTTTTGTATAAATGCCGCCGCCAAGCTGAGCAAAGAGGGCTACGAAGCTGGCTCCGAAACCGTAACCTACTATAAGAAGCGGTATCTTTGCCGGGTCGTTTGTAATTCCAAGGGAACTGACAATGGTAAAGAGCCCTGCAACACCCAGAAGACTCAATGCAACTACAAAGAAGCCCGAAACAGCACCGCCTCTTAATGCAATTCTCAGGGCGCCGTTCATCCCTTTTATGGCAGCGGCTGCAGTCCTGATATTTGTACGTATTGCAACCCACATTCCCATATAACCTGCAGCAACAGAGCAGGCGGCCCCCAGCACAAAAGACAATGTGGTCCATAATGCAAGCTGTGCGGGGTTGGCGGGGTCGTGGGGGTTAGGGGTTCTTACAAAAGCATATATTATATATATAAAGGCTGCAAGTGCAATGGCAAGGTAAATGATGGTCCTGTTCTGCCGGCGCAGAAAGGCCTCCGCCCCAAGTTTGATGGCGTTGGATATCTCCTGCATCCTTGCGGTCCCGGTATCCTGTTTTAGAACGTAGCGTGTTAAATAAGCGGCAAATAAAAGTCCCAGAATGCTAATTGCCAAAATAAGATTGGCTTCCATCTTTTCTCTCCTGTTTTATTATATATAAGATAATTATATCAGGTAAAAGAACTGCTTTTCTGGATTTGGGATAATATGGCCGGTGATATGCATTTCCGATTAGAGAAAAAAAAAGATTGCAGGATTGAATGGATCACCGCAATCGATATTATTTGCAACCACAAACCATGCAGTCCTACACTTTTTTAAGTTTACAACCGGATTCAGAAAAAACTATAGTTGGACAGAACAGAATGTTATCTTCACTCGTAGAAAATAAGATTTTTTCTCCTAAAATAACACCCCTAATCTGAAAATAATTAAGATATTTTCCGTAGTTTAACATTTTACGCACTAAGCGTTGCAAATTAAACGAGAATGTGCGATTTTCGTAAAATATTACAATTTTCTTATTTAGTAATCTAAGCGGGTGAAAAATGAAGCAATTGTTTGCAAAAAAGCCCTTGTCTCTGCTCCTTGAAGAGATGAAGGGCGAAAACCGCCTGCGCAGAATACTGGGACCCGTGGCCCTCACGTCACTCGGCGTGGGAGCAATCATCGGGACAGGTATATTTGTGCTTACGGGCGTTGCTGCTCACGATAAAGCCGGTCCGGCAATAATCCTCTCATTTGTAATTTCTGGTATTGCCTGCGTCTTTGCAGCCCTGTGCTATGCAGAGTTCGCATCCATGGTTCCCGTGGCGGGCTCAGCCTACACTTATGCATACGCCACTTTGGGCGAAATGTTCGCCTGGATCATAGGCTGGGACCTTATTCTGGAATACGCCGTTGCCTCGGCTACGGTGGCGCACGGATGGAGCCATTATTTTCAGGACTTTATTGGCATATTCGGGCTTAAAATTCCTTTCTGGGCGACGCGGGCGCCATTCGACTTTAATCCCGCTACGGGACTTCTTGCCGGGACAGGCACAGCAATAGACCTTCCCGCAATTATTATTGCAGCCATCGTTACAATAATACTCGTAAAGGGGATAAGAGAAAGCGCGTCTTTTAACGCCACGATGGTAATAATTAAACTGATCATTGTCTTCTTTGTTATTATTGTAGGCGCCTTCTATATAAATACACAGAACTGGACGAACAACTTCGCCCCGTTCGGCTGGTCCGGCATCAGCTTCTTCGGAAAAACCCTTTTCGGGCAGACTGGTCTTGGCGGCGCCCCGGTTGGAATGATTGCCGCTGCGGCAACAATATTTTTTGCATACATAGGTTTCGATTCTATTTCAACTCACGCCGAGGAAGCTAAAAATCCCAGGCGCGACGTTCCGATCGGAATTATTACCTCGCTTCTTCTCTGTACCGTTTTATATATAGCTGTATCGGCTATTATTACCGGAATGGTGCCTTACGATAAAATTGATATAGATGCTCCCGTTTCAAATGCCTTTAAGCAGGTGGGACTTCCCTGGGCGCAGTTTATAATTTCATTCGGCGCTCTTGCGGGCATTACTTCCGTTCTTCTCGTAATGATGTTAAGCCAGCCGCGTATATTCCTTGCCATGGCGCGCGACGGACTGCTTCCTAAAAATGTGTTTGGCTCGGTACACGAAAAGTTCCGCACCCCGTGGAAGTCAACCATCCTTACCGGAATCTTTGTTGCAATACTGGCAGGACTTCTGCCCTTAAGAATACTTGCGGAGCTGGTAAATATAGGTACACTCTTCGCCTTTGTTATTGTATGCGCTGCCGTTCTTATTATGCGCAGAACACACCCCGAGGCCGAAAGGCCTTTTAAGGCGCCATGGGTTCCTTTTGTTCCCATTGCCGGCATACTTACATGCCTTATGCTCATGTTTTCGCTTCCGGAGGAAAACTGGCTCAGGCTTTTCATATGGCTTGCAATTGGATTCCTGATTTATTTCGGATACGGCCGCAAACACAGCGTAATGCATGAATACATGGAAACTCATCCCAAAGAAAAAGTAACGAAATAAATTATTAAAGGGCGGGCAGCTTTTGTCCGCCCTTTATTTTATATCAGCCATCAAATAACCATATTCCCCATTCCTGCTTTGCCTTTCATTACCCATCTTCTTAAATTAGACATCATCTTTCACCGGAGGAGCCGAATGTTTACTAAACTTTTCATACCCGTAACTTTCTTATTCTTATCCTTACAGACTGTAAATGCCCAGGAAGCTGAGCCCAAATCTCTTTCTGTAACTGTCTATAACCAGAACCTGGGCGTAATCAGGGACGTAAGACCAATACATATTAATTCCGGACGCTCTGAAATATCCATACGGAATGTGGCCCAGCAGATTGACCCTACAAGCGTTCATATTAAGCTCCAGGGAGACGTGCTGGAACAGAATTACCAGTACGACCTCGTAAGCATGGAAAAAATACTACAGAAATACCTGGACCAGAATGTTCAGCTCATAGGCGAAAAAGATGAACTGCTTGAAGGAAAACTCCTTTCTGCACAGGGAACACAGGTCGTCCTTCAGAAAAAAGACGGCGGACTTATAATGCTACCCAATGCGGAAAAGTACCGCATCTCCGTGGGCTCACTCCCCGAAGGGCTTATAACAAGACCAACACTTGTATGGACCGTTAACAGCCCTTCTTCCAAAGACCAGGACGTTGAGATATCCTACCAGACCTTAGGCATGAACTGGCACGCCGAGTATGTTGCCGTCTTAAACGAAAACGATACCAGGCTTTCTCTCAACTCCTGGGTCAGCATTGAAAACCAGTCGGGAACCTCTTATAAAAATGCCGCATTGAAGCTTGTTGCAGGCAACCTGAACCTGATTTCACAAAGGCAGCCCGCACCTTTGTTCAGAAAGGACATAAATGAAATGGCTGCAGCAACGGTGCAGCAGTTCCAGGAAAGGGAATTCTTTGAATATCATATCTACGACCTGGAGCGCCCGGCTACTCTTAATAACAATGAAACAAAACAGATATCGCTTTTTCAGGCGGATAATATTAACGTAACTAAAAAATATCTGTTCAAAAGCGGATTCCCGTACTATTCATACGGACCGCAGGGTCAGAAACCGAAAGTAGCCGTTGCAGTTGAATTCGAAAACACGCAGAAAAACAACCTCGGCATGCCTATACCGGCAGGCAAAGTAAGGGTTTATAAGTCCGACGGCAAAACAGTTGAGTTTGTGGGCGAGGATATGGTGGATCATACGCCGAAGGATGAAACCATAAAACTTAAGATTGGCGACGCATTCGACATTGTTGCAGAAGAAACACAGACTGAAAACGTGCGCATATCCGACAAGGTTTATGAGCAGGCATTTGAAATTAAACTCAGGAACAGGAAAAAAGAGGATATTACGGTAGAAGTGGAAAGATTCCTCGGCCTTAACTGGGAAATTCTCTCTTCTTCAATAAATTTCCAGAAAAAAGACGCCCAGACGGTTACCTTTAAGGTGCCGGTAAAGAAGAATGAGGAAACTGTGCTGAAGTTCAGGGTTAGATTTGCATACTGATAGCTTTCACTAATCTGTAATAGGGGAGTTTAATGAGAAAAAGTTTATCCCTGTTTTTTTCCATGCTCATTTTATGTGCTTCTGTATCAGCACAGACGGTAAAGATTAAAAAGATTATTGATTCCAATCTGTTTGAAACTGGTGACGGAAGAATAATAAAACTGGCGGGATTGGACGTTCCTAATTTGAACCATCCCGACCGCTACTTAAGAAGTGTGGCCGATAAGGCTCTTGTTTACGCCAGGTCGGTTTTTCTTAACAGATTCTTTGACGTTAATCCTCTTACTTCGCAGGACAGCACTAAAGGCTGCGAGCTGGTAATAATGCAGAAACACTACCCTCTTGGACTTCTGGATTATAATAAGGAGTATCTTTCACAGGGCTTCGGCAGATTTACAGGTCAGGTTCCCAGAACGTTCTATAATGAATACAGGGATGCTGAACAGGATGCCCTGGCAAATGAAAGAGGAATCTGGAAAGTGGTTACAGGCGGAAGTACAGACGTGCTCGACAGGCCTTTCAGCGCTGAAGAGATAAACCGTTATGTTCAGAAGGATTCCCTCATTTTTATGCGCAAGCCGGTTCAAAGACGCGAATCCTCAGCCGGACCAATAATAAGTCAGGTGGTTTTAGGCCCGGCGGCAGGTTTTTTAACTGCACTGCCTGGCGCGTACCTGTTTGCCGGCCTTAGTACACTGGATACAAAGAACCGGGGCTTGGGTGCCCTGGGCTGGGTCGCCCTGGGAGCCGGATTCGGCTATATTACAGGAAATGCACTGGGAGTTTATGTGGTGGCGCATAGCGATAACCCAAATGTATCCTTCCTTGGCACCCTTACATCCTCTTTTGTTGGAACTGCTGGCGGCGTCGGGCTTGCAGCTCTCGTGTACAAAAAGAATTCAGCTGTCCCTTATGTAATTGCCTTTTCCGGCCCGCTTATCGGCGCATTGGTCTATGCTAATTTCCTGGTCCCGCGCCCGGCTTACAGGGATTACTATTCTTATGCAGAAAACATAGGGCGCGCCGTAAATTCAAACTCGCACAAAGACCTTTATAACAGCACACTCCAATTCAACATGAACCTCTTTACGATAGCGTTTTAGAATCTATTTTTCAGAACCACGGAGTGGTTCTCTATCTGTAGCCCAGGGTTTGCCCGCCATCGCCAAAGGCGATGGCCAAAACCCTGGGTAAGAATATCCCAAACCATTTTAGAACCGCCTATAGCGGTTCTCCATCTGTTACATAGCCGGATAATTTTGCATTATTTCATAATTTTCTTTGGCGCCCGCCCCCATAATTATTTGATCCATTTCTAATTCCGACTAAAAAATCCGAAAATCAATTCGAAATTGACTTAAGTCAAGGAATGCCCGTGCGCCGGTGAATAATTTTGTATTAAAGAGTTTATAATATTATCAAAAAATACTAAAACCGGAGAATAAGAAATGAAAAAGTATTGGATGGGATTTATCCTGGTAATACTGGCATCCTTTTCCGTACTCGGATGGGTCGGAACAAAAATTTACCAGCAGGCGCCTCCAATTGCCGACAGAGTCGTAACCGCAGGCGGCCAGGAGGTTTTCGAATCAGGGTCAATCGAAAAAGGGCAGAACGTCTGGCAGGCAATGGGGGGTATGGAAGTTGGCTCCATCTGGGGCCATGGAAGCTATACGGCTCCCGACTGGACAGCCGACTGGCTGCACCGCGAAGCAATGTTTATTCTTAATGATTGGTCAAAGTCTGACTACAACAGCACTTACGATCAGCTCGACGTTGAAAAACAGTCGCTCCTTCAGGCACGCCTTGCAAAAATGATGAGAACAAACACATACGATGCTTCAACAAACCAGATCAGAATTGAAGATGTAAGAGCCAGGGCAATTGAAGATAACGTAAAATACTACAGCGCGCTATTTACACAGGGAAATAACAGTTATGCTATTCCCAAAGGCGCCGTTACCAACCCCGCGAAGCTCCGCGAACTTTCGGCTTTCTTCTTCTGGAGTTCATGGGCCGCTTCAACCAACCGCCCAAACGACAACATTACTTATACAAGCAACTGGCCGCATGAAAAACTTGTGGATAATCAACCTACGGGTGATTCGGTTGTGTGGACGGGCGTAAGCATTATTATGCTCCTGGCCGGCATCGGCGGCATGGCATGGTTCTATGCCTCAAGGGAAAAGAAGCATCCGGGACAGATCTATCCATCGAGGGATCCGCTTCTTGGATCAAAGGCAACTCCTTCGCAAAAGGCTGTTGTAAAATATTTCTGGACGGTGGCGGGACTTTTCCTCCTTCAGATCCTTATGGGCGTAATAACAGCTCACTACGGCGTTGAAGGAAACGGATTTTACGGAATTGATATCGCAAAGATACTCCCTTACAGCGTAGTCAGAACGTGGCATACACAGCTGGGCATCTTCTGGATTGCAACAGCATGGCTTGCCGCGGGCCTTTATATCAGTCCTGCCGTAAGCGGTGTTGAACCAAAAGGACAGAGGCTTGGTGTAAACGTTCTCTTTGGCGCTCTCGTTGTCGTTGTGCTCGGCTCAATGGCCGGCGAGTGGATGAGCATCATGGGTCTTATGCCCGACAAATTCTGGTTCTATTTCGGTCACAGCGGTTATGAATATATCGACCTTGGAAGATTCTTTCAGGCAGCGCTTTTCATTGGACTTGTACTCTGGCTCTTCCTGATGGTTCGTGCACTTAAGCCTGCACTCAAGAAAAAGGACGAACAGAAACCTATTCTTACACTCTTCCTCATCTCGTCAGTTGCAATTGCGCTTTTTTATGCATCGGCTTTAATGTACGGAAAGCACACAAACCTCGCAGTTGCAGAGTTCTGGAGATGGTGGGTAGTTCACCTCTGGGTCGAGGGATTCTTTGAAGTGTTTGCAACGGTTGTAATTGCGTTCCTCTTTGCACGCCTTGGACTTTTGAACATAAAGACGGCAGGACAGGCAGCAGTGCTTTCATCAACCATATTTTTATCAGGCGGTATCATTGGAACACTGCATCACCTGTATTTTTCCGGCACGCCGACGTTCGTGCTTGCACTGGGCTCGGTCTTCAGTGCGCTTGAAGTTGTACCGCTGCTCTTTGTAGGCTACGAGGCCTGGGAAAACTATAAGCTCTTAAAAGCAAAGGAATGGGTTGTTAACTACAAATGGCCCATCTACTTCTTTATCGCCGTGGCATTCTGGAATATGCTGGGCGCAGGACTCTTCGGCTTCATGATCAATCCTCCTGTTGCACTTTACTACATGCAGGGCTTGAACACAACTCCCGTTCACGGCCACGCTGCACTCTTCGGTGTGTATGGCATGCTGGGACTTGGACTCATGCTCTTTACATTACGAGCCTTAAAGCCAGGGGTGGTATGGGACAGCAAACTTTTAAGCTTCGGGT